>DRMH01000067.1 GCA_011322625.1 Thermosulfurimonas dismutans | reverse complement strand
GTATCTCATTATCGGGATCTGGGGAGGTCCGCGGCGCCTCTATGCCACCATAAAGTTCGTGCTCTATACCCTGCTGGGCTCGGTCTTGATGCTCATCGGTATCATCGTGATCTATCTCAAGATCGGGACCTTCGAAGTTCCTACTCTTATGCGCATGGGGCTCCCCTATGGTTTACAGATCCTGCTTTTCCTGGCCTTCTTTGCGGCCTTTGCGGTAAAGGTTCCTATGTGGCCGGTGCATACCTGGTTGCCGGATGCCCACACCGAGGCCCCTACCGCCGGGTCGGTTATTCTGGCCGGGATCCTCATCAAGATGGGGGCCTACGGATTCCTGCGGTTCTCTCTCAGCTTTTTCCCTAAGGCCACCCTGGCCCTTGCGGTACCCATGCTGGTGCTTTCCATTATTGCCATCATTTACGGGGCCCTGGCCTGTCTGGCCCAGACCGATCTCAAGCGCCTTATCGCTTATAGTTCGGTGAGTCACATGGGGTTTGTAACCCTGGGGATCTTTTCCCTTACCGCCAACGGAGTGGAGGGGGCCATCCTTCAGATGATCAATCACGGGGTGGTGACCGGGGCCCTCTTTATGTGTGTAGGAATCGTCTATGATCGCACCCATAGCCGAGAGATTTCCTACTACGGTGGGCTGGCCACGGTGATGCCCATTTATGCGGCCTTTTTCATGGTCTTTACCATGGCCTCCATCGGGTTGCCCGGCACCAACGGATTTATCGGTGAATTCCTGATCCTTCTGGGGACCTTCCAAGCCAAGAAGTGGGCCACGGTGTTTGCGGCCACCGGGGTTATTCTGGGGGCCTGCTATATGCTCTGGTTGTACCAGAGGGTCTTCTGCCAGAAGGTCAACCCCAACATTGCCGGGCTTCCGGAGATGAAACTGCGGGAGCTCGTATCGTTGCTTCCCATGCTCATCCTGGTGCTCTGGATCGGGATTTATCCCAAGTCCTTCCTTTCCTTTATGCATCCTTCGGTCAAGGGGTTGCTCCAGCATGTGCAGGCTGCCGGTCCGGTCACTTCCATAACTCAGCTTATAAAGGAGGGGCTCCATGCCATTCTCTTTGCTTAATTTCAAGGCTCTCGCCCCGGAGATCTTCCTGGTGCTGGTGGCTTCGTTCATGGTTCTGTTTGATCGGGCCATTCGGGCCAAGGATTTCTTCTTCTGGACGGCCCTTTTAGGGACTCTGGTGGCCTGGTGGTTGTGTCGGACCAGTCTGGGCATTTCCTTCGGGGAGAGTTATACCGCGGACCATTATGGATTTTTTCTCAAGACCATTTTTCTTCTGAGCCTGTTTCTGAGCATTTTGATTTCTCCGGTCTATGCCCGGCGGAGGGGTTTTCACTTCGGGGAATACTACGGGCTTCTCTATTTTGCGGTCTGCGGCATGATGCTGATGGCCTCGGGTACGGATCTTCTGCTCATTTATATCGGGCTGGAGTTGATGAGTCTTTCCATTTATGTACTGGTAGCCGTGGATTGGCGGGATCCTCGGGGCCTTGAGGGCGGGCTTAAGTATTTCCTGTTGGGTTCTCTGGCTTCGGCTTTTCTGATCCTGGGGCTGGCCATAATTTACGGTCGCACCGGAACCCTTTTCCTGGCCAGGATTCATCAACATCTGTCCGTTGATCCGGCGGTTCTCGCGGGGATCGCCTTTTTCCTGGTGGCTCTGGGGTTCAAGGTGGCCATGGTACCCTTTCATATGTGGGCTCCGGATGCCTACGAGGGGGCTCCGACCCCGGTTACGGCCTTTATGTCGGTGGCGGCCAAGGCGGCGGGGTTTGCGGCTCTGGGGCGGATCTTCCTTCTGGCCTTTGCCTCGGCCCATCCCATGTGGATTAAATTACTGGTGCCTTTTGCGGTGCTGACTATGTTTGTGGGGAATATTCTGGCCGTGGTTCAAACCAACATCAAACGTATGCTGGCTTATTCCTCGGTGGCTCATGCCGGCTATATCCTCCTGGGAATCGCCGCCGGGACCCGGGAGGGGCTTTCGGCGGTATTGCTCTATCTCTTTATCTACGCCTTCATGAACATCGGGGCCTTCGGTATAGTTACCCTGCTTCAGCGGGAAGGCGGGGTGGGAGAAAGCATTTACGACTATCAGGGGCTGGCCAGGCTTTATCCCTTCCCGGCGCTCCTGATGCTCCTTTTCATGTTTTCCCTCACCGGGATTCCTCCCACGGCGGGTTTTATGGGGAAGTTTTATCTTTTCCGTTCCGTGGTGCACGCCGGGCATCCCTGGCTGGCGGTGCTGGCGGTGCTGGCCAGCGTTATCGCTGCCTATCCCTATCTGCGCATTGTGATGTTCATGTATATGCGGGAGCCCGAACGCGAGATCCAGCCGGCGTCCTCTCTCTCCCTCTGGGCGGCGCTGGGAATCTCGGCCCTGGGAGTGCTGGTTATCGGATTGTATCCGGGTTCCCTGCTCCATGCGGTTATGGGAAGCGTGTTCTGAGCGTTCCGCTCTTGTCAGCCTTCCGGAAAAGGGGTAATAATCACTGGCGACCCTAAGAGGAGGCCGGTTTTATGTTTACCGTATTGGTGGTGGTGCAGATTATTCTAGCCCTTTTTCTTATTGCTATTGTCCTGGTCAATGTGGGTAAGGGTTCGGAGGTAGGTGCGGTTTTCACCGGGAGTCAGGCCATTTTCGGTGGGGCCGGGCCGGGTACCTTTCTGAACAAGGTCACGGCCCTGCTGGCCATCCTCTTTTTTGCCAATTCCATCTTTTTGACCTACCTTGCCGCCCAGAGGAATAAGGCCTCTCTTATGGAAAAGGCCCCGGTGGTGGAAAAGACTAAACCTCAGGAAAAACTCCCCACCCCCCCGCCTCTGCCGGTGCCTCCTCAGGGTCAATAAGCTAAGAACATTCGGGCGGCTCAGGAGGCCTTTTTGTCCTCCTTGCGGAGCAGATATTCCTTATCCCGCAGGTAGATCTCGCAGGTTTCACATTTTTCCATCTTCTTACAGGTGGAGTTGACCAGTTGCCAGCAGGGCTTGGTGCGATCGCGATAGGCGGTGCATTCCTTCCGGACTTCCTCCGGGCAGTTCTTGATCACCCAGCAGGGGGTTAATTCCAGAAGTTTTTTGATGCCGGGAATGCTGATTCCCTCCTCATGGATGAAGGAACGCAGACACTTAAGCCACTCGATATCGTTATAAGAAAAATAACGTTTATTGCCTTTTTTTACCGGCTTAACCAGCCCTTCCTGTTCGTAGATCTTGAGGGTTCTGGGATTCACACCCAGGATCTTGGCCGCCACCCCGATAGGAAATACCGGCTCGTCCTTTTCCGGGATCATCTTCTTTAAGCGGTCAGCCATAAGCCCTCCCTAATAGGATCTAGAAGTTCTTGATAACAGTTTAACACGCTCTTCGGGATCTGAACAAGTGGAAGGGATTATTTGCACTTCAAAGAAAAAGGGGGGATAACCCCCCCCTTTAAAGAAAACCCTAGACTCGAGAAAGAGATCAATTACTTCTTCTTATGACATCCGAAACAGCCGGTGGGGCCGGTCTTCTTACCCTCTTTCTTCATGGCCTTGTGGCAGCCCCGGCAGTTGATATGCATGGCGTTCTTGACACTGCGCAGTTTGGGATTGGGGTGCTGCTTGTTATGGCAGGTGTCACACTTCTGGATTTTCATCCCTTTCTTATAGGGAACCTGTTTCCAGTCCGCGGTGCGGCTATGATGGCATTCGCCACAGTTTCCCTTAAGTACGTTCTGGTGCATCCAGTGAGGAAAAACCACCGTGGTGTGGGCCATCTTAGGGGCGGGTAATTTGATTACCTTGGGCCCTTCGTTACAGCTCCCCGTTCCTACTCCGTAAACACCCAAAATTAACCCCATCACACCCAACATAACGACCCATTTACGCATAATCCTCCTCCTTTTTC
>DRMH01000066.1 GCA_011322625.1 Thermosulfurimonas dismutans | reverse complement strand
CTGGTGGCCCTGGGGGGTTACGGAGAGGGTTATCTTTGTGCCGGGTCCGACGTGGATCTTCTCTTTCTCCATGCCGGGCTTGCGGAGAAGGATCTCTCGCTTTTTCTGCAGCGTTTGATCTATCCCCTGTGGGATTATGGTTTTGAGGTCACCTATCGTATCTTCACCCCTCAGGAGGCCCTGGATTTTGCCCTGCAGGATCCCACCTTTCTCACCGCCCTTCTTTCGGCCCGGTTGATCTACGGTTCCCGGTCCCTTTTCGAGGAACTCACCCGGGGGTTTCAGCGGCTCATCTCCGGTCGAACCAAGGAGATCTATCTCCGCCTGAAAAACATGCGGGAACAACGGCTGGCCCGGGTGGGGGAGGAAATCTATTTTCTGGAACCCCATCTCAAGGACGGGCCCGGGGGCTTAAGGGATTACCAGTTTCTGCTCTGGGCCGGAAGGATCGTCTTCGGCCTGGAGTCCCCGGAAGACCTGGTTCGGGTGGGTTTCCTCACCCCGGAAGAAGCGGCCCGGCTCCGAGAAGCAGTAAACTTCCTCCATCAGGTAAGGGATACCCTCCATCATTTCTGCCAGAGAAAGGTGGATCGACTCTATATGGAATACCAGCCGGAGATAGCCCGCCGGCTGGGATACGGGGCCGATCGTTCCGGAACCGAAAACTTCATCTCCGACCTCTTCCGGGCCTTTGCGGTGATCCGGGAAGCGGTGGAAGATCTCATGGACTTCATCGAGGACCTCTACTTTCCCCAGGGGGTCCACCGTATTCCTTTTAAGCTTGCGGTATCCGGTCCGGCCTTCCTCCGGGAGATCTTTCAGATCCAGGCTCGAGAAGGACGCCCCCTCAGCCGGGACCTCCGCAAATATCTCCGGGGGCGGGTTTTTCGGGAAGAGGAACTGCAGGAACTCTCCCGGATCTTCCCTTATCTCCTCACCGAAAGACACAGTCTGACCATGCTCCATACCCTGCGCACCACCGGGGTCCTCTTTCATCTCCTGCCCGAATTCCGGAAGATCCAGGGAAAAGTCCAGTACGATCTCTATCATCTTTACGCCCTGGACGAACACCTTTTCCTCACCGTGGAGTCCCTGCACCGGCTCCGGGAGGAACGGCCGGAACTCTGGAGGGAAATTCGGGATCCCCGGGTCCTCTACTTTGCGGCCCTGGTTCACGACATCGCCAAGGGAGAACCCCATCATGCCCGGGCCGGGGCCGAAAGGGTAAAGACCCTGACCGGGCGCTTCGGTTTTAGTCCCGAGGAGACCGAGGAGATCGTCTTCCTGGTGCGGGAACATCTCCTGCTCTTTGACACGGCCTTGCGCCGGGATCTGGCCGAGGAAAAGGTCGCCGAAGAGGTGGCCCTTCGGGTGGGGACGGTGAGGCGACTTGCCGCCCTTTATCTTTTGACCCTGGCCGACGCCCGGGCCACCGGTCCCCGGGCCCTCACCTCCTGGAAGGCCGAACTCCTGGAGGAGCTCTACCATAAGGTCCGCAAGGTTCTTGAGGCCCGTCCCGGGGCCGCCGTGGATCTGGCGGCCAAAAGGGAAAGACTCCTGGCGGAGGTACCCCGGAGGCTCGCGGAAAGCATTCCCCTGCCCCAGCTGGAGATCTATGACCTTTCTGTACTCAAGCGCATCTGTGCCCTGGTTCAGACCTTCCAGGAGGAAACCCCGGATTTCCTGGTGGAGGAAATCCCGTTTCGCGAGGGGCGGGCCGTTTTCGTGGTCTCCGGAGATCGTCCCGGGCTCCTGGCCGATCTGTGCGGAAGTTTCCTGGCCGCGGGTTTTCGTATCCGCAGGGTCCGGGCCTTCACCTGGCCCCAGGGACTGGCGGTGGATGAGTTTCTGGTGGAACCTCTGTCCCCGGGGGCCGACCTCCGGGAATGGGGTTCCCTCTTCCGGAAGGTCCTTCGTGGAGAGGAGGATCTGGAAAAACTAATCTCCCGCAAGACCGGAGCCCTCCTCTCTCTGGGGCCGCGCATTCAAAGGGAACCTCAATCCGACGTCCGGGTGGATCAGGAGAGCTCCGACTTTTATACCCTTCTTGAGATCTATACCCCGGAAAAACCTTCTTTACTTTACCGCATAGCTAATGTAATAACCAAAAGTGGGTTTATGATCGGCAAGGCCCTGGTCTCGGAGAAGGAGGATCTGGCGGTGCAGATCTTCTACCTCCAGACCCGGGAGGGGGAAAAACTTCCGGCCGATGAGGCCGAGAGATTGCAACAAAAAATACAAAACCAACTAAAGGAGGTTGCATCATGACGCCCAAAGAAGTCCTGGAGTTTGCGCGTAAGAACGGGGTAAAGATGGTAGATCTCAAGTTTCTCGATCTTCCGGGTATCTGGCAGCACTTCAGTGTGCCCATTGAACAGCTTACCGAGGAGTCCTTTGAGGAGGGGTTCGGTTTCGACGGGTCCTCCATTCGGGGCTGGCAGGAGATCCACGAGAGCGACATGATCGTGGTGCCGGATCCCACCACCGCGGTGCTGGATCCCTTCTGCGAGGTACCCACCCTTTCCCTCATCTGCAACGTGATGGATCCCATCACCCGGGAGCTCTATTCCCGGGATCCCCGGTACGTGGCCCAGAAGGCCGAGGCTTACCTGAAGAGCACGGGCATCGGGGACACGGCCTATTTCGGGCCCGAGGCCGAGTTCTTCATCTTCGACGACATCCGGTACGACTCCGCGGCCCATTATTCCTATTATTTCGTGGACTCCATCGAGGGAATCTGGAACTCCGGACGGGAGGAAAACCCCAACCTGGGTTACAAGCCCCGGCACAAAGAGGGGTACTTCCCGGTTCCTCCCTCGGATAAGTTCCAGGATCTGCGTACGGAGATGACCCTCTATCTCCAGAAGGTGGGGATCGAGGTGGAGTGTCACCACCACGAGGTAGCCACCGCCGGACAGGCCGAAATCGACATGCGTTATGCCCCGCTGGTCAAGATGGGCGACAACCTCATGTGGTTCAAGTACATCCTCAAGAACGTGGCCTACAAACACGGCAAGACCGTAACCTTCATGCCCAAACCCATCTTCGGTGACAACGGCTCGGGAATGCACACCCACTTCAGCATCTGGAAGGGCGATACCAATGTCTTCGCCGGGGACCGTTACGCCGGTCTTTCCGAGATCGCTCTTTATGCCATCGGGGGCATTCTCAAACACTGTCGGGCCATCTGTGCCTTCACCAACCCCACCACCAACTCCTACAAGCGGCTCACTCCGGGCTTTGAGGCCCCGGTCAATCTGTGTTACTCCAGCCGGAACCGTTCCGCGGCCATCCGGATTCCCATGTACAGCCCCAGCCCCAAGGCCAAGCGGATCGAGTTCCGGACGCCGGATCCCTCCTGTAACGGTTACCTGGCCTTTGCGGCCATGCTCATGGCGGCCCTGGACGGCATTGAAAACCGGATCGATCCCGGAGAACCCATGGACAAGGACCTCTACAGCCTGCCTCCGGAGGAACTGAAGAACATTCCCACCACTCCGGCCTCACTGGAGGAGGCCCTGCAGGCCCTGGAGGAGGATCACGACTTCCTGCTCAAGGGCGGGGTCTTCACCGAGGATCTCATCGAAACCTGGATCAGGTACAAGCGGGAGAACGAGGCCGATCAGGTCCGTCTGCGGCCCCATCCCTATGAGTTCTATCTCTACTTCGACATCTAAGGTTTCCGAGGGGGCCCACCGCGGCCCCCCCTTTCTATTGTAAATAAGGTCTTAATTCCTCCACCGAGAAGGGTTTAAAGATGACCGGCACCCCGCCTCCACAGGGTTCGGGTTCGGGAATGGGGGTGTAGCCGGTGATACAGATGACCTTTATATGCGGATAGGTCCGACGGATCCAGTGGGCCAGTTCCGAGCCGCTGGTACCGGGAAGCATTATATCCACGATAGCCAGGCCGATCTCCGGGCCGTAGCGGGCCAGGATCTCCCTGGCTCTCCGGGCATCGGGGGCATAAAAGACCTCGTGCCCCATCATGCATAACAGTTCCTTCAGGGTTTCTCCCAGGAGGATCTCGTCATCCACAAGGAGGATCTTCATACCCCTTCCCTCCCGTTTACCGGCAAGAGGATCTTGAACTCCGTCCCCTCCCCCGGACGAGAATATATGGAAAGACAACCTTCATGGGCCCAGAGAATGTTACGCACCGCGGCCAGACCCAGCCCCCGGCCCAGGCCCTTGGTGGAATAAAAGGGTTCGGTGACCCGGGAAAGTTCCTCCGGAGGGATCCCCGGCCCCCTATCCTTCACCTTGATGCTCAACCAGCGATAGGCCCGGACCCCGCTGCACAGGCGTACTCGATAGGGACTCCGGCTCTCAAGAAGATGCCGGTGCTTCTCCGTAACCCCCAGGGTCACGCTAATAATCCCGGGTTGGTCCCCGTAGGCCTCCACCGCGTTGGCCACCAGGTTCACCAGGATATGTTCCAGGGCCATGGGATCGATCCTCACCGGGGGGAGATCCCGACGCACCCGGGTGACCAGGCGGATGGAGGGAGGAAGCATACTGCGCAGAAAACAGAAGATCTGGGGCAAAAACCGGGTAAGGTCGATCTCCTTGCGCCCCAGACATTCCCCCCGGGCGTAAAGGAGGAGTTGCCTCACCAGATAGGAAAGCTCCCGGGTGGCCTTTTCCGCCTTGTGCAGGAAAGGCTTTAATTCCATCTCCCTTTTGATCTTGGTGAGTTCCAGCGAGGTCCAGATCACGTTTAAGAGATTGTTGAACTTGTGGGCCAGATTCCCCACCAGGAGATTCAGAATCTTGGCCTTCTGGGTCTCTAGGACCCGGCTCTCCCCCAGGGAGATTTCCTCCTCCTTGGCCTTGAGGAGAAAGCCGTAAAAGGAACTGAGTTTTTCGATGACCTCCTTTTCCCTGTCACCGTAAGGACGCGGAGAGTTGGCCACGATAGCTACCCCCTGAACCCGATCCTCCACCAGAATGGGGCGGATGGCCACCCTTTTTATGGGCAGGTGGCCGGAAGGAAGCCCCTGATGATAAGGGTCCCGGCTCAGATCGTTGCTGATATAGGTGCGTCTTTCGCGAAAGGCCTTCTCGAAGACCCCTCCCAGAGACGGAAACCAGGCCCTCCCCCTCATCTGACAGGTGCGAAAGGTGGGACGGATAAAGTCCGGAAAGCACCAGCACCCCTTGGTCTCGTCCCAGAAGCCTATGGCCGCCAGCTGACTCCCGGTGAGTTTTTTGAGGGACCGCAGGATTTCCTTGTGCAGACGGGGGAACGGCCAGGAAGGAGCCCGGCAGAGTAAGTGGCAGATATAGGCATCCAGGTTAAAGTTCCTCTTAACCACCCCCACCTCCTTCCTCGGGTCTGGGGATTTATATCCAAATTCTCCTCCCATGACAAGATCCCTTTTTTCTGGTATGAAAAAAGGCCCAAAAAATCCAACAAGGAGGGGAAATTATGGAACGAACGCTGGCTCTGGTGAAACCCGATGGCGTGGCCCGAAACCTCATCGGCGAGGTCCTTCGGTTCTTCGAACAGGCCGGTCTCCGGATTGTGGCCATGAAAATGCTCCGTCTCAGCAAGAAGGAGGCCCAGGAATTCTATAATGTACATCGGGATAAACCTTTTTACGACAGTCTCACCGATTACATGTCCTCCGGACCCATTGTGGCCCTGGTGCTGGAGGGGGAGAACGCCATTTCCCGGTGCCGGGAGATCATGGGGGCCACCAACCCGGCGGAAGCGGCCGAGGGCACCATCCGCAAGTCCCTGGGCTTGGATAAGGAGAAGAACACCGTTCATGGTTCGGACAGCCCGGAATCCGCGGCCCGGGAGATCGCCTTCTTCTTTAGCGAACGCGAGCTTCTGGCCGGACAGAGATGACCGAGGAAAGGTTTCTGGAACTGGTTTCCCGTTATCTCCGGCAAGCCCCTCCGGCGGTGCGAACCGCAGAGGAGGATTGCGCGGTTCTGGAGGGAGGCCGGGTTTATCGACTGTTCACCGCCGATGCCCTGGTGGAGGGGGTCCATTTTCGTTCGCGTTATTTTCCCGCCCGGGCCCTGGGATGGAAACTGGCTGCGGTTAACCTGAGCGACCTGGCGGCTATGGGAGGCCGGCCGGAGGGGGCCCTCCTCATCCTGGGGCTTCCCCGGCCCCCGGAGCCCCCCTGGATAGAGGACTTTTACGGGGGGCTGATTCAGGCTCTTTCCACCTACGGGGCCGATCTTTACGGAGGGGATACCGTAAGGAGCCCGGTCCTCTGGGCCGGACTCTTTCTTTTCGGCGAGGCCTCCCGCCCGGTCTTCCGCCGCGGAGGCCGGGCCGGGGACCTTATCTTCGTCTCCCGTCCGCTGGGAGGAGCCGCAGCGGCCCTGCGGTATCTGGAATCCGGCCATGACCCTCCGGAACCCCTCCGCAGATGCCTCCTCTTTCCGGAACCGGAAATAGAACTGGGACGGCTTCTGGCGGAAGAGGGGCTGGCCACAGCTATGATGGATCTCTCCGATGGCCTGCTCCTGGATCTGTATCGCCTCTGCCGGGCCAGCCGGGTGGGGGCCGCCCTGGAGGAAATCCCCATAGCCGAAGGGGCCACGGAAAAAGACGCCCTCTCCGGTGGGGAGGACTACGCCCTGCTCTTTACCGTCCCCCCGGAAAAGGCCCGTCACCTGCCCCGTCTGATACCGGAACGCCGCCTCTACCGTATCGGTCACCTCCTCCCGGAGACCGGAACCCTGCTCTACCGCGGAAAACCGATCTCCCCCCGTGGATTTGACCATTTCGAATCCACCTGAGCTACCCCCGGAATAAGGTCAGAAAAGCGGCGGAGAATGAACAATGAAGAGTCTCAGGGGTTCCTGTCCCGTATTCCGGACCCCGTGTTCCTCCTGCGGTGGGACCAGAATATAATCACCCGGGCCGATCTTCTGCCACGCACCGTTCACATAGGCCTCTCCGCTCCCGGAAAGCACATAAATGGAATCGGCCTGGGTCTCATGGGTATGGACGGGGATCTCCACCCCGGGTTCAATGGAGAGCATGGAGACGCTCAGCCTCGGGTCTTGGTTATGATCAATGAGCAGGGCCAGGCCCACTCCCTGGAATTTGGGATGCGGTCCGAAGCGGATCTCTTCCTTTCGGTAAAAATAGGCCATCTTCCCCTCCTCGCCCTCAGAATTTTACCTCATAAACCACCATGAAGGGAAAGTCGTCCATCACCAGACGAAAATATCGGGGGTCATATTGTCTCAAAATATACATCTGGTTGAACAGGCTCCGAAAGGTGGGATCATCCACCAGGAAAAATACCCGTCCGTAAGAGGAGGAAACAATTTCCAGAATCATCCCCTCCGGGCCCCAGAGCCGCTGGTTTACTCCCCGGGCCTCGCGATAGACTATCCCCCGCAGGGGAAATTCCCGGTGCCCCAGAAAAACCCTGCGGGTAATGGGGTCGATCCGCACCCCGCGCTGACACACCAGTATCTTCTGCGGCATCTCCCGACAGGGATTAAGCGGCCAGACAAAACCGTATCTGCCCCGATGTTTGCGGAAATCCCAGCTCCCGAAGTATCCGATCCACCCGTACTTGGGAGACAGGTCCTGGGTAAAAACCCAATAGACCGGATGATCGGGGGGGCGATATAGTTCCCCCCGGCTTATGGCCTCGGTAAGGGCCGCCGCGGTGGTGCCCTTTTTAAGACGCTTTTTTATACCCAGGAGCCCCTCGGTGGCGATAAAGGCCGTGATGTTGCGGGCCTCCCGGGGCGAAGAGGTGGTAAAGGAACGGGCCACATAGTAGGTCTTGGGGGTGAGCTGATGCCCTCCATCCACAAAGGTGCCCCGGCGGGAAAGATACTGAAAGGCGTAGCCGTAATCCCACCAGCTCCAGATCCAGGCCCGGGGAGGGAGGATCCGGGAGAGCTTTACCATGTCCCGCACCACGAAGGCGTTGGCCTTGGGGGTGGCCACGTAGGCGAAGGTGCTCTTCTGGGAGGCCAGGATCCATATTCCCACCGCCACGATACCCAGAAGACGCAGCAGATGCAGGGTGGATTCCCGGAGCCTCTTCCGGCCCTGCCGGAAGGCCAGATCCATCCAGAACCCCACCCCCACCCCCACAAAGGGGGCCAGATACATGGCGAACCGGTTCCCGGCCCGGAACACCAGAAGCCCGATCAGAAAGTAGGGCCAGAGGAAAAGCAGCGCCCGCCTTTCCCTCACCAGGAGGACCACCGTTCCGGCCAGCCCGAGGAGAAAGAGGGGCACATTCTGAAGGGTGAGCCGGGCCACCTCGGAAAGGTTCTTGAAGTGTTGAAGCTCGGAAATGGATTGCTGAATGTTGGGATAATCCCTGAAAATCCCCGTGGCCTCCGGCCGCACCACCGCCACCACGTATTCATAGATCTGCTTTCCCAGCGCTACCGGCGACTTCCAGAGATACCACAGATTGGGGACCACCAGAATGGCCAGAGCCAACCAATCTTCCCTTTCCAGACAGCCCCTCTCCCAGCGCAGAAGCCCGGCAAAAAGAAGGATATTCACCAGGATCAGATGCGGATGGGCGTACCACCAATAATAAAGAAAGGAAAAAAACGAAGCCAGACTCACCCAGAGGCGGGGTCTGGAGGAGCGAAAATACATGCTCAGGCACCAGGCCACCATAAAGGGGAAAAAAAGATTGAGGGAATCGGTATCGAAACGCATGATACTGGTACGAATGACATAGATAAGGGCCGTTACTCCCACCAGCCCCCCCAGGAGCCCGGCCGCGGTATAACCCAGGCTTTCCAGGTAAAGAAAAAGCGGAAGCACAAAGAGCACCGCCAGAATAGGCGTAAAATAGAGATCCAGCCTTTCCAGAGGAATGCCGAACACGCGGGAGAGCTTCTCCGCGGAAAAACTCATCAGGGGAACCGGAAAGGGATAGGTGATGTTATCGGTGAGATAACTGTCCGGAACCGCCCGGTAGAAATCCGGTTTTCCGGAACGGTAGCGCCCCTCCTGCCAGTCCCGGGCCATGCGGGCAAAATAGAAGGCGTCGTAAGAGGCGAATATGGGGCGATTACGATCCAGGTACCAGACGTTCTGGCGTTTCTTCCAGATGGCTTGATCATCCAGCCGGACCTGAAGCCCGGCCAGAGCAATGAGCACCAGACAGAGGATCTTGATCCCCCGGAGGGTCCATTCCCTGGCCCTAGCCGAATTTGTAGGCCACACCGAACCCTCCCCGGGGATAGCTCCACTCGATGTTAGCGTAGGGACAGGCCACCCGACATGAACCGCACTCCACACAGGCCTGATAACTCACCGTGATCCCTCCGCTACGATCCAGCCGATAGACCCCGGCCGGACAGAAGGAAAGGCACGGCCGGGTGGGACAGCGCCGGCAGACCTCCTCGTCCCGGATACGTAAATGCGCATAGTCCTCATCCACGTAGTACTTCAGGGTAAAGATCTTGTCATCAAGATTAACCCTGGGCAAGGGTTTCATCCCCGACCTCCTTGAGCATCCGGGCAGGCCCGGTGCCTCACGGGTCTATCTCCTGTGGATCTACCATCCCTTAAGAAACCGGAAGGTTTTTAGCAGATCCCTAAAGAGTCCGGAAACCCCGCGTCTCCTCTTAAATAGAGCAAAGATCTCCCGGAAAACCTCCTCCTTGGCCCTCCCCTGAGCGGTAAGGTAAAGGTGGAGCGCCTGATTCAGCAGCTGGGGATAGGTATCGAAAAAGGCCTGGTTTTCCCGAAAGAACCGCCGGAGCCGCCGGAAATAACGCAGGTCCCGATAGATATAGCTTTCCCGAAAGGCCTCCTCATAGAGGGCCAGGGTCTCGCGGCTGAAATCTCCCCTTTCATGGGCCCTTACCGCGGCCCTTCCGGCCATGATCCCGGAATAAATGGCCAGATTGGTCCCCTCCCGGAAAAGAGGATTTACCAGACCCGCGGCGTCTCCCACCACCATCACCCCGTGGCCGCAGAGCCGCGGAAGCCCCTCCAGCCCCCACTCCGGAATGAGATGGGCCCCGTACTCCAGGGTCTCTCCTCCGGAAAGGAGACCCCGCATCACCGGATGCCTCTTGAGGTTCTCCAGGAGTTCGTAAGGTTTGATCCCCTTTTCCGCAAAATCGGAGAGGAAAAGCCCCACCCCCAGCGAGACCGAGGTGCTGTTGGTGTAGAGAAAGGCGCTTCCCGGAAGCCCCAGGCTGGCCTCTCCCAGGATCTCCACCGCCAGTCCGGTGTCCTCGGAGAGGGCAAAACGCTTTTCCACCTCGCCTTTGGGGAGCTGAATGACCTCCTTTACCGAAAGGGCCACCTCCTCGGGGGTGAAATCCCCGGAGATCAGCCCGGCCTTCCGGGTGAGGATCCGGTTTACCCCCTCGGAAAGGATCACCACCGGGGCCCGGACCTCGGCGGGGCGATCCGTATCCCAGTCGGCCGGCCGATCGGTAACCACCCCCACCACCCGATCTCCCTCCCGCAGGAGATCTATCACCCGGACCTTGGGTACCAGCAACACCCCGGCGGATCGGGCCTTTTCCGCCAGCCACGGATCGAAACGGGCCCGAAAGGCAGTAAAGGCGCGGGGGGGTTTCTCCCTCAGGGCCTGGCCGGTATGGGTGATCTTCACCACCCCGTCCTCGGAAAGCACCCACCACCCCTCCTCGGTTACCGGGCGCTCGAAGGGCAGGCGTTTTTCGGAAAAGAGATCCGGAACCAGGCTGAGAATGGACTCGGTATAGACCACCCCTCCGAAGAGGTTCTTGGCTCCGGAGAAACGCCCCCTCTCCAGGAGGATGGTCTTCAGCCCGGCCCGGGCACAGGTAATAGCCGCGGCCAGCCCCGCCGGGCCGCCTCCCACCACAATTACCTGATACTGCAAGGCGTTATTCATGGCCCTTTTCCCGCTTTACGGCCTCGATCAGGGCCGGAATCACCTGATAGAGATCCCCCACGATACCCAGGTCGGCGATCCGGAAAATAGGGGCCTCGGGATCGGTGTTGATGGCAATGATGACATCAGAGTTCTGCATACCCACCCGGTGCTGAATGGCCCCCGAGATTCCGCAGGCCAGATAGACCTTTGGACGGACGGTCTTTCCGGTCTGCCCCACCTGATGTTCATAGGAGATCCAGCCGGCATCCACCACCGCCCGGCTGGCCCCCACCTCGCCTCCCAGTAAACGGGCCAGTTCGCGCAGGAGATCGAAACCCTCCGGGCCCCCTAAACCCCGCCCTCCGGATACGATCACCTCCGCATACTCCAGGTTCACCGTCCTGTCCTTGGGAATAAAGTCCACCCGTTTGACCCGCACCTCGTCCTCGGAAAGCCCGAGTTCCTCCCGCACGATCTCCCCCTGGCGGGAAGGATCCCGCGGGGGGAGCGGAAAGGTGCGCGGACGCACGGTGGACATCTGGGGACGATGGTCCGGACAGAGGATGCTGGCCATGATGTTGCCCCCGAAGGCCGGCCGGGTCATGATCAGGTTTTTGCTCTCCGGATCTATCTCCAGTCCGGTAACATCCGCGGTAAGCCCGGTCTCCAGCGAGGTGGCAATGGAACCGGCCAGATCCCGCCCCAGGGTGGTGGCCCCCAGGAGGAGGATCTCCGGACGGTACTTGCGACAGAGCTGCACCACGCCGTGGGCATAGGGTTGATTGCGATAATAGGCCAGCACCGGATCGTCTATAAGATAGACCCGCTCGGCCCCGTAAGCGATGGCCTCACGGGCCACCTCCTCCACCCCGTGACCCAGGACCACCGCCTCGAGCACCCCCTCCAGATCCCGGGCCAGTTCCCCGGCCTTGCCCAGAAGCTCCCAGGATACCAGGTGCGCCTGCCCCTCCTCCTGTTCCACAAAGACCCATACCCGCGGCTTATCGTTCATGCGGTAAGCACCCCTTTGCGCCGCAGAATTTCCAGAATACGTCGAACCGCCTCCTCCACCCCTACCTCGGAAACCAGGAGGCGTTCCCCCGGACTCTTGAGCTCCGGGGTAAAGACCCGATGGACCCGGGTGGGGGAACCCTTGAGCCCGAGTCGATCCCTCTCAAAGGGGACCGGCTCCTCGGCGTTAAAGACCTCGGGCTTG
>DRMH01000065.1 GCA_011322625.1 Thermosulfurimonas dismutans | reverse complement strand
ACGCGGACCGATCTTGCGCATCAAATACTCATGAAAGGCCACCCCGTCGCGCTTGAATCCGGGGGTATCCACATTGGCCAGATTGTTGGTGGTAACCGCCAGCCGCCTCTCCAGAAGCTGGCCCGCCTCCAGGGCCTCCAGCGCCGCCAGCTGTGGATTTACCCTGAGCGCCTTCATCTCAAGATTGGAAATTGCAAAGGCTGTGCCAGAAAGAGATCCGTTCCTCTCCCCGGGGTATAAAGGAAAAAGCGCCGGCCCGGAGACCCGAAAGGGGAAATAAATTCCCTCCGGGGCGGAAAATATTGCCTAGGAGTTAAAAGGGAAGAGGCAGGAGCTTCCGGAGACGCTCGCGGATGCGTTCCTCCAGCGAACGGGAACCCAGGCTCACCCGCGGTCGGCGATAGGGCCCCCGGAGATAGACCGTGAGCTGGACCCGACCCTCCGCATCACGGAGATGGGCCGCAAGCGGCAAACGCCGAACCAGTTTATCGGAAAGGGACCGGGAAAAGGTGAGGTCCACCGGGAGATCCAGAACCCCGTCGAAGGTTACGCTTCCGCTCTTCACCCGGGCCTTAAGGGCCGGCCCCTGCAGGGCGGCCTGCAGCACGACCCGGCGTTTTTGCACCCGAAAGTCTCCGCGCAGCTGCTCAAAGATCAGGGTACGCAGTTCCGGGAGGTTCAGCACCCGGGCAAGTTCCCGGGTAGCCGGGATTTCCGAAAGTTGCAGGGACTTCACCTCAAAGACCCCCTTTCCGGCCAGGGTATCCAGAACAGCGGGGAGGGAGCCTCCTTGAGCGGTAAAATTTCCGTCGTAAGAGGCCATACCTTCCACCCTTCCGGGAAGATCGGGATAAAGACCGGAAAGGAGGGGAGCCAGCCGGATCCCCTTCCCGGTCTCCCTCAATCTCCAAGTGGGAGGGGAAGCCAGTTCGGCCTCTAAGTGATCGCTCACCTCTCCGTCAGCCACCCGGCACCGGAGGTCGGAAATCAGACGGTGCCCTTCAAGCACGGCGGTGGCCCGGAGATCGGTTACCGCCAGACGCCGGTAAAGGATCTCCCCGAGGGTCACCTGAGCCCGGAGTTTCCGGAAGGGAAGCACCGGGAGCGCAGGCTTTGCCCTTTTCCCGGGGGACGGGGCCCGGGACCCGGCCCGTGTTTGCGGAGAGGAAGGAGCGGCCCCGGAGGAGGTCCGCAGGAAGGGATTGAGGTCCAGTTTTTCCCCGCTAAGGTTCAGGGTCAGCTCCGGAGCGGAAAGATAATTTCGGACCGAGAGATCCAGGCGATAGGGTTCCTTTAAAAGATCGAACCGCAGTGCGGCCTCAAGGACCCGGGGAGAAACCGAGGCCCTGAGCCCGAAGGGGATCTTAAGCCGGGGAAGGGCACCGGTTCGGTCCTCGAAGACCAGGAGCCCCCGGCGCACCTCGAAACGGGGCACCACCAGGGCCAGGGGAAGCGTCGTTCCCGGGGTCCGAGGCCGGGTAGCCGAACCCCTCGGGCCGGAAGACTTTTTCCGGAGAAGACGCAGGCTCTCCCAATTGAAGGTGCCGTCCCGGTAACGAACGAGATGCACATAGGGCTCGATCACCTCGGCCCGGGTGAAGACCAGCCTTTTGTGCAGCAGGGGCCAGAGGGAAAAACGCACCCTCAGGGCCTTAAGGCGCACAAAATCCGTACGTCCGTCGGCCTCTTTTATGGTCAGGCCCCGAAGATAAACCCCCTTGAAGGGCCCTACCTCCACCCGCCTCAGGATTACCTTGCGCCCCAGGGCCTCCTCGGCCCGGGCTATGACCAGGGGCCGGATTCTGTCCGGCCGAAGATAATAGCGCACCAGCAGGGTGAGCCCTACCAGGACCAGAAGGATCAGAATTACGCTTCCGGTTACTATCTTGGCCCAGAGACGCACTTAGGCCCCCCTTCAGTAGGCATATCTTCTGCCCACCAGGATAGCAAAGATGGCGGGAAAGACCAAGCCTGCGGGAAGCAGGAGGAAGGGGGAGCCTTTTCCCCCGGCGGCCAGGGCCTTAAGGACCATGAACCAGGTATAGGAAAGGATCACCGCCAGGATTCCAGCGGAAAGGCCCTTGGCCAGGGCCCGTTTGCCGCGGAAGGTGAGGAAGAGGACCAGGGCCGGGGCCGCCACCAGCAGACTGATAAAGGGAAAAAGGAGCCGATAAAGGATCTCGGTGAGGGGGAGAGAGGCGGAAAGCCCCGAGGCCTTGAGGAAACGATAACGCCGCCAGAGATCCCGCAGCGAAAGGGTATTGAGGGGCTGCTGCACCGAAAGAAGGACCCGCGGAGAAAAAGAAATGGAGAAGATCCGGCGGGAAAAGGTGTGGGGCAGGAAATTCTCCTTCCTTTTCGCCTCCACGCCCCTTTCCAGAAGCCATTTTCCCCCTTTGAGGTAACGGGCTTGCCGGGCATAGACATAGGCCCTGGGACCGGCGCGGTCTCTTCGGATATAGAATAGATCCTCCAGAAGCTCCCCCCGGGGTTCGAGCGGACGGGCCGAAAGGAGAAAATCCGGCCCGATAAAGAACATCTTTCCCGAGGCCAGAAGCCGCCAGGGTTGTTCCCCCTTGATCCGCACCTCCCAAGTATAGAGGGCCTGATAGGAGGCCCGGGGGAGAGTAAGGGCCAGAAAGCCGGAGAAGAGGAAGGAAAGGAGGAGGGCCACGCCGAGATAGGGTCGGAGGATCTTCCCGGAGGAAAAACCCAGGGTGCGGAGGGCCAGGAGCTCGTTGCCCCTGGAAACAAAGGCCAGACAGGAAAGCAGGGCCAGGGCCAGAGAGGGCGGCCAGATCTGATAAAGGATCTCCGGGAGCCGATAAAAGAGATAAACCAGAAAAAGCCCCACCGGGGCGCGGGCCACCAGGATGTCCTCCAGCCGTTCAAAAAATTCCACCAGGAAATAGATCCCCCCCAGGGCCGTAAGGATCAGGGGAAGCAGGAGCTTGAGGGGAGATAGGAGATAGCGCTGGTAAAGTTTCATCGGCCCTCCCGACGCAGGAAATCCCACCCGGCCAACACCGCCACTGCCCCCATCAGAATGGAAGGCAGGCCCAGGGCCACAGGGGAGGGAAGATAACCGCTTTCGGAAAAACCCGTGCCCAGGGAGAAGAGAAGATAATAGCACAGATAGAGTCCCAGACCCGCGGCCAGAGCCAGCCCCCGCCCCGAACTCTTGAGTCGGGCCCCCAGCGGAAGCCCCAGAAAGGGAAGGACCAGAGCGGAGAGGGGATAAAAGAACCGTTGGTAAAATTCGGTAAGGTATTTGCGTCTTTTGTGGGGAGGGAGTCTCCGATCCCGGGCCCGGGCCAGCAGGGCGGAAAGCCCCATCTCACCCCGTTTGAGTTCCCGTTCCCCGGCCAGGTTGAGGGGAAGACGATAACGATACTCACCGAAATAGAAGTTCTCCGCCTCCCGGAAATCCCGGGAGAAATAATGCCCCTCGCCCTGTTTTAAGATCAACTCCGCCTCCCGGTCCCGAAGGAGCAACTCTCCCTTACGGGCGTAAAGAAACCCCCTTTTGCCCGGGCGGGTTTCGTCCAGGATATAGACCTCCCGGAAGCGAAACTTCTTCCGCACCCTCTCCGCGTAAAATACCAGCCCCGGGAACCAGTCCACCGGGGTTCTTTCCGGAAGCCCCCGTTCTATCCTCCGGGCGGAAAGGAAATAGAGGAGATCCCTCATCCCCCGTTTGGCTCGCGGAAGAAGAAAGATATTCAGGATCAGGGTGAGGATGAAGATACCCAGGGCAAACCAGGCCACCGGCCGGTAAAGCCGCCAGGGAGACACCCCCAGGGCGGAGAAAGCCAGAAGCTCCTGGTCATGAGCCAGACGCATGAAGGCCAGGAGCACCCCCAGGAGGGCGGCCAGAGGCAGGGCGAAGGGCAGGAGGAAGACGGTCAAATCCAGCGAAAAAAGGGCGAAATCCCGGGCGGTGGCCTGTAAGGCGAAAAGATCCGGGCCAAAATTAGCCATCCTGGTAATATAGAGCAGGAAGAGGGTCAGAAAGACTACCGCCAGGAAGTTTGTCAGGATCTCCCGGAGAAGGTATCTTGTGGTGAGCACAGGAAGAATTTTAGTCCATGGGAGGATTTTCAGCCACCGAGATAGCCGTCTTTTACGCCCTCTTCTCCTCGGTGGCCGAGGAGATGGGGGTGGTGTTGCGCCGTTCGGCCTTCTCTCCCAACATCAAGGAACGACAGGACTTTTCCTGTGCGCTTTTCGACGCCGCGGGGCATCTTCTGGCCCAGGCGGCCCACATACCGGTCCACCTGGGGGCCCTTCCGGATACCGTGGCCGAGGTTCTCCGGGAGTTCGACCTGCGTCCCGGCGACGTGGTCATCACCAACGATCCCTATCGAGGGGGGACGCATCTGCCGGATCTCACCCTGATCAAACCCCTCTTTGTAAAGGATCAACTGGCCTTCCTTCTGGCGGTAAGGGCCCATCACGCGGATGTAGGGGGTCGGTATCCCGGGTCCATGGGGTTGGCCCGCCATATCGAGGAGGAAGGGGTGCTCGT
The DNA here is from genome assembly GCA_011322625.1 of Thermosulfurimonas dismutans. GTDB lineage: Bacteria > Desulfobacterota > Thermodesulfobacteria > Thermodesulfobacteriales > Thermodesulfobacteriaceae > Thermosulfurimonas_A > Thermosulfurimonas_A dismutans_A. The sequence continues at coordinate 1,319 of DRMH01000065.1, read as the reverse complement.
TCCTCCCACTCTTCTGGTGGAGGCAGGACGTTTCCGGAGAGACTTCTGGGAGGACTTTCTCTCCCGGGTTCGCGGCCGGGAGGAACGGGAAGGGGACCTGCGAGCCCAGCTGGCAGCGCTGGAACGGGGCGAAAAACGGCTCCTTGAACTGGTAGCCCGTTACGGTCTGGAGGAACTTCGGAACCGGGGAGAGGAACTTCAGGCCTATTCGGAAAGCTATATGCGGGAGACCCTTCGAGAGATCCCGGACGGACGCTATTATTTCGAGGACTATCTGGACGACGACGGACTGAACCCGGAGCCGGTACCCATACGGTTGCACCTGACCAAGGAGGAAGATCGGGTGGTGCTGGATTTTCGGGATTCCTCTCCCCAGCTCGAGACCGGCCTTAACGCCCCGCGTTCCGTGACCCGGGCGGCGGTCTTTTACGTATTCCTGGCCCTGGCCGGAGGGCTCATTCCCCCCAATCAGGGGGCCCTGCGGCCCCTTCGCATCCTCACCCGGCCGGGCACGGTGGTGGATGCCCGCTATCCGGCCCCGGTGGCCGGAGGCAACGTGGAAACCTCCCAGCGAATCGTGGACGTGATCCTGGGGGCCCTGGCCCAGGCCGTACCGGAAAAGATTCCCGCCGCCTCCTGCGGCTCCATGAATAACGTGGCCTTCGGAGGAGAGGGATTCGCCTATTACGAAACCATCGGTGGGGGAATGGGCGGACGTCCCGGGTCCCCTGGACTCTCCGGTGTACACACTCACATGACCAACACTCTGAACACCCCCATCGAGGCCCTGGAGATCGCCCTCCCGGTAATGGTGGAACGTTACGGCCTGCGTCCGCGTTCCGGAGGGGCCGGCCAATGGCCCGGCGGAGACGGGCTGGTGCGCCGGTTTCGTTTCCTGGCCCCGGTAACCGTGAGTCTCCTTACCGAAAGACGCAGGCTTCAACCCTACGGGCTCTTCGGGGGGCAACCCGGAAAACGAGGGCTCAATCTGCTGCTGGACGCCGAGGGGCGCCGCAGGGTTCTGCCAGGAAAGGGGGTTTTTGAACTTAAGGCCGGAGAAGCCCTGGAAATTCGCACCCCAGGCGGAGGTGGCTACGGCCGCAGGGAATGAAGCTGGCCCTTTATCTCCACGTCCCCTTCTGTCGGCGGAAATGTCTCTACTGTGATTTTTATTCCGTAACGCATCCCCCGAACGAGGAGGAATATCTCCAGGCGGTCCTTACCGAGGCCCGTCTCTGGAGGGAAAGGCTCCCCTCGCCGGTGGTCTTCACCACCTTTTACGCCGGAGGAGGCACTCCCTCCCTGCTCTCCCCGGGATT
>DRMH01000064.1 GCA_011322625.1 Thermosulfurimonas dismutans | reverse complement strand
GGCACCTTCTTCCTCCGGCCCTGGATCCCGATTTCGGGAAAGATCCTCCCCGATTGCGGGTCCTGGATCCGTATATAGTTACCGTGGCCCGGCTCAGTTCGGATGCGGCTTATAAGGGGGTGGATCTGGTCATCCAGGCCCTGGCCCGTCTCCGGGGAGATTTTCCCCGTCTCCATTATCTGGTGGTGGGAGGGGGAGATCTCCTTCCCCGGTATTACCAGCTGGCCTGGAGTTTGGGAATAGGGGAAAGGGTTCATTTTCTGGGGGAAAGAAGGGAGGTGGCCCCCTTTGTGGCCGGGGCCCGGCTCTTTCTCCTGGTCAGCCGGGGGGAAGGGTTCGGAATCTCTTTCCTTGAGGCCATGTACTTTCGTAAGCCTCTTCTGGGGGCACGGGCCGGGGGGATTCCCGAGGTGGTGCGTCACGGCGAAAATGGCCTGCTGGTGCCCTACGGAGATCTCGAGGCCTTGACCACGGCCCTTCAGGAATTATTAACCCAGAAGGAGATGGCCCGGCAAATGGGAGAAACCGGTTTCCGAATCCTCCAGGAAGAGTATGTTTATCCTCGTTTCAGGGAACGACTGAGACGGATCCTGGGAGAACTGGGATGGGTTTGAGACATCGAGGGCGACAGATCGCCCTTCAGGTCCTTTATCAGTGGGATGTGGCCGGGATTTCTCCGGAGGAGGCCCTTTCCGCCTACCGGGACCATCTTTCCCCCCCGGAAGGGGCCTTTTCCTTCGCCCGGGAACTGGTGGAAGGAGTCCGGGAAAAACGGGACCTCCTGGACGAAATTATCCGGAAGTATTCCCGTAACTGGCGCCTGGAAAGGATGCTGGCTACCGACCGCAATATCCTGCGTCTGGCGGTTTATGAACTCCTCTTCCGGCCGGATATCCCTCCCCGGGTGAGCATAAACGAGGCCGTGGAACTGGCCAAGGAATTCGGAAGCGAGGATTCTCCGGCCTTTGTGAACGGTATCCTGGATGCGATTTATCATCACGAGGTGCGTAATGAAGGAAATAACCGATCCCTTTCGGCATGAATTCTGGCGGGCCTATCAGAAGAGGTTTCAGCGTCCGGAGGACGAAATCTTCCTTCGTCCGGATCTCTGGGACCGAATGGCCGAAAGCTACGACGATCTCGAGGAGAGCCCCTTTTACCGGGAGATGGTGGAGACGGTAGTGGCGGAGATGGAAAGAATCGGAGCCCTTTCCCCGGGGCTTTCCCTGCTCGATCTCTGCTGCGGTACCGGCACCTATACCGTTCGTTTCGCTCCCCGGGTAAAACGGGTGGTGGCGCTGGATGTCTCCGCGGGGATGCTGGCCATGCTCCGGCAGAAGATAAAGGTCCGGGGGTTCGAAAACGTAGAAACGGTGCAGGCCGACTGGCGTTCCTGGGATCCCGGAGAAACCTTCGATACCGTCTTTGTTTCCCTCACCCCTGTTCTTAACGACCTGGATCAGGTGGAAAGGATCCTCTCCGTCACCCGCAGATACCTGGTTCTGGTGCACTGGGCCGGACTCCGGGAGAACGAACTTTTTCTTGAGATCCTCCGGCGGTTTTTTAAGGCCTCTCCCCGTACCCGCTCTCCAGGAGCCGTGGTCCTTTTCAATTATCTCTTTTCCCGGGGGTTTCCCGCCGAGGTTCGGTTCTTCTGCGGGATGTGGGAACGGCGAAGACCGGTGGAAAAGGAACTGGAACGCGTGCTCTTCCGGCTCCGGGGCGAGGGTTATTCCGTAAATGAAGGGGTGCGCGAGAGGATAAGGACCTTTCTTGAGGAAAGGTCCCGGGAGGGAAGGGTACTCTCTAGGACCAGGGTACGCATCGCTCTTCTCCTGGCGGACCTTAAACGGGAGGCCCTTGTGTTCGGGAAAAAATAAACTAAGCTTTTTAAGGCCATGACCGCGCTGGCCGAGGTGCGGAATCTCACCATGTTCTATGGCTCCCGGCCTGCGGTTTCCGGGGTTTCTTTCAGCGTATCGGCAGGGGAAATATTAGGCCTCCTCGGTCCCAACGGAGCGGGTAAGACCACCGTTCTGAATATCCTGGCCACCCGCATCGTTCCCTCCTCCGGGGAGGTGTCCATTTGCGGGGTGGATGCCCTGAGGGATCCACAGAAGGCCCGAACCTATCTGGGGTATCTTCCGGAAACCCCGCCTCTCTACGATTATCTGGAGGTGGGGGAATACCTCTCCTTTGTGGCCGAGGCCCGGGGGCTTTCCGGGGCCCGAAAGAAGGCCCGGGAGGAGTGGGTGGTCGAGGTCTGCGGTCTTAAGCCGGTATGGCGGCAGCCCATCGGGGAACTCTCCAAGGGTTATCGACAGAGAGTGGGGCTGGCCCAGGCCCTGATCCATGATCCGCCCCTTCTCATTCTGGATGAACCCACCACCGGGCTCGATCCTCTGCAAATTGCCGAACTGCGGGCGCTCATCCGGGAAATGGCCCGGGAAAAAGCGGTCATCTTCTCCACCCATATCCTCCAGGAGGTTGAAGCCCTGGCCGACCGCATCCTCATCCTCAACCAGGGGCGGGAGGTTATCTCCGGGACCCGCGAGGAGATCTATCGCCGGCTTTACCCCCGTCCGGTATATCGGGTAAGACTGGCCCGGGAACTTCCTTCCGGAACGCAGCTTCCCGAGGTCCTGGAGATGACCCCTCTCGGTGAACGGAGCTACCGGGTGGTCTTCAGGGAGGAGGTTCGGGAACCGGCCTGTTTTCTGTGTGCCCGGGGCTGGCCGGTGGAGGAATGTTCCCCGGAGACGCTTTCCCTGGAAGAGATCTTTTTGCGCACGGTGGGTGGCGATGCGAGGCCTGCTAGTACTGCTTAAAAAGGAATTCCTGGCCTACTTTCGTTCCCCCCTGGCCTATATCTTTGCGGTGGCCTTTCTGCTGGTGGTAAACGGCCTCTATATGAACACCTTTTTCCTGGCCCGGGTGTGTGACCTGCGTAATTTCTTCCAGACCCTTCCGGTGCTCCTTCTCATCTTTGGGGCGGCTCTGACCATGCGGGTCTGGGCTGAGGAACGCAAAAGCGGCACCCTGGGCCTGCTTCTGGGATTCCCTTATCCCACCTGGTCTCTGGTCCTGGGAAAGTTTCTGGGGACCTATCTCTTTGCCCTTACCGTGCTTGCCGGCACCCTGGTGCTTCCCCTTATGCTGGCTGTCCTGGGAGATCCCGATCAGGGAGCCATCCTCTCCGGATATCTGGGGGCCGCTCTTCTTCTCTCCTTCTATCTTTCACTGGGGATCTTCCTTTCGGCCCTTTTCGAGGATCAGATCGCCGCTTTTGTCCTCACCGGGGTTATCGGCCTGATCTCCATTCTGGTGGGGACCGATCTGGTCTCCTCCACCCTGGATTCCTGGCTCCCTGGGGTGGGAGGTTTCCTGCGCGAAGCCCTGGGGATACTCCCCCATTATCGTTCCTTTTTCCGGGGGGTGGTTCCCCTGCGGGACGTGCTCTTTTTCCTGAGCTACACCCTGGTGTTTCTGGTCCTGAACGGTCTTACGGTGGGAAGTTTCCTGCGCTACCGCCGGAGGCGACTCTTTTATCCGGCGGTGGCCATCTGGCTCGGACTGGCCCTCTTTGCCAACGCCATCCTTTCCCGCCTGATCCTTCCCCGGCTGGATCTTACCGAGGAGAAGCTTTACACCCTTTCCCCGGTAACTCGCAAGGTTCTGGCCCGTCTAAAGGCCCCCCTGCGCATTACCTATTATGTTTCCTCGCCGGGAAAGCTCCCTCCGGTGATGCGCAACCTGGCCGTGGAGGTGCGGTCCTTTCTGGAGGAACTTTCCGCCCTCAATCCCCGGGTGCACTTTGCGGTGGTGGATCCGGAACGCGATCCCGAACTGGCCCGCGAGCTTCAGGATCGGGGAATAGAGCCCTTCGCCGTACAGACCATAGAAAGGGATAAGGTAAGTGTCCGCCGGGTGTACAGCGCCCTGGCCCTTTCCTATCTGGATAAACCCGAGGAGGTTATTCCCCAGGTGGTCCCGGATTCCCTTTCCACCCTGGAATACGATCTGGTTTCCCGGATTTACCGGCTCACCCTGTCCCGGAAACCGGTAGTGGCCCTTTTTACCGGGGCCTCCTCCTTTTCCGTGAGTTACCAGACGGTGAGAAAGATCCTGAGGGATTTGAACCTCCAGGTAAAGGGCACCCCCCTTACCCGCAATAATGGTCTGCCCAAGGAAACCCGCCTTCTGATCCTGCTCTCCCCGGGCAAGTTGAATGACCGACAGCTCTTTGAGATCGGTAAGTTTCTCCATCAGGGTGGTTCGGTCCTGGTGGCGGCCTCGGCCGCCCGGTTTTCCTATCAATCCGGCCCGGAGGGAAGGATCCTGGCCACCCCGCTTCCGGAGGATCTTTCCGTAAACAGGCTCCTTTCTACCTACGGTCTGCGCATCGAGGATCGGGTGCTTCTGGATCGCCAGATGGTAACCATGGCCATGTCCCAGGAAAGGGAGATGGGGATCTTTCGGGCCATAGTCCATATCCCGGTAAACTTTCCCATGCAGGTACAGATCCTGCCGCCGCAGATGGATCCATCCTCTCCGCTTACGCGGGGGTTGAATGCCCTGCTTTATCTGTGGGGGAGTCCCCTGCAGCTGGAGATTTCGAAGATAAAGAAGCTGGGATTGAGGAGCGAGGTCCTTTTTCGGTCTTCCTCTCAGGCCTGGGCAAGAAAGGTGAATTTCGGGGCCCTGACCCCGGAGGATCTTCGTCCCGCCGGATCGACCCGTTCCTATCCCCTGGCGGTTTTACTGCAGGGGAATTTTCCTTTGCCCTTTAACGGGGTTCCCCCTCCCTGGCCCGGGGAAAAGAAATCCCCCCGGAAAAAGAAGACAAAGAAGACCTTGCCTTCTTCCGGGGGTTTATCCGGAAAGGGGCGTCTTCTGGTGATAGGGTCCGGGGCCATGTTCGCCGATGGTATTATCGATATCTTTGACAATGCCCTTTTCCTGGCCAATGCGGTGGAAAGCATGGCCCTGGGAGGAGAGCTCCTTTCGCTGCGGGCCAAGCTCAAGCCCATCCGTTATCTTCCGCCGGTCTCCGAGACCGCGGCTCTCTTCTGGCGCCTGGTCACGGTTCTGGGCCCGGCCTTTTTCTGGATGATCCTGGGAGGGTTTGTCTTCTGGCGTCGGCGTTATCGAAGGCAGCGATTTTATCGGGAGGTCCGGGGTGAGTCCGCGTAATCTTTTTCTGCTTACCGGGCTTCTGGTTATCCTGGTCCTCATGTATGTGGTGATTCAGCGGGCCCAGCAGCCTCGCGGGGTCAGGGAGGCCCTGATGGTGCGGCTGGGTAAGAAGAGCTGGGCCCAGGCCGATGAGTTGCGGGTGTGGCTGGGATCCGAGCCCGATAAAGTCCTGCGGATCGTCTTCCGAAACGGACACTGGGAGGTATGGGGGCCCTCCCCCAAGGAGAATTTTCCCCGTCCGGCCAAGGAATCCCTGGTGCGGGAATTCCTTACCCGCCTTTCCCAGCTCTCCGGGGAGGAAAGGGTTCGGGGATCGTCCTATCTGGCCCAGTTTTCCCTCACCGAAAAGGCGGCCCTTCATCTGGCGGGCTTCCGGGAGAAGCAAAAACTCTTCCATCTTTTGGTGGGGAAACGCGGCCCCTACTGGGACAGCACCTTTGTGCGCCTGGAGGGGGAGCAGACGATATTCCTGGTTCCGGAAAATCTCCTGGCTCGATTCGCTATCTGGAAGGAAAAGCCGGCTCTGCCCGCCGCCTCCTCCTGGGTGGACCTGAGTATCCTCAATCCGGCCCTTTCCGAGGTGGAGGAGGTGAGTTTTTCCTCCGGGGGCAAAGAGGTCTATGTGCTCAGGAGGGAGAAAAAGGGCTGGAGGTTAAGGTTCCGGGGGGAGGAAAAAGAGATTTCTGCCGGCGAAGCGGAGAGAAAACTCCGCATCCTGTTTCCGCTTATGGCTCAGGAGGTGGTAGCGCCCGAAAAGAAGCCCCGGGAGATAGGACGTCTCCTGGTACGGACCCGGTTACATACCTACACCCTGATCCTTTCCCGGCAGGGCAAGGATTATTTTCTGCGCAGGTCCCCCTATCTTTACCGCATAGATAAGGATACCGTACGGAGGATAACCCAGCTTCGGGATTAACGTACGCAGACCGCCCGTACCTGTTTGAGGTCGGTCTCTCCGGCGAGTACCTTGTGGATTCCGTCCTGTTTGAGGGTGTACATGCCGTTACGCATGGCCGCTTCCCGGATCTCGTGCACCGGGGCGGCCTTTACGATGAGCTCCCGCAGCTCGTCGTTGGGGACCAGGAGTTCGTGGATGGCTACCCGTCCGCGGTACCCGGTGTGATTACAGCGGCTGCAGCCCACCGGTCGGAAGAGAGTGGCCTTCCGTACTTCTTCCTCGGTAAGGGGCTTCAGGGGATGCTGGCCGTACTCGAAGATCAGTTCCTGGATCTCCTTTTCGGTGGGGGTATAGGGTTCCTTGCAGTCCGGGCACAGGCGTTTGGCCAGCCGCTGGGCCAGTACCCCCAGCAGGGCATCGGCGAAATTGTAGGGGTCGATCCCCATTCCCAGGAGCCGGGTTACCGTTTCCGGGGCACTGTTGGTGTGCAGGGTGGAGAAGACCAGGTGTCCGGTAAGGGAGGCCTCGATCAGGGTGTGAGCGGTTTCCTCGTCGCGGGTTTCCCCGATCATGATCACGTCGGGATCGGCCCGGAGGAAGGCCCGCAGCACCCGGGCAAAGGTAAGCCCGATCTTGGGCTTGACCTGGACCTGGCGCAACCCCTCCTGAACGATTTCTACCGGGTCCTCGGCGGTCCAGATCTTCTTGTTGGGGCGATTGATGTAGTGCAGGGCTGCATGCAGGGTGGTGGTCTTACCGGAACCGGTGGGCCCCACCACCAGGATCAGCCCGTAGGGCATCTCCAGGAGTTGCTGGAAACGTTCCCGCACCTCCGGCAGCAGACCTATTTCCTCCAGGGTGCGGGCCTGGACTCCGCCCAGGATCCGCATGACCACATCTTCGTTGTTTTCGATGGTGGGAATGGTGGCCACCCGGACCTCGAAGACCTTCCCGGCCCGGGTGCGGAACTTGATCTTTCCATCCTGGGGCAGACGTTTTTCGGCTATGTCCAGCCCGGCCATGATCTTAAAGCGGGAAACCAGAGGCCGTTTCATGGAATAGGGAACGGTTTGAAAGGGGATGCATTCCCCATCGATCCGGAACCGGATCTGGGCCCCCCGGCGTCCGGTGAGGCTTTCGATATGGATGTCCGAGGCCCCCCGGTTATAGGCCTCCTCCAGGATGTAATTGGCCAGCTGAACCACCACACTTTCCTGATCCTCGGGAAGGGCCTCTTCCTCCTCGGTTTCCTCTTCTTCCGGAATGAGCTCCAGTTCGGTGCCCTCCGGGGGCTGGAAGTAACCCAGTTTGCCGTAGTAGTAGTCCAGGAGGTTAAGGATGTCTTCCTTAATGCCTACCAGAACCCCGACATCCTTGAGATTGAGGATCTTTTTGGCCTGTTCGATCTTGTCCCAGTCGAAGGGATCATTGGTGATGAGGAAGATATGCCCGTCCTCCTCCCAGGGAGCCACCACCAGTTGCCGGAGAAAGGATTCCTTAACCCCCTCCAGACAGGAGGGTTTGTCCTTCAGATCCCGTTCGGAGAATTCCCAGAAGTGGGTGTTATAATACCGGGAGAGGGCTTCGCCGATCTTCTCTTTAGGGATGTGAAACTTGTCGATCAGGACGTATTCCACACTGGCTCCCTTTTCCTTGGCTATTTCCGCGGCCTCCTTGCAGATGGAGGGGGTGATGACCTTTTTCTTGAGCAGGAACTTCAGCCGTCCGCACGAGCCCAGGATGCTGCGAAGGAAATCGACCTTTTCTTCCAGAAATTCTCGATCTTCCGGGCGTTCCTCAAGAAGGGTCTCGTAAATGCGCAGGGCTTCCTCGAATTCATAGGCTTTTTCCAGATATTCCGCCAACTTGCTCTTCAGGGTGATGAGTTCATCGCGGGTTTCCGGGGAAAGGGTCAGTTCCTTGAGGGCCCGTTTGAGGATCCCCGCGGCCCTTTCGAACTGCCCCAGGGCCTCCAGGCATTCCGCCAGAAGACGATAGACCTCGAGACTGGGGCGTTCTTCCAGGAGCTCTTCCAGGATCTTGATGGCCTGCTGATAGAAGGCCCCGTCTTTTAATATGCGGGCCTTCCTGAGGCGTTCCTCATAAGGGGTGCTTTCCTCCTGGCCCAGGTCTTCGGAGATTACCCCCTTGAAGGCTTCCAGCTCCAGAATGCGTTTCTGGATCTCGCTTTTAATGCCGTTTTCCTCCTCGGAGACCAGATTGCGGAGCTCCCGGTAAACCTCGAGGGCCTCATCCACCAGGCCCTGTTTGGCGTAAAGTTCGGCTTCCTTCAGACGATTCTGAATATAGGCCTTCAGTTCCTGATCCAGCATGGCGGATTAACCCTTCTGGTTTAAAGAAAAAAGGTAAGCTTCGGTATTGTCAAGAAGGGTTTTGCCCAGGAAGGGCGGCTCAGCCGGCCCCCATTCCAGATCCGGGTCCAGACTGATGACCCGGAAGTCTTCGGCCAGAAGGGCCAGGGACTGGTCCTCCTTCCAGAGGAGGATGAGTTTCTTTTCGCTGGTAAGGGGTTTATTGGTCTTAAAGACCATCTGCTGAAGTTCCCGTTCGCTTTTTTCCGCCAGCGGTCCCTGGAGCTTGGGGGCAACCTTACCGAAAAAGCGGGCCCATAGTCCCCTGCCCTTAAGAAGCTTCAGGGGGAAGACCCCCTCCATGAGGGAGGAGCGCCAGTGGCTCAGGATCTCTCCGGCGAAGGCTACCTCCTCCAGAGGAATGATCAGGACCCGGGTGGGGGTCTTGCACCAGAGGGCCTCCCGGATGACCGGAACTCGCGGGCGTTTTTCCTTTTCGGCAATGAAATTGCGAATCTCTTCTTCCTTCTGGGCCAGGACCTTCTCCAGGCTCGGGTCCATTCGGAGGAGGATTTCCCGACATTCGTTTTTGGCTTTGAGGATCAGCTTGCGCAGGGCCTTTTTCCGGCCCAGACGAGCCAGCTCCTCCACCGCCACCCAGCGTTCGTATTCCTGAAGAAACTGCCGGGTGAGATCCGGGACTTCCGCCGCAGGTTCGGCCGGAGCCCGGACCGGGGGTTCCGGAATCGGCCTTTCCGGGATCGGTCTTTCCGGGGGTTTTTCCTCCTTCACCGGAACCTCCACCTCCGGGGGAGCCGGAGGGGCCTCTTCCCTCGCCGGTTCCTCCAGTTCCAATTCCAGTTCCAGTTCCGGCAGCTCGGCCTCCTTTTCCGGGGCCGCGGCCTCCTCTTCCAGGGTCTTTAAGGCCTTTTCCAGTTCGGCTACCTCCTCCCCCACCTCCCGCTGCTCAAAATTGTGTTTGTAAAGAAGATCCCCGGCCTTTTTCAGGAGATCCAGTTTGGGAGCGGTAACCCGTTCCGGGGTCTTAACCTCCACCAGAATAGTTTCCAGAATCTTTAATAGACGTTGATTCGGAACATCCAGTTTGAATTGTTGTAATTTTTTGCACTTTTCTATGGCCTTTTCGGCTATCTCTGGGATAATCTCCCATTCAATGGTCAGGATCTCTCCCACCAGTTCTTCCAGAAGGTGTCGGAAGGATTCCTCGCCCTCCTCGATAATGGGTTCGAGCAGGGAATAGCCTTCGATCTCTTCTTCCTTGAGTTCGGTGGGTTTAGCGGTTTTAAAGATTTCGTCCAGGGCCTTTTCTACCTCTAACTCCAGCTCTAATTCCTGTTGTTCCTTGTCTTTTTCTTCCATAGCGGGCCCCTGCTAAAGGTATTTTTTGGCAATGTAACGCACACTCAGTTTGCTGATGGTCTTCAGGGTATCGAAAACACCGATACCCTTCGGAGCCACGGCCTCGAAATAGGGGGCATTCAGGTCCTTATTGAGGTCTTCCTGGAGCTCCTCCACCGAAAGGATGGGAATTCCCATGGAGGCCAGATCCCGCTTGTTGTACTGGAAGACCAGGGGAATTTCGTGGATATCCACCCCCCACTCGAAGAGGTGTTCCTTGAGATCGGCCAGACTCTCTTTGTTCTTTTCGCGGCGTATGCGCAGGGAATCGGCCACAAAGACCACTCCATCGGCCCCCTTGAGGACGATCTTTCGGGCTGGTTTATAGATGGCCTGCCCGGGAACGGTGTAAAGCTGGAGACGGATGTCCAGGTCTTTGATCTTTCCCAGGCTCAGGGGAAGGAGATCGAAAAAGAGGGTCCTTTCTCCCTTGGTTTCGATGGTCAGAAGTTTTCCCTTAAACCGATCCGGAAGGGCATTGTAGATATAAAGAAGATTGGTGGTTTTGCCGGAACGCCCCGGGCCGTAATAGACGATCTTGCAGTAGATCTCTTTCTTTTTAAGGTCTATGAGCGCCATTAAATCTCCTGGATCTCCTTGGCTACCTGGTTGACTTTAAGGCGTACCAGGCCCAGGGGTACATCATCTCTGAAGACCGTCACCAGGATGAGCTCGTCCCGGATCTTGCTGAGATGGATGTTGTCCTTCTTTCCCTTGTGGTAAAGGATGGAGAAATCGTCCTCCCCCAGGAGTTTGGCGATCTGATTGGTGGCTCCGAAGTTGGCCGCCGCCAGGGCGGCCAGAGAGGTCACATCCACGTCCTGATTCTCTCCCACCGAAACCAGGATATTACCCGCTTCGTCGATGAGCAAAGCCAGACTTACCCCTATGGAGATGAGATAATCCTGTAACAATTTCTCCAATTGGGCTACCTTTTCGGGAGTTAATACCAGAACGCCCATGATAATCATCCTCCATTTGTTTGACAGAACTAGAATAATATGAATAATAATAACAAATCAAGAGGAAAATTCGGGTATGAAAAGGGTCCTGATTATTGACGATTCTCCCCTTATCTGTCGTCTTCTGGAAAAGGCCCTTCTTTCCTTTCCCGAGTTTGTCCCGGTGGGAAAGGCCTCCAACGGAATGGAGGCCCTGGAACTGATAGAGAGGCTGGAGCCCGATGTATGTACGCTGGATGTAAATATGCCGGCCATGGACGGGCTGGTGCTTCTCAAGAAACTCATGGTGCGCAGGCCCATGCCGGTGCTTATGGTCAGCGCTCTTACCAAGGAGGGCTCCAGGACCGCCTTTGAGTCCCTGCGTTACGGGGCCCTGGATTTTCTGCCCAAGCCCGGAGGTCTCTGGGAGAGCGGTGGGGCCTTTGAGAAGGTCCTTTACGATCGCCTGAAGAGAGTGGCTGCGGTGGATCTGGAAAACATCCGTTTCATCACCCGGAAGAGACTGCGGAAGAGGGGGTTGACCTCGGCGGCCCCGGCCCGGGAGCTGGTGGTGGTGCTGACCAGGGAGGGAAGCTATACCTTCTTCCTGCGTCTCATCCAGCACCTGGAGGAAATAAGGGCCCCTCAACTCTGGTGTATGGCCCTGCCGGACCGATGGGTGGAGGCCTTTGCGGAATATCTGGTCGAGGAATGCGAGCTTCCGGTAAAATTACTCCAGTCCGGAGAAACCCTGAGGGAGGGGTTCATCTATCTTACCGGGGTGGAACGTTGGTGGAGGCTTGAGGAGGACGAAGAGGGGGGAATCAGGGTGAGGAGCATGACCGTGCCCTCCGGGGTTTCCCGGGAGGACCTTTTTGATAGTCTGCTCCTTGAGGCCTCGGTCCTTCTCCGGGATCGGGTGCTGGCCCTGGTAGGGCCGGGTCGCTTCCAAAAGGGCAAAATCGGTCTGAGCGAAGTGCGCAACAGCGGGGGAGAGGTGCTTATCGCCCGGCGCAGGGAGTGTCTCTATCCGGAGGCCCCTATCTATTTTGCCGAGGGAGGCGGTTTCCCGGAGTATTCGCTGAGGGACCTGGGGGTGTGGCTTACCCGCTGGCCGGATCGGGGAGAGGGATATGGGAGAAGGGTTGAAGGGTACGCTGGAAGGGCTTAGGCTGGAGGCCCTTCTTCAGGCCCTGGCTCTCTCCGAGGAAAGCGGTGTCCTGCGGGTGGTGTCCGGAGAAAAGGAGGGGTGCATACGGCTGAGGAAGGGGCGGGTGGTCGAGGCCGTTTCTCCCGGGCGGAAGGGAAAGGAGGCCTTTTTCGATCTCCTGGGCTGGGAGGAAGGTCAGGTTTCGTTTATCCCCGGTTCGGTCGAGGCCGGGGAGGAGCTGGGAAGTGTGGAGGCCCTCCTGGTGGAGGCGGCCACCCACCAGAGCGAGAAAGGAAAGGAAAACGCCCTCTCCGTCCTCCTGGTGGAAGATTCCGGGCTGGCGGCCCGTACTCTGGCCGAGATCATCGAATCCTCCCCCAGGTTGCATCTTCTGGAAATCCTCACCAACGGAGAAGAGGCCCTCTGGGCCGCAGCGGAATACGATCCGGATGTCATCCTTCTGGATCTTCATCTTCCCGGTCTTTCGGGTTCGAGGGCCTTCAAGTATCTCATGATCCAACATCCCGCACCGGTGGTACTTACCAGTTCCGCCCTGGGGGCCGAGGGGCTTTCCCTTTTGCTTCTGGGGGCGACGGCTTTCTGTATGAAGGGGCCGGATCAGGCCGAACATCTGCCCCGGCTGCTCGAGGAGGCGGCCAAGGTCCGGGTGGAGGCCCTGAGGCGTTATCGTTTTTCTGCCCGGGCCCCGGCGGCGAGGAACACCAGCGCCCGGATTTCCGGCCTTACGGTGATTCTTTCCGGGGTAGGGGGGTACGGAGAGGTCCTGGAATTTCTGGGAAGGAAGGAATATCGTCCCGAGGAGGCCCTGCTATGGGTGGTCGAGGGGTGTGCCGGAGCCCATCAGGCCCTGGCCGAGGTCCTTGGCGAGAGCCTCCCCTGGGAGGTTACCTATATAAAAGCCACCACCATCCTGCGCGGAGGGGCGCTTTACATCTCTACGGGTTTTCCGGCCCTGAAGAAGGGCTGGGTACTGGAGCCCGGGGGCGACCTGCGGAGCCTTCTCCTGCCCGAGGAGGATCTTCCCCTGCGGGTGATGGTCTTTTCCGGGACGGTCCCGGTCTCGGTCTCGGATCTCCGGGTGGAGAGGATGTGGGTTCGTGATCCGGAGACGGCCCCTGCTCCGGCCCTGCCGTCCTCCTTTCAGGCCCTGGCTGAGAGATCCTTTCGAGAACTAAAAGAGATTCAGCAAGAACTGGAAACGGGTTATGGAGGAATTTCTTAAAGAATATTTGAGTGAGGCCTCCCAGTACGTTCAGGAGCTGGAACAACTCCTGCTCGAGCTGGAGAAGACCCCGGAGGCGGAGGAGGTCCGCCAGGAGGCCCTGCGAGCGGCGCACAACCTGAAGGGTATTTCGGCTTACATGGGCTATGACAATATCGCTCACCTGGCCCACGAGATGGAAAGCCTGCTGGAAAAAGGCGACCTGCGGGAGGTAGATCCTCTTCTCCACCGGCTGGATCAAATCCAGACGCTGTTACGGGGGCTGGCCGAGGGTAAGGAAGGAGTCCCGGAGGAGGCCTCTCCTTCCGGGGATGAGCGAGCCTCCCGGTTAAAGGCCCTCCTTGAGGAGTTGCGCGAGGAGGACGAAGACCTTTATCGGGCCTTTATGGAACTCCTGGAAGAAAAGGCCGGTCTTCTGGAGACCCTTCTTGAGGGCGAGGAACCCGATCCCTCGGCCCTGCCTGCGGTTCGAGAGCACCTGGAAAAGATCAAGCAGTCGGCCCGGTATCTCAATCTGGACGAACTGGTGGAGCTTCTTGAGGAATTCAGGACCCAACTGGATCGTCTGGAAAAGGGGGAAGAATCGGAGTGGAGGGCCTGCTGGGAGGTCCTGAAGGGGCTTCTTCCGGTCCGGGAGAAACCCCCGGAACTGGAGGAATTCCTGAGCGAGCTTTCCCAGGAAATCGAGGCCCTATCCCTGCCGGAGGAGATTTCCGAGGCCGGCGAGAAAGAAGTCGTGCGGCGGGAGCATCCACCCGAGTCGGAGAAGAGGGAAGCCCCGGAGCCGGTGGAACGTCCTCCGGAGAGGCCTTTGGAACAACCTCCGGAGCTTTTCCTGCGGGTGGATACGGATACGGTAAGAAGGATTTCGGCGGCGGTGGAGGAATTACGTTCGCTGGGATACCGTCTGGAGGAGGTATGGAATGAACTTCGGCCCCGTCTTTCCCGCGAGGGGAGGCTGAAGCTGGAGGAGATCCTGTTTTCCTTTTCGGCTCTTATGCGCTCCCTCAGCGAGGAGGTGCGGGGGCTCCGGATGGTACCGGTGGAAAGCATCCGGGTAAGGGTGGAGCGTCTTTTTCGCGATCTGGTGAAAACCACGGGAAAACCGGCGGAACTTCTCTTTGAGGGGCGGGATCTTCGGGTGGATCGGATGCTTTTGCAGGAGGTCTGGCCGGCCCTGGTGCACCTTTTACGCAATGCCTTTGACCATGGCCTGGAGGAACCGGAAGAACGTCGGGCGGCGGGCAAGCCCCCGGAGGGCAGGGTGCAGGTGGTTTTCGAGATGGAGCAGGCCTGGCTCCGGATCACCGTTGCCGATGACGGGCGGGGTATAAACTGGGATGCCCTGGAGGCACGAGCCCGGGAAAGAGGGCTTTCCTGGGAGAGGGTGGAGGATCTTCTCTTTGTTCCGGGGCTGAGTACCAAGCAGGAAGCGGATACCCTTTCGGGGAGGGGATTCGGTCTGGACATAGTTAAAGAGAAGGTGGAATCCCTGAGGGGTTACATTACCGTTGATTCTCAGCCCGGCCAGGGTACCCGGATTTCCCTCCACTTTCCCATGGCCACGGTGCTCAATCGGGTGATCACCTTTCCCTGCGGCGAGGATCTCTGGGCGGTGCCCCTTTATGCCCTGCGGGAGGTTCGCCGGGTGAGTCCGGAGACGGTTTCCCGGGTGGGGGAGGAGTGGTGGTATCACCATCACGAGGGAGAAACGGTGCGGGTACTTTTTCCGGATCCCGGAGTTCGAGAAAGAAGGATGTTTTATCTCCTCATTATGGGAGGATATCCGGTATGGGGGCTGGCCCTTCCGGAGATAAGGGGGCAGCAGGAGGCGGCTATCCGTCCTTTCTCCGAGGATATCCAGAAATTCGGGCCCTTTCTGGGGCTGGCCCTTCTTGCGGATGGACGGGTGGCCTTTGTGGTTGACCACGGTAGCTTTAAAGGGGTAAAGGAGTTTTTAGAGGGAGCCAGGGTCTCGAATACATAGATAAAGACACTAAGGCTTAGATCTTCGGGGATATATTCCTCAAAAAAGGGCCAAATTTTCCATAAACCGTGTCTATCCACCAAAACCTTCCTTGACATTTAAGATGAGGGAAGGTAGGCTCAAACTTACTCGGGGAAGAGTTGAAAAATGCTTAGACTAAGGAGGGAGTGATGGCTGAGATTAAGAAACACGATACACCTATGGTAGATGAATTAAAGAAAGGTCCCTGGCCGAGTTTTGTGGACGACATTTATTCCTATGCGGAGAAGCATCAGAAGCAGGCTTGTTTCGATCTTCTGGGTCAGCTGGAGTTATCCTACAAACACAAGGAGACCCACTGGAAGCACGGGGGTATTGTGGGCGTTTTCGGTTATGGTGGAGGCGTTATCGGTCGTTATTCGGACCAGCAGGACAAGTTTCCTGCCATCTGGGCCTTCCACACCATTCGTGTGAATCAGCCGGCCTCCAAGTGGTATCACACTTCGGCCCTGCGCAAGCTCTGTGAGATCTGGGATCATCGGGGCAGCGGAATGACCAACTTCCACGGCTCCACCGGGGATATGGTGCTTCTGGGTACGGTGACCGAGCAGCTTGAGCCCATCTTCTTTGACCTTACCCATCAGATGAACATGGATCTGGGTGGGT
>DRMH01000063.1 GCA_011322625.1 Thermosulfurimonas dismutans | reverse complement strand
CCGGTATGGGACCCTCGCATCCACCCCTCCACCAGCCAGGGGCGCCCGAAGGGTTCCAGGATCTCTCCCACCGCCGGGAAACCGCTCTGCGCCCTCACGATAAGCACCGGATCGTCTTTTCCCACGTAACGACCGGCCATGAGGGAGAGCTTCTGGGTGGAGGCCGCAGCGGCAATCTCGCCGTCGGAATTACGGTAAACCGCCCTCACCACGTAACGACTGGTGGCCCCGATAAAGACCAGCAGATCGTAAAGTTCGGCCGGGGTCTTGAGAAGGATGGCCTTTCCCGAATACACATCCATGACCTCAAAGGTGAAACCATCGTGCATGGACGGATCGATCACCAGACCGGCGGTATTCATGGGATCGGCAAACATCTCGTACAGGGGAAGGTTCCAGGCGCTGGGAGCGGTTTTGTCCGCGAAAAAGACGATTACCGGCTCGCTTTTGCGTTCCTCGAATTCCATTTCCGCCACGCCGGGCCCCATCCCCTTTACATTTCCGGAAAAGGCATCGGAAAGAAGGTCCTGCCCGGCTCCGTAAAGTTTAAGCTTTTTAGCCACCTCCGTTCCGGCGATAAAGGCATCCCAGGCCAGCTTATGCACCGGCTCCGCATCCACTCCCTGGGTATGGGTCATCACGATGGCGATGTCGTCACCGCAGGTGATTACTGAACAATCCAGGATGGTCCCCTTTTCCTTACCGGCTTCAGCCACCTCCCTTACCTTGGCCACCACCTCGGGATGGGTGGTAGAATGTCCTACAAAACCTCCAATGTCCGCCTTAATTACCGAAAGTGTGAGTTTCATTCGCCACCTCCCTCCGAAAACGTTATTTAATTAAATAGCCTAACTCACCGAAAAAGTCTAACATAAAGATAAGCCGGTTTGGTCTTCATGCCAGGGAGAGAGAAGAAAAAGGCCGTAGCCCTGAAGTACGAACCCGAAAAGGACCGGGCCCCCCGGGTGGTGGCCAAGGGGCAGGGCTATCTGGCGGAACTCATTCTGGAACTGGCCCGCCAGCACGGCATCCCCATTCGCGAAGATCACGAACTGATCCGGGAACTCTTCCGCCTGGAGATAGAGGCTGAAATCCCTCCGGAACTTTACGAGGCCGTGGCGGTTATTCTGGCCTGGGCTTACGGTCTGAACCGCAGGGCCAGCGAAAACCCCTAGGTCCTCTTTTCCCATTCCCAGGCCGTCCTCACGATAAACTCCAGATCATCGTAGCGGGGGTGCCAGCCCAGTCTTTCCCGGATCTTGCGGTTCTCGGCCACCAGCACCGGTGGATCTCCGGGACGCCTGGGGGCCTCGACCACCGGAAAATCCCGGCCGGTTACCTTTTTCACCGCCCGGATCACCTCCAGCACCGAATATCCGTGTCCGTAACCGCAGTTGAAGATCTCGCTTCTGCCGGTCTCCAGAAGATATTTCAGGGCCAGAAGGTGGGCCTCAGCCAGGTCCGTTACGTGAATAAAATCGCGGATGCAGGTTCCGTCCGGGGTGGGATAATCCGTTCCGAAGATCTCCAGCCTTTCCAGTTCCCCCTTGGCGGTCTTTACCGCCCGGATGATCAGATGGGTGGGATCGGGGTAGGCAAAACCTATGCGGCCCTCCGGATCCGCTCCGGCCACATTGAAATAGCGCAGGGATATGTAGCGAAAGCCCGTCCCCGCCCGGCTCAAATCTCGCAGGATCCTCTCTACCGTGGCCTTGGTTTCTCCGTAGGGGTTAATGGGTTTCAAGGGGGCGGTCTCCGGGACCGGGATCTTTTCCGGGATCCCGTAAACCGCAGCCGAGGAAGAAAAGATAAAATCCTTTACCCCGAATTCCTCCATGGTCTCTAGGAGCTGAAGGGTATTCACTACGTTGTTCCGATAATACTTAAGGGGATCCCTCACGCTTTCCGGGACTACGATATGGGCCGCAAAATGCATCACCGCCTGGGGACGAAACTCCCGAAAGACCCTCCGCAGGGTTTCCCGGTCGCCGAGATCCGCCCGGATCAGTTTTCCGTAAAGCACCGCCCATTCGTGTCCGGTGGAAAGATTATCGTAGGTGATTACCTCATACCCCCTCTCTCCCAGTAGTTTCACCACGTGTGAACCGATGTAACCGGCTCCGCCGGTCACCAGAACCCTCATAGATTCCTCCTTTCGGGGACTCGGAAGACCCTCTTACGGGACGTACGGGGAAGACTTATCAGAGATTACCCTGATCTTCAACTTCTCGGGAAGAGGCCTGGAGATAGGTCTTCCATTCCTCGGGAAAAATATCCAGCCACTGGCGAAACCTTTCCCAGGGAACCGGAGGGGCAAAAAGGAAACCCTGGACCTCGTCCACTCCCAGCCGTTGCAGACATCGAAGTTGCTCCACCGTTTCCACTCCCTCGGCGACCACCCTCTTTCCCAGGGCCCGGGCCAGGGCGATGATGGCCTTTACGATCTCCAGATGACTCTCCGAATGCGGCAGCCCCTGGACAAAGGATTGGTCTATCTTGATATCGTGGACCGGAAGTCGGGAGAGATAATGGAGCGAGGAATACCCGGTGCCGAAATCATCGAGAACCACCCTGACCCCGGCACGGGCAATCTTCCGCAATTCCTCGGTGATTTCCTCGGTGTGCTCGATAAAAATGCTTTCGGTGATCTCGATCTTGATGCGGGTGGGGCAAAGCCGGTATCTTCGCAGGATATCCAGAAAACGGGGAACGAAATTGGCTCCCCAGAGCTGTCGAGGAGAGACATTAAAGGAGAGGTTCAGGGCCACAAACATCTCCCGGGGGAGGTCAAGGAGGATGCGACAGGTCTCCTCCGCCACCCAGAGCCCCAGTTCGCTGATGAGCCCGGATTCCTCGAGGACCCAGATGAATTCCCCGGGCGGTATCAGCCCGCGTTCGGGATCCTGCCAGCGCACCAGAATCTCTCCCCCGCAGATCCGTCCCTCCCGTAGATCCAGGCGCGGCTGACAGAAGACCACAAATTCCTTGTGGCGCAGGGCCTTCCGGAGGCGGGGCAGAAGGGTGAGGAAGGTCCGGGCCCGGCGATGGAGATCCTCGGAAAAGAAAGCGACCCGGTTTCCGCCCAGACGTTTGGCTTCGTGAAGGGCGGTGCGGGCCCGGCGAAGAAGGGATCCGGGAGAGGTGGCATCCTGAGGAAATCGGGCCACACCTACGGAAAGGGTAACCTCCAGGAGGAACCTCCCCAGATCCACCGGACCGCTTAAAGCTCCCTTAAGCCTTTCCAGATAATCCGAGAGGTCCCGGGGCTCGGGAACCAGGAGATAGAAGGTCTCACTCCTTCCCCGGGCTATCTCTCCGGAGGAATCCGCAAAGTTTTTCAGCCTTTCGGCCAGGATACGCAGCAATTCATCCCCGGTGCGAAAACCGAAGGCCTGATTCACGTGGACCATTCGATCCACCCCTATGGCCAGCATGAGGAGACGCTGCCCTCGCGAACGGGCCTCCCGAAGCCTCTGTTCGGTGAGTACCAGGAAATAGCCCTCAAGCGGTAAGCCAGTAAGCGGATCAAAGAGAGGCCCCTCCTCCAGTCTCTTTTCCTGAATAATTTCCAGGGAGGTATTGATCTGCTCGGGAAAGTCCTCCAGGAGAAGGACCCTTTCCCAGTCCGAAAAGACCTTCTGCGAAGTTCCCACCAGGAGTATTCCCGAGACCCAGCCCCGCAGCATCAGGGGAAGAAGGATCCACTTAGCCACCCCCAGCGGACCGGATTGCAGGGGAAAGGGTTCCGGAAGCTCTCCCGGGGAAAGGATGCGCGCCTGACACGTCCATTCCGGATCGTTGAGGTACCGGGACGGAAATCTATAGGCCAGGGAGGAGGCCTCCTCCGGATAGGCCAGGGTCTGGTCCTCCAGTTTTACCAGAATCGCCCGCACCCCCGGGGACTGAAAAAGGAGCCGGGCCAGCCCTTGCAAGAATTCCTCCCGGCTGGAAGCATGGCGGGAAAGCAAAACGGTCTGATAAAGAAGAAAGTAAAGATGAACTATACGGTCCAGACAATCACTTCTCTGGCGGCTTTCCGCCAGGAATTGCCTGGCCCGGCGGTGACAGGCCTGAATACACCGCTCCAGGGCTTGAGGGCCATATTCCTCCTGCCATTGACGAGCCAGAGACTT
>DRMH01000062.1 GCA_011322625.1 Thermosulfurimonas dismutans | reverse complement strand
CCAAGGAACTCATGGACATTGTGGGTGGTGCGGAGGCCCTGAAGGGTTAAACTAAAATTGAAAATACTTAAGGAGGAGTAAGGGATATGGCGGAAAAGGTGATAGAGGTTGGGGGGCAGAAGATAGAAGTCAAGGCGGTGGGCAGGATCGTTCAGGTTATGGGTCCGGTGGTGGATGTGGAGTTTTCGGCGGAGTATCTCCCCAGCATTCTGGAGGCCCTGCGGGTAACCAATCCGGCCATTGATGATCGTCCGTGGAACCTGGTGCTGGAGGTGGCTCAGCAGCTGGGAGACAATGTAGTTCGCACCATTGCCATGGATACCACGGATGGTCTCTATCGGGGGCAGGAGGTAGTAGCTACCGGTGCTCCCATTAAGGTGCCGGTAGGAAAGTCCACTCTGGGGCGGATCATGAACGTGGTGGGAGACCCGGTGGACGAGGCCGGTCCGCTGGTTTCGGAAAAATATTATCCCATTCACCGTCCGGCTCCGGCCCTTACGGAACAGGATGTGACCATTAAGGTCCTGGAGACCGGAATTAAGGTCTTTGACCTGCTCATTCCCTTCCCCCGGGGAGGTAAGATGGGTACCTTCGGCGGGGCCGGAGTGGGTAAGACCGTGGTCATGATGGAGATGATTCATAACATCGCCATGGAGCACGGTGGAATCTCCGTGTTCTGTGGGGTGGGAGAGCGGACCCGTGAGGGGAACGACCTTTACCTGGAGATGAAACATTCCGGGGTTATTGATAAGGCGGCCCTTGTTTACGGGCAGATGAACGAGCCTCCGGGGGCCCGAGCCCGGGTGGGTCTTACCGGAGTGACCGTGGCTGAGTATTTCCGGGATGAGGAAGGGCAGGACGTGCTTCTCTTTATTGACAATATCTTCCGTTTTACCCAGGCCGGTTCCGAGGTTTCGGCTCTCCTGGGACGGATTCCCTCGGCGGTGGGATATCAGCCCACCCTGGCCACGGACCTGGGAGCCCTCCAGGAGCGGATTACCTCTACCACCAAGGGGTCCATTACCTCGGTGCAGTGTGTTTATGTTCCGGCCGACGACCTGACGGACCCGGCACCGGCTACCACCTTTGCTCACCTGGATGGAACGGTGGTGCTCTCCCGGCAGATTGCCGAGCTGGGTATTTATCCGGCGGTGGATCCGCTCGATTCTCAGTCTCGAATCCTGGATCCCAACGTGCTGGGTGAAGAGCATTATCAGGTGGCCCGTCAGGTGCAGCAGGTGCTGCAGCGTTATAAGGATCTTCAGGATATCATTGCCATTCTGGGTATGGACGAGCTTTCCGAGGAAGACAAGATCATCGTGGCCCGGGCCCGTCGAATCCAGCGTTTCCTTTCTCAGCCCTTCCATGTGGCCGAGCAGTTTACCGGGACCCCGGGTCGTTATGTGAAACTGGAGGATACCATTCGGGGCTTCAAGGAGATCCTGGAAGGTAAACACGATGATCTGCCTGAGCAGGCCTTCTATATGGTGGGTAGCATTGAAGAAGCGGTAGAAAAGGCCAAGCAGCTTGCGGCGGGAGGCTAAGGATGGCGCGGATTCTGCTGGAGATAGTCACTCCGGAAAGGTTACTGGTCAGTGAAGAGGTGGATATTGTGACCGCACCGGGCGTGGCCGGGGAGTTCGGAGTTATGGCCGGCCACGCCCCCATGGTGGCGGGGATCAAGATAGGCCCCCTTCATTATCGGGTGGGAGATAAAGAGGAATGGATCGCCCTGGGGGGCGGGTTCTGTGAGGTTACCGGCAAGAAGGTTTCTTTTCTGGTGGAGACCGCGGAGAGGGCCTATGAAATCGATGTGGAAAGGGCTCTGAGGGCCAAGGAACGGGCTGAAAAGCGCCTGCAGGAGGCTCAGGCCAAGGGAGATCGCATGGCCGAGGCTCGGGCCCGAGCGGCTCTCCAACGGGCTCTTACACGGATCGCTCTGGCCGAGCGGGTTAAATCCGGACACCCCCGTTAGATTCCCCTTGTAGATTTCCTTCATCCGACTTATCATTGAAGTATGAGACATAGGTGGTTTCCCTTATTTTTGTTGCTAGGGGGAATCATTATCTCTTCCAGGGGGGTAGCCATGCGACTCTGGTCTCCGGAAATCCCGGATGGGGGTAAAATCCCCCGTAAGTATGTGATGCCAGCCGCCGGGGGAGAAAATATTTCTCCGCCCCTTCGGTGGGAGGGCGTCCCGGCCGGGACGCGTTCCCTGGTCCTGATCTGTGTGGATACCCATCCTGTAGCCCGGAACTGGATGCACTGGGTGGTAATCAATATTCCGCCCTCGGTGCAGGAGTTGCCCGAAGGGGCTTCGGGGCGGGCCATGCCTCCCGGGGCCCAGGAACTTATCAATTCCTACGGTTTCAAAGGGTATGGTGGTCCCCAGCCTCCGCCGGGTACCGGGGCCCATCCCTATCATTTCATCCTTTACGCCCTGGATGTGGAAAAACTTCCGATCTCGGACAGGCCCGCTTTCAAGGAGGTGGAACGGGCGGTAGCCGGACACCTGTTGGATAAGGCTTCTTTTGTGGGATATTATGAACGATAGGGAGGCACCGAAGATGACCAAGAACACCGGTCGTCCGGAACGTCGGCACCGGATCGTGGCCCGGAAGCCGGTCACGGTGATGGTGCGCGAAAAACTGGTATGTCCCTACTGCGGCAATGATGAGGAATTCTTTGAAGTGGCCGAGAATGCTTACGTGGTGGTGCATTTCCTGCAGAATGAAGACGGAACCTTTGTGCCCATGGAAGAAAATATGGAGATTACCGGGGTGGTGAAATTTTACTGTGGGAGGTGCCAGGCGGATCTGAGCCATCTTCGCGATCGTCTGTAATGCGCCCTCCCTGGGTTATTACCTCCAATCGCGTCTTCCGCGAACGGTATCAGGAGCTATGTAAGGGAGATCTCATCCTG
>DRMH01000061.1 GCA_011322625.1 Thermosulfurimonas dismutans | reverse complement strand
TCTGCGGATATTTCTCCGCAAGATCCATGCGTTTATAGCCGTAAGCGGAGCGGTGAAGAGAGACCTGGAGGCCATTCTGGGGAAAAATTCCGGGAAAAGGAGGATCCACGTTATTCCCAACGGTATAAATACCGATTTCTGGAAGCCCGCTGCAGACAGAGGGGCCCGAAAAAAGCGTCTGGGATGGACCGAAACGGTCGTGATCACCGTCTCGCGTCTGACCAAAAGAAAAAGGGTGCATCTAATCCCTCGACTGGCCCGAGAGATCAGGTCAAGATACGGCCGAGGGGTTATCTTTCTGATCATCGGGGACGGTCCCGAAAGGAAAAACATCCAGGCCCTCATCCGGGAATACGGGGTCGAGGATACGGTCAAACTCCTGGGAAGACGATCCAGAGAGGAGGTTCGAGCCTATCTCCAGGCCAGTGACATCTATCTTTCCCCCACCATCTATGAAGCCTTCGGAATAGCCGCCCTGGAGGCCATGGCCTGCGGGGTCCCGGTGGTGGCCAATAACCACGGTGGAATAAGCGAGGTCGTGGAGCACGGAGTAACCGGTCTGGTTTCCTATAACGATGAAGACCTCCGGCAACATCTTCAGAACCTGATCGAAAACGAGGATCTGCGGAGGGAAATGGGACAAAAAGCCCGCCGTAGGGCCGAGGAACGTTTCAGCTGGCGGAGATTGATCCCGGAGATCGTTCGTGTTTATGAGGACACCATAAGCAGCGCCGAGCGAAGACTCTTTATGCTTTATCTTTTCCATCAGATGCTCAGGAAAAGGGTTCGTTCATGCCGGTATCTCTGACCTTTGACGTGGAGGAGGATTGCCCCCCTTATCTCACCTCCACCCGGGGCATGGAGGAAGGGCTGCCCCGGATCCTGGATCTTCTGGCGGAACGAGGGATTCGAGGGACCTTTTTCTTTACCGCCCGTATGGCTCTAAAGTATCCCCGGCTGGTAAGACGGGTGCTCGAGGAGGGACATGAACTGGGCTGTCACGCCTACGACCACGAGCGTCTGGACAAACTTCCCTGGGAAAGAGCCGCGGAACTCATCCGACGGGCCCTGGAAGTATTGCGAGGCTTCGGGGAGGTAATTTCTTTCCGGGCCCCCAATCTCCAGCTTCCCCGAAATCTGCTCCCGGTACTGCGAGAAAACGGGATCCTGGTGGATTCCTCCCGGGCGGTTTACAAGGGCCACTGGCGAGTCTTGCGAGAGGAAGGGATACTGGAACTTCCGGTATCCGTAACCTCCTCGGTATTACGTTTACCCTGGAGCCTTCAGAAACCCCTTCACCTTCTTCTTCGGGAACCCCGGATCTATTTCGCCCACCCCTGGGAATTTGTGCCCATGAAAGAGGTCCGCCTGGACTGTCGTTTCCATACCGGAAATACGGCCCTGAAACTCCTGGCCAGGCTCATCGATTTTTATCGTCAGAGGAAGGTGCCTTTCCTCCCTTTAAGGGACTACCTAAGGCTTTATCCTTCCTCAGATCCTCGCAGAGCTTGAGTCTCTCCTGATATTTACGGGCCAGATCCGCAATGGTTATGCGGGCAAGCGTCTCCCGGATAACCTCGGTCAGGAGATCCCATACGTCGCGCGTGGGGCATATAGGACTCATTTCACAGAGATCCGGGTAATGGACACAGGGGGTAACCCCCTCGTCTCCTTCGAGGATGGATACCACCTCCCAGACGGTGATCTCCTCCGGAGAACGGGCCAGGGCATACCCCCCACGGGCTCCACGATGACTTTTAATTAGCCCGGCCTTCTTGAGGGGAATTATAAGCTGTTCAAGGTATTTTACGGATAGTTTTTGTCGTCGAGCTATCTCTCCCAGCTGCACCGGGCCTTTTTCGTGGTGCACGGCCAATTCCACCATCATTCGGGTACCGTATCGGCTTCTAGTGGTAATCCTCATATTGCCTTTTATAGATGCCAACTTCTCATTTTTCAATACGCTTGCAATCCATATAATATCAGTATATATTTTGGCAATAGTTTTTTAAAGACCCTGAATAAGGAGCCCGAAATGAACCGGAAATGGAGGTTTGAGACCCGCGTCATCCATGAGGGAATCCATCCGGAACGGTGGGAGGGGGCCACCCTTCCCCCCATTTATCAGACCGCCTCGCACCGGCATCCTACGGCGGAAAGCCTGCGCGACGCCTTCGGTGGCCGAAGCGCAGACCACATCTATCTCCGGCTCACCAATCCCACCAACCGTGTGCTGGAGGAAAAACTGGCCGCGCTGGAAGGAGGGGCCGGAGCGGTGGTTACCTCTTCCGGTATGGCGGCCATCACCAACGCCTGCCTGGCCCTCCTGCGCAGCGGGGACGAATTCGTGGCCGGAAATTCCCTTTTTATGTCCACTTACATCCTTTTCGCCCACGTATTCAAAAAGTACGGAATTACGGCTCGCTTCGTGGAACCCACGGACCTTGAGGCCATCCGGAAGGCGGTAAACGAGAGGACCCGTTTCATCTTCGTGGAGACCATCGGGAACCCCAAGATGGATGTTCCGGATCTCGCGGCCATCGCGGAAATCGCCCATGCTAACGGAATCCCCCTTCTGGTGGACAACACCCTGGCCACCCCTTACCTCTGCCGTCCCCTGGAACTCGGAGCCGATGTGGTTATCCATTCCACCACCAAATATCTCAGCGGACACGGCTGCGCCACCGGAGGGGTGATCATCGACGGAGGACGCTTTGACTGGATGAATTCCAAATTCGCCGAGGAATTCAAACCCTTCGTGGATCGGAAAGGCCCTCTGGCCTATCTGGACAAGGTGTGGCGGGAACATCACATCAACTTCGGAACCACTCAGAGCCCCTTTCACGCCTATCTCACCATGATCGGGCTCGATACCCTGGCCGTGCGCATGGAGCGCCACCTCTCTAACGCCATGGAGGTGGCCCGTTTCCTGGCCGAACACCCCCGGGTGAAATGGGTACGATACCCCGGGCTTCCGGATCACCCCGACCGGGAGGTGGCGGAGAGACAGTTCCGGGAAAAGGGCTTCGGGGCCCTCATCGCCTTCGGTCTTAAGGACCAGGAAACCTGCTTCCGGTTCATCCAAAACTTGCGTCTCATCTTCAATCTGGCCAATCTCGGGGACTGCAAAACCCTTATCATCCATCCCTATTCCTCCCAGTACCTGTCTTTCCCGGAGGAGACCCGACGCTACCTCTCCATTACCCCGGATCTTCTCCGTCTTTCGGTGGGCATAGAGGCTGTGGAGGACATCTGCGAGGACCTGAGGCAGGCCCTAGATCGTCTTTAAGGGGTGAGGAGGCGATGAGCGAGTACATCACCCACGACCGCCGAGGCCGTTCGGTGGGTATCGTCCAGAAGAAATACTTTACCTTTGCCTATCCTCCGAATCTCTTTCCCCTGGAGTGCGGGGCCAAGCTGGGCCCCATTACCCTGGCCTACGAGACTTACGGTCAGCTCAATGCCGACCGCAGCAATGCCATCCTCATCCTGCACGCCCTTTCCGGAGACTCGCATGTGGCCGGATATTACTCCGAAAACGACCCCAAACCGGGCTGGTGGGACTTCATGGTGGGGCCGGGGAAGGCCATCGATACCGAGAAGTATTTCGTGATCTGCTCCAACATCCTGGGGGGATGCGCCGGAAGCACCGGCCCTTCCTCCATCAATCCCAACACCGGAAGGCCCTATGCCCTAGAGTTCCCTTTCGTCACCATCGGGGACATGGTCCGGGCCCAAAGGGTGCTCATCGAGCACCTGGGCATCCGGAAACTCCTGGCGGTGATAGGGGGGTCCCTGGGAGGGATGCAGGTCCTGGAGTGGGCGCTTCGGTATCCGGAAATGGTTCATGCGGCCATTCCCATTGCCACCACCACCCGCCACTCGGCCCTGGCCATCGCCTTCAACGAGGTGGCCCGGCAGGCCATCATGGCCGATCCCAACTGGAGGGGAGGCAACTACTACGACGGTCCCCGGCCGGAGATGGGCCTGGCCGTGGCCCGCATGATCGGCCACATAACCTATCTTTCCGATCGAGCCCTGCGGCGTAAGTTCGGCCGCCGGCTCCAGAACAAAAGCCACTTTTCCTTCGGCTTTGAGGTGGATTTCCAGGTGGAAAGTTATCTCCGTTATCAGGGACGAAAGTTCGTGGAGAGGTTCGATGCCAATTCCTTTCTCTACATCACCAAGGCCGCGGATTATTTCGATGTGAAACGCCAGCACGGAGAAGGGTCCCTGGTCAAGGCCTTCTCCAAGGCCCGGGCCCGTTTTCTGGTGGTCTCCTTCTCCTCGGACTGGCTCTACCCCACCTATCAATCCCGGGAGATGGTCAAGGCCATGAAGAAAAACGAACTGGATGTGAGTTTCTGTGAGATCGAGGCCGACTGGGGACACGATGCCTTTCTCATTCCCAACGAGAAATTCGAGGAACTGATTCACAGTTTTCTGGAAAGGGTCAGCCGTGAGTTTGAGCCTTAAGGATCTGCGTTTTGATCTCCAGATCATCGCCTCCTGGATCGAGCCCGGATCCAAGGTCATTGATCTGGGCTGCGGCCGGGGCGACCTTCTCCTTTATCTGCGAGAGCACAAGGGGGTCAAAGGGATCGGTATCGAAAAGGACGAGGCCGAGGTGAGAGAATGCATCCAGAAGGGACTCACCGTGATTCAGGGAGATCTCAACCAGGAGGTGCTGGACTATCCGAATCAGGCCTTCGATTATGTCATTCTGAGCCAGACCCTCCAGCAGATCTACACCCCACACATCCTTCTCCCCTCTCTTTTGAGGATAGGCCGGAGGGTCATTGTGAGTTTTCCCAACTTCGCTCACTGGACCATCCGTCTGGACCTCCTGCTCCACGGTCGGGCCCCCAAGAATCCGCAGCTTCCTTACGAATGGTACGACAGCCCCAACATCCGGGTCATCACCATCAGGGACTTCCGGGAGTTCATCCACCGGCTGGGATATCGGGTGATCCGGGAGGCCCCGGTAAGCACCTACAACCAGGACCGCCAGGGAAAGATCGTGAAAAGATGGGCCAACCTGCGAGCTACCTACGGAATATTCATGGTGGGGAAGGAAGAAAATGGACGGAAAAACGGGAATTAACTGGTACGGCGAACTTCATGCCGTGGTTCGGGAACTTGCAGAAACCTGGGAGGAGAGGGCCTACTGGGACGAAGCCGGCCCCATTCCCATCCCCTCGCAGGAGGAGGTCATCCGTATCCTTAAGCGGGCCCGCAGAATCCTCTTTCCGGGGTACTTTTCCTCGGCCAATATCAATCCGGAGAATCTTCCCTATTACCTGGGGGAGGAACTCAATCTCCTCTTTGAGGAACTTTCTCGCCAGATCAACCGGGCTTTCCGTTACCAGTCCCTAACCCGTACCGGGAACCCCCCGCCGGAGGTGCGGGGAGAGGACCTGGCCCTCAGGTTCATCCAGCGGCTTCCGGAGGTGAAACGCTTGCTCCTTACGGATGTGGAGGCCGCCTTCATGGGAGATCCGGCAGCCAAAAGCCGGCAGGAGGTCATCTTCTGTTATCCCGGTTTTCTGGCCATCACCGTTTATCGGCTGGCTCATGAACTTTACCGGCTGAAAGTTCCTTATCTTCCGCGTATGATGACCGAATACGCCCACAGTCTCACCGGGATAGACATTCACCCCGGGGCCACCATCGGTGAGAGCTTCTTCATCGACCACGGCACCGGGGTGGTCATCGGAGAGACCACGGTAATCGGAAAAAGGGTGCGCATCTATCAGGGCGTGACCCTGGGGGCCCTTTCGGTCCCCAGAGAGGCGGTGGAGGAACTGCGTTATCGC
Organism: Thermosulfurimonas dismutans; assembly: GCA_011322625.1. Classification (GTDB taxonomy): domain Bacteria; phylum Desulfobacterota; class Thermodesulfobacteria; order Thermodesulfobacteriales; family Thermodesulfobacteriaceae; genus Thermosulfurimonas_A; species Thermosulfurimonas_A dismutans_A. The sequence goes on along the minus strand of DRMH01000061.1, from coordinate 3,019 downwards.
AAGCGCCATCCCACCATTGAGGACGATGTCATCATCTATTCCAACGCCACCATCCTGGGCGGAAATACGGTCATCGGCGCCCGTTCCATCATCGGAGGAAATGTCTGGATCACCGAGAGTATCCCTCCGGATACCAAGGTCTTTCTCAAGAAACCGGAACTGCGTCTTTTGCGGCGCAAAAGAGAAAAGTCTTCGGGAGGATCGGTATGATCTGCGAGAGCATCACCGGGGTTATCGGCCGCACCCCTCTGGTGCGTCTCAAGCGCGTCGGTGAAAACCTGGATGCGGAGATTTACGGCAAACTCGAGGCCCAGAATCCTCTTTCCAGTGTCAAGGATCGCATAGGCTGGGCCATGATCGAGGATGCGGAAAGGAGGGGGCTTCTCGGGCCCGGAGGAACTATCATAGAACCCACCAGCGGAAACACGGGGATAGCCCTGGCCTTTGTGTGCGCGGAAAGAGGGTATCGTTTGATCCTTACCATGCCCGAGACCATGAGCCTGGAGAGAAGGGCCATTCTGAGACACCTGGGAGCGGAGCTGGTGCTCACCCCCGGGGAGCTTGGCATGCGGGGAGCGGTGGAGAAGGCCCTGGAGCTCAGCCGGAAGATCCCCGGAGCCTACATGCCCAACCAGTTTGCCAACCCGGCCAATCCGGAGATCCATCGTCGCACCACCGCGGAGGAGATCTGGGAGGACACCCGAGGACGGGTGGACATCCTGGTGGCCGGGGTGGGCACCGGGGGGACCATTACCGGGGTGGCGGAGGTCCTTAAGGCCCGGAAACCGGACTTTCGGGCCGTAGCTGTGGAGCCCGCGGAGTCTCCGGTTCTTTCCGGGGGAAAACCCGGGCCGCACAAGATCCAGGGCATAGGCGCGGGATTCGTGCCCCCTATCCTGAACCTCAGGGTCATCGACGAGATCGTTCGGGTGCGTTCGGAGGAAGCCATAAGAATGGCCCGGGAGGTGGCCAGGAGGGAGGGCATCCTCTGCGGTATCTCCTCCGGGGCCGCGGTATGGGCGGCGCTTCAGGTGGCCCGGCGGCCGGAGAACCGGGGCCGGGTCATCGTCTGTATCCTTCCCGACACCGGTGAACGCTATCTGAGCACCGATCTTTTTGATCCGGGGCTTTAGGTTCGCATCCGGGGTTATCGCCTTGTTGGGGGCTCAGGAATCGGTTAAAATTTAAATTACTCGGGGAGAGGAAGACCCTTGCGCCCGTAGCTCAACTGGATAGAGCGTCGGACTTCGGATCCGATGGTTGGGGGTTCGAATCCTCCCGGGCGCGCCAAAAATCGTGTTTTAGCGGGGACTTAAAACTTTTTAAGCCGCCCTCTTCAGGACCTCCGGCTCCGAGGGGAAGCTTTCCACGAGGAGTCTGGCGAGGTCCACCTTCCGGCTGGCGTTGTCAATGTCTATGCCTACCACATTTCCGTTTTCATCAAGATCTAGAACTACACCCTCGGCCACCTCCACCGCATCCACACCAGGCTTTTCGGAAAGATCAATATAAAGGGAATCGGTTTCGGGGTAGTACCTCAGCCTCATAACTTAAACCCCCTGTCGGGAAAAGCATTGTGTATAGTTGTCTTGTCCTCCAGGGTGATGACTCGGAAGACCCTGTTACCAAACTCTTCCACTACTCCCCAAAACCTCCATCGATTGTTTTCTTGGCGTTCTACTTTTATAGGATTCTCCACAATCCTTATGCACCACTCTTTCATTAAGGTAAGGTCGCTTTTTTAAAACCTCCCTCTCGAAGTATTCTGTGAACCTGTATTTGCACTTCACAGATCTAATCTTATTCCTATCTTATCCCTAAGATCCTGGATTCCCCAACCTTCCGGGCGCGCCAGAGGCCTAAAATAGCCGCTGGAAGGTGCTGCTGCCGTTGGTCTGGACCGGTTTGCACTCTCCGATATTGGCATTGGCCGTGCAGTTGAGAGTCCACTCGATCACCCAGTCGGGATCGTTGGTATCGTTTTTGACGCGGAGAGAATAAAAGGTCTCGTTGCAGCTACTGTTATCCACTTCGATATAGAATCTGCGGCGTCCGTCTTTGTCATTATTGAGCCAGTATTTGTTGTCTGGATGCCCGTCGTTAAAACCGGGGAGGTCTTCGATCTGGCAGGCGTATTGGCCGTGGTCTGCGTAGTATTCCTCCTCGGCCAGTTTGGCCGAAAGAAGGACCTGAATCGGATCCACCTCGAAGGCGGAATGGAAATAGTGCCGATAGATGGAAAAGGACACCGCCGCCAGGATGGCCAGGATGGCCACCACCATCATGAGCTCTATAAGGGTGAATCCACGTGCCTTCATCGCCTCTGTTCCGGACCGGAACAAAAAATATTGTGAGTCGTCTTATCATAAGTGCAATTGGCCTGATAGACAACCGTAGTTCCATGGACGGTGGCGTAGGCCACCACACTGAAGGTACGGTTACAGGAAAAGGAGGAGGGTAGAAGAAAGTTGACCACATCCAGATAAGCGGTGGCATTGCGACTGCGACAGTTTTCCAGGCTCGAAGGGGAGGAGAAACCCGGATCCACCGTACACTGGGATACGATTTCATGCACGCACCCGGCAGCCAGGGTGACCAGGTCCTTGGCCTGCGCCTTGTGCTTGTAGGTGCTGTATTGAGAAACGGCCATCCCGGCCAGGATGGCCAGGATGGCCATGACAATCATGAGTTCAACCAGGGTAAAGGCTTTGGGTTTCATTTAGGATACCGTGGGCGAGGTGCAGGAAATAGCTTCACTATTGTGATCATAAGTGCAGGTCACAGAACCAGTCTTGCTAGTTCCACTAATAGTACCATTAGCGGTAACTGTTATATCAGAATCACAATTAGTAAACGAAGAAACGGATACGGTGATACCTTCCAAATACTTTGAAGTTCCGTTATTAATACTACATGATTCTAGCGAAGCAGTATTGTTAAAACTAGAATCCGCCTGACACTGGGTAACAATCTCCATTACGCAGGCCCGGGCAAATCCGATAAGGTCCTTGGCCTTGGC
>DRMH01000060.1 GCA_011322625.1 Thermosulfurimonas dismutans | reverse complement strand
ATATATTTACAATAAAGGAGGTTAATGATGCCTTTTACTTTTAAACGTTTGGAAATTCCTGAGGTTATTCTTATTGAACCTAAAGTGTTTGGAGATAAACGGGGATTTTTCATGGAGACCTATAAGGCTTCGGAGTTCAAGGCTAACGGGATACCCTATGACTTTGTTCAGGACAATCATTCGAGGTCTCAAAAGGGAGTTCTGAGGGGGCTTCATTATCAACTTGAACCCATGGAACAGGGGAAGCTTGTAAGATGTATAAAAGGAAGGATATGGGATGTGGCGGTAGATATAAGAAAAGGCTCTCCCTGGTACGGAAAGTGGGTGGCGGTAGAGCTTTCGGAAGAAAATAAATTGATGCTATGGGTGCCTCCGGGGTTTGCACACGGTTTCGTGGCGCTTGAGGACGGGACGGAGGTGGTTTATAAGGTTACGAAGGAATACGCTCCCGAGCTTGACAGGGGAATCATCTGGAGCGATCCCGATCTGGCCATAGAGTGGCCTATAAAGGAGCCCATTCTTTCGGAAAAGGATAAAAGGCTTCCGAGGTTAATAGAGGCCGAAAACAATTTTATATACGGAGGTGATAAATGAGAATACTAGTTACCGGAGCAGGCGGTTATATAGGATCTATTTTGGTACCCATGCTTCTTGAAGAAGGGTACGAAGTAATTGCCCTTGATAGATTTTTCTTTGGAAGAGAAAAACTTCCCCAAGAAAACAGTCAGCTAAAAATTCTAGAAGAAGATATCAGATTTTTTGAGAAAGACATTTTAGAAGATGTTGATGCTATTATAGACTTGGCGGCTCTTTCGAATGATCCTACAGGAGAGCTTGATCCAGTTAAGACGTGGTCCATCAATTATCTAGGAAGATTTAGGGTTGCTACCCTTGCCAAGTTGATGGGGGTTAAGAGATATATATTCCCTTCTTCCTGTAGTGTGTATGGCTTTCAAGATGAAATTGTTGACGAAACATCGGATACCAATCCTCTAACAACTTATGCCAAGGCTAATTTAAAAGCTGAAAAAGATATTTTAACCCTTGCGGATAATAATTTCACAGTTGTGATTTTGAGACAAGCGACGGTTTACGGTTTTTCTCCAAGGATGAGATTTGACCTTGCGATAAACGGCATGGTTAAAGGTTTTTTTAAAAATGGAAAGATTCCTATATTAAGAGATGGTACGCAATGGAGGCCATTTGTTCATGTTAAAGACACTTCAAAAGCTATGATATTAGCTTTAGAAGCTCCTTCAGAGAAAGTAAATAAAGAAATATTTAATGTTGGTTCAGATGATCAAAATTATCAAATTTTTGATCTTGCTAAAAGAGTTGCTGAAGCTATAGGAATACCATTTGAATATGAATGGTATGGATTACCTGATCATAGAAGTTATAGAGTTAGTTTTAAAAAGATTAAAAAAGTTCTGGGTTTTGAGCCGGAGTATAATGCTGAAAAGGGAGCAGTTGAAGTATGGGAAGCTTTAAAATCCGGTAAATTAGATCCCGATGATCCCAAAACCATAACGGTTGAATGGTACAAATACTTGCTTAAAGAAGGAGTAATGGTATGAAGGTAGCGCTTATCGGTGCGAAGGGACAGCTTGGACAGGATATAGTAAGAACAATACCTGATGGTGTAGAACTATATTCATTTACGCATCAGGATATTGAGATTACAGATAAGAAAATTGTTCAGCATGTACTTGAAGTTGAAAAAAAGTTTGATGTAGTTATAAATACAGCAGCTTTTCATAAAACAGATCTATGTGAAGACGAACCTGAGAAGGCCTTTGCGGTCAACGTGGTCGGGGTAAAGAACCTGGTGGATGTCTGTCTCAAAACAGGGGCCGTTCTGGTTCATATCAGCACCGATTATGTGTTCGATGGAAGGAAGATAGGGACCAGGGAGCCATACACGGAAGAGGATTCACCGAATCCGATAAATGTCTATGGAATATCCAAGTATGCCGGGGAACTCATGGTTAGAAATTACCTTGAGAAGTATTATGTGGTTCGGGTGGCCAGTCTTTACGGGAGGGCCGGAGCGAGCGGGAAGGGGGGAAATTTCGTCTATACCATACTTAACAAGGCCAGAGCGGGCGAGCCTTTGAGGGTGGTGGAGGATATCTATATGTCGCCTACCTACACGCTGGATGCCGCGCGAGAGATATGGCGCATAATTCTCGAGGAGAGGCCCTATGGCCTCTACCATGTAGTCAATTCAGGTTATTGTAGCTGGTACGAATTCGCGGTAAGAATTCTGGAGTTTGCGGGGATTGAGGCCCGGATCGAACCGGTGAAACATACCGAGTTTCCCACCCGGGCCCGAAGACCGCTCTGGAGTCCTCTGGCCAGTATTAAAGGGGTGGTTCTGAGATCGTGGGAGGAGGCGCTGCAGGAGTTCGTGAAGGGAATCTGAATGAAATACCTCATTGCGGCTTTTCTCAGTAGCGCCCTGATTAATATCCTGATCATTCGTTATCTCGGATTCCAGGTCCTCTGTGATACCTGTGAGGGGATTCAGAAATTTCACCAGAGACCCGTTCCCAGAATAGGAGGGTGTTCGCTTTATTTTTCCGCTCTGCTGGTGGCGGGGCTTTTTTTCCTGGCCGGAAAACCCTTTGCCGGAGATTTTTTAAAGGTCCTTCTCTGCGCCCTGCCTCTTTTTTTAAGTGGACTATTGGAGGATATTACCAAGCGAATATCTCCACGCTGGAGGCTGCTCGCGGGATTTGTCTCCGGGGCCCTGGTTTACGGTGTTCTTTCGGCCAGGATCGCTCGGGTTGATCTTCCGGGGTTCGACCGCCTTCTTCAGATTCCGGCCTTTTCTCTTTTCTTTACCGCCTTCGCCGTGGCCGGGGTGAGTCACGCCTTTAATATTATCGACGGCTTTAATGGTTTAGCCTCCGGGGTAGCCATGCTTGTCTTCGGAGCTTATGCCTATGTGTCGTTCCTTCTTAATGATCAATTTCTGGTGTATCTCGGATTGATAATGCTTTTTGCCACTCTGGGATTTTTTATCTGGAATTATCCTTTCGGATTTATCTTTCTCGGTGACGGAGGGGCTTACCTTCTGGGCTATATTTCGGCTGTCTTAGGTATCTTGCTTATCCTGAGACACCCTCAGGTCTCTCCCTGGTTTCCCCTTCTTCTGGTTATTTATCCGGTCTGGGAGACACTATTTTCGATTTATAGAAGAAAATTCCTTAAAGGCTATTCTCCGAGTGTGCCGGATGCTATACATTTTCATACTTTGGTTTTTAGAAGATTGATCAAATTAACTTTTGGAGGAGAAATGGATACTCTTAAGAAAAATGCTTTTACCTCCCCATACTTATGGATTATGCAAATGTTTTGTGTGACTCCGGCGGTAATTTTCTGGCGAAATACCTATGTACTTATGTTTTGCGTTTTGATATTTATTCTTTTTTATACCTGGCTTTATTTTCGAATCGTAAAATTTAAGACCCCGCGGTTTTTGATCCCCTTTAGGGGAGGGCGGGTGGAGGAGAGCAGGTGAATGGTTGCCTATTTCCAAGGATAGGGTAAGTAAGATCCAGGATTTTCGTCCTAAGGAGGGAGTTATGAGCAGGGAGTTTAATGTGGCTGTAGTGGGGGCCACCGGGGCCGTAGGGCGCATGATGATCCGGGTGCTTGAGGAGAGAAACTTTCCGGTGAAAAACCTCCGGCTTTTTGCCTCGGAAAGGTCCCGGGGCCTGAAGCTTAAGTTCCGCGGGGAGGAGATTCCGGTGGAGGTGCTCTCCGAGGCCCCGAACTTCAAAGGGATTGACATCGCGCTCTTTTCCGCCGGGGCAAGTCGGAGTCTGGAGTACGCTCCTAGGTTTGCGGCGGACGGGGCCGTGGTGGTGGACAATTCCAGCGCCTGGCGCATGGACCCGGAGGTGCCGCTGGTGGTGCCGGAGGTGAACCCTCATGCGGTGGCCGGCTACAAGAAAAAGGGGATCATCGCCAACCCCAACTGTTCCACCATTCAGATGGTGGTGCCGCTTAAGCCCCTTCACGATTACGGGCGCATAAAGCGCATCGTGGTGGCCACCTATCAGGCGGTCTCCGGGGCCGGGCAGAAGGCCATAGACGAACTTTCGGCCCAGACTAAGGCCTGGTGCGCCGGAGAAGAGATGCCGCCTGCGCAGGCCATCGCCCACCAGATCGCCTTCAACTGCGTGCCTCACATTGACGTCTTCCTGGATAACGCTTACACCCGCGAGGAAATGAAGATGGTGAACGAGACCCGGAAGATCATGGAGGATGAGTCCATCCGGGTTACGGCCACCTGTGTGCGGGTTCCGGTCTTTTACGGGCATGCCGAGGCGGTGAACATTGAGACCGAGCGCAAGATCACCCCGGATAAGGCCCGGGAGCTTCTTTCCGATTTTCCCGGGGTGGTGGTGATGGACAATCCGGAAAACAAGGTTTATCCGCTTCAGGTGGAGGTCGCCGGGCGGGACGAGGTCTTTGTGGGGCGCATTCGGGAGGATGAGTCCGTGGAGTGCGGCCTTAACCTCTGGATCGTGGCCGATAACCTTCGCAAGGGGGCGGCCACCAACGCCGTTCAGATCGCCGAAATCCTGGCCCGGGAGTATCTTTAGAGGGAGTCCGGAATGGCCGAAGAGAAACGGGAGGTTCCGGTCTGTCCGGCCGCCGGGCCGTTTTACGCCGAGGACGAGATAGATCTTTACGAACTCTTTCTGGTCCTCTGGCGGCGGAAGAAGGTGATCTTTTTAACCTTGCTCGCCTTTATGATTACCGGTGGGCTCTATGTGTGGCTTTCTCCACGGGTATATCGTCAAACCATTCTGGTGAAATTACCTATCAATAACCTTCCCCTTACCACGGTCCCCCTTATTTCCAACGAAGAGGCTAAGGAGATGATCAATTCCCTGGAGGAACTTCTGCGAGAACAAAACTATTCCAGACTGGCAAAGGTCCTTAAGTTGCCGGAAGAAAAAGTTCGTGCTCTGGTACGATTTTCGCCCCGGGCGGTGCGTGGTTCATCTACCCTTTTAAAAATTACTATCGAAGCTTACGATCCTTTATTACTACCGGTGATGGATCGAAAGTTAATCTCATTTATTAATGAAAATCCTTATTTAAAAGACAGAATTAAGATATGGAAAACCACAATCAAAGAAAAAGAAAAAACTATCTCCGTAAAATTATCTAATCTAGAAAAACTTAAAAATTATCTTCTTGCTCAGATACAGAAGGGAAAATTGCAATTATTAGGGTTTAATCCATTGGATTTAGAGGGTTATATTCTGGATCTCAAGCAGGAGTTAGAAGTCCTCAAAGCCCAGGAAAGATTGATTTCCGGGGCTGAACTGGTAGTGGCTGGAGCCCTTCCCAGGCGTCCGGCCAAACCCCGAGTGGGGGTAATTTTGGCGGCAGTGGGGGTTGCGGGAATCTTTGTAGGGATTTTCCTGGCTTTTTTCGTGGAGTGGTGGGAGAAGGCCCGGGAGGAACACCGTAAAAATCTTGAGAAATAGCCCGGCACTGGAGGAGATCCTGGTGGAAGAGGGGGCCCTCGGCTACGGGCTCTCGGAGGAGGTGCTCCGCCGGGCCGAGGCCCGGGGTCTTCCGGTAAGGGTCATTCCCTCCTACCGGGATTATCCCTTTCCCTTCCGGCCCTGGCCGGAGCTTCTCACCTGGGGTAAGCGAAGGCTTTTCCTTATACGCTATTCCGGGCGTTTCTTCCGCCCCTGTCCGGGAACCGTTCGCTATCTCTGCTGCGGCTACCGGATCTTTCATTTCGGGGAGGGCTGTCCGCTTGACTGCTCTTACTGCATCCTTCAGGCCTACCTCAACCGGCCGGGGCTAAAGCTCTGGGGGAATCTCTGGGAGGAGGGCTGGCCCGAGCTTGAGGAGGCCCTGCGCAAGGCCCGGGCCTCAGGCCGTATCCTCCGGGTGGGGACCGGGGAGTTCGCCGACAGCCTGGCCCTCGAGCCCCTCTGCGGGGTGGCTGAAGAGCTTTCCCGACGCTTTGTGGAAGTAGAGGCCCCGGCGATGCTTGAATTAAAGACCAAGGTGGCCTTAACCGGGGGCTTCCTTGAGCGCCTTCCGAAAAGCCCCAGGATCATCCTTGCCTGGTCGATGAACAGCTTCCGCATGAGCGAGGAGGAGGAACGGGGGGCCGCGCCCCTTGAGGAGCGTTTGCGCTCCGCGGCCCGGGCCGCCGAGCGGGGCCTTTCCGTGGCCTTTCACTTTGACCCCCTGATACTCTTTCCAGAGACTGTGGAGGCCTACCTTGAGGTGGTGGACCGGATCTTTGCGGCCGTGCCCTCCGAGCGCATCGTCTGGATCAGCCTGGGCACCCTGCGCCATCTTCCGGAATTGAAGGAGATCGCTGAGGAGCGTTTCCCGAAGACCCGGATCTATACCGGGGAGTTCGTGACCGGCCTTGACGGAAAACGTCGCTACTTTCGGCCCTTAAGAGTCGAGGTCTATCGCCGGATCTATGCCCGCATAAGAGAGCACTCTCCGGAGGTTTGCGTCTATCTCTGCATGGAAAGCCCGGAGGTGTGGCGCAAGGCCCTGGGCTTTAGCCCGATAGAAAGAGGCGGCCTTCCCCGTATGCTTGATGAGGCCGCCCGAAGGGTGTGCGGGATTTAGGGCAAGGAGAGGGATTTCGGGGTATGATAGGGGCATGCGGGTGCTGGCCTTGGCTCTGCTTCTTCTGGCTTTTGCGGTCAACACGGCCTTTCCCTCGGGGTGCCTTAAGTGCCACGAGGTAAAGCTTGATCCACGGCATGACTTTTCCTGCACCCGGTGTCACGGAGGGAACGCGGCCTCAAAAGAGAAAGAGAAAGCCCACCGGGGGCTCATCGCCCGCCCGGCGCATCCCCGAAACTGGGACCGGGCCTGCGGCTCCTGCCATGCCCGGGAGATAAAAGCTTTAAAGCGGAGCCCTCATTATACCTTATCTCCGGCGATAAATGCCGTGCTCACGGCCTTCGGGCTTCCGCGGGTGAAGAGTCTCCTTGAGCTTCCGGAGCCCTCGAGCATAAAAGGACCCGCCGATCTGGTCTATGATCTTTTGCGGCGAAGGTGTCTCAAGTGTCATCTTTTTTACCCCGGAGAGGACTATCCCGAGGCCCGACGGGGGACGGGCTGTGCGGCCTGCCATCTGCCCTATGCCGGGGGGGAGCTTGTCGATCATCGTTTTCAAAAACCTACGTCCAGAAACTGTCTCCATTGTCACTACGGGAACCGGGTGGGCTGGGATTATTACGGTTTCTTCGCCCACGATCTTCCCTATGCCTTCCGTACCCCCCTAGTGGAGGGTAAATTTCCTCCCCGGCCCTGGGGTATCGAGTTTCACGAGATGACCCCGGATGTGCATGCCCGAAGGGGTCTTTCCTGCACCGATTGTCACGGACGAGCCGAGCTTATGGAGGGAAAGTCGGGAAGGAGCTGTCTCTCCTGTCACCGAGGGGTGGCCGGACGCCGCCCTTTTCACACCCGGCGAGTGCTCTCGCGGGTGCGCTGTGTAAGCTGTCATGCGGTGTGGATGGCCCGGGACGAGGGGCTTTATTTCACCCTTTACGACGCACCGGATTGGGAGGAATGGCAGGAACTTTTCGTGCAGGAGGATGCGGAGATAGAGGGCCTCTTTCGGGATTTCTTCTCCGGAAAGACCCCCCGACCCTTCACCACCGACAAGCTTTCGGGTAAAGAGCGCCGGGGAGTGTGGTTTCTTACCTTAAGGCGCCGTACCTTTGAGAAAGTGAAACTCGGCCTTGATGCCCGGGGAAGGGTGAGCCCCGTGCGCCCGATACTGGATCTGCACTTAAGTTATGTCAATGCCGAAGACGAAGTCCTGGTGGAAGATCTCCATCCCCGGGGGCCGGTGGAGCGTCCCGTGGTGCCGCATACCATCGGTCCCGGGGACACCTTCCGATCCCTGCGAATTTTGGTGAGATTCGGGTTATGGCCAGGATCCCGGAGGTAAGGATCAGAAGTCGGGCGGTAAAGAAGGTCCTTTCCGGGAGGCTCTGGCTTTCCCGTCGGGACCTGCTTTTTCTCCCGGAATTTGAGCCGGGAACGGAGGTGCGGGTGCTCTCCCCGGAGGGGTTTTTCCTGGCCCGCGGCTACCTTAATCCACAGAGCCTCATCCCGGTGCGCCTGCTCACTCGCCGGGACGAACCCCTTTCCCGGGACTTTTTTGCCGCAAGGCTGAGGCAGGCCCTTGCCTTAAGGCGAACCCTTTACCCGGAGGGATGTTTTCGCTTGATTCATGCCGAAGGCGATGGTCTTCCGGGCCTTACGGTGGATGTGTATGGATCGGTGGCCGTGGTCCAGATGACCACCGCGGGAATAGAGACCAGGCGCGAGGAGGTCCTTTCGGCCCTTGAGGAGGTGCTTTCCCCGGAGGTGGTGGTTCTGCGGAACGACCTTTCCGTGCGTCGGGAGGAGGGGCTTTCCCTTTACACCGAGGTGGTCCGGGGTCGGATTTCCGGCCCGGTGGAGGTGGAGATGGACGGTCTTAAGTTCCTGGTGGATCCTCTTCGCGGGCAGAAGACGGGTTTTTTTCTAGACCACCGGGAAAACCGACGTTTTATCCGGCGGCTTTCCGCAGGGCGGGTGGTGCTCGACCTTTACGCTTATACCGGGGCCTTCGGGCTCTATGCCCTTTCCGGAGGGGCCCGGCGGGTCTTTTCGGTGGAACGCTCGGAAGAGGCTCTAGCGCTGGCCGAAGAGACGGCCCGGAGGAACGGTTTTGCAGACCGCTTCTTCCCCGTTCAGGGCCGGGTGGAGGAGTTTTTGCGCGATGCCCCGGATGCGGAACTTGTGATTCTGGACCCTCCGGCCTTCGTTAAAAGCCAGAGGGTCTTCCGAGAAGGCCTTCGCAAGTACCAAGAGGTGAACCGCAGGGCCCTTTCGGCCATGAAACGCGGTTTCTTTTTTACCTCCTCCTGTTCCCGTTTTGTCTCTGCGGAAGACCTTCTGGAGCTGGTCCTGCGGGAGGCCCGGGGACGCTCGCTAAACCTTCTGGCTCGCCACTTTCAGGCCCCGGATCACCCCCAAAACCCGGCCCACCCCGAAACCCTCTACCTTAAGGGCTTCACCTTTGCGGTGGATCTGTGATATACGTTCACAGAATGTCGCCTGCGCTCTTAATCGCGCAAACCAGGGCCGGACGGCAACCGTTCACCTCCGGAAGTTCTTCTCCATCTTTCCTTTCACCTGAGGATTCCGGAAAGGAAGTCCTGAAGCATGGTGTCGGGGCCCATGTCCGGAGCCCCCCCGGTTACCACCCGGATGCGGGCCGTCTCCAGACGTTCCTTCCATTCCGGGGGTATATCCAGGGCCAGAAGATGGGTGGCCACCTGCTCCTTAAGAAAGGATTCCAGGTCCTGATCCTCCGGCCGTTTGACCACGTCCTTGACCCGCACCCGTCCGGCCTCCACATCATAAACGGCAAAGAGATCCGCGGAGAGGGGGTCCTGCGCCAGACGATTTCCCTCCACTGGAATCGCCACCCGCATGTATCGTCCTTCCTCCACCTCGCGCCACATCTCCTCCGTGGCCGCCACCACATTGCGCACCAGTTCGTCGAAGGCCCGGGCGGTGATGGATTCGGGATAGGCTCCGACCACCGGTTTCCCCGCGTCTCCGGCAGCCACCACCCGTGGATCCACCGGAATACGACCCAGGAAACGGATTCCCATTTCCTCGGCCAGTTTCTCGCCTCCGCCCCGTTTGAAGAGATCCAGTTCCTTTCCGCAGTGCGGGCAGATGAAACCGCTCATGTTCTCCACCAGGCCCAGGATGCGCATCTTGACCTTGCGGCAGAAGTTGATGGACTTCTGGACATCAATGAGGGATACCTCCTGCGGGGTGGTCACCACCAGGGCGTAGGCGTCGGGGATGGTCTTGGCCACGGTAAGGGGTTCGTCACCGGTGCCGGGAGGGGCGTCGATGATGAGGTAGTCGAGTTTTCCCCAGTCTATGTCTCCGATGAATTGCTTGATGGCCGAGATCTTTAACGGCCCGCGCCAGATCACCGCGGCGTCTTCCTTGGGAAGCAGAGGTTCAATGGAGAGGAACTTGAGGTTCGGGGAATAACTTATGGCCCCCAGGCGCCCATCCGGCCGGCGGGGAAGCTTTTCCCTCCTCACTCCCAGCATTTTGGGAATATTCGGCCCGTGAAGATCCACATCAAGCAACCCCACCATGAAATCCTGAAGCGAAAGCCCCACGGCGAGATTCACGGCCACCGTGCTTTTTCCCACTCCGCCCTTTCCGGACATGACCATGATCTTGTGAGAGATGCGGGAGAGCTGCTCGCGTACCCGCCGGTCCTGCTGATCGAGAAGGATGCTTTTGGGCTGCGCCTGGGTCATGGTTAACCTCCTCCTTTATGCTCTTACATAACGGAAACCCTGATTCTGCCACTCCACCAGGGCCTTGATTCCCGCCGGAACCGTGAGGGCTCCCTCGGGTAGCAGGGTCGGGTCTATTCCGAAGGCCCGCATGGCGTTTTCGCAGAAATAGACCGCCACCCCATCCTTCCGGGCCTCCCGATAGAGTTCCTCTACCTCGGTAAAGCGCTTGAGGATATTGATCCCCTCGGCGTTCACCAGAATCCGCACCTCGTGAGGCTCTCCGGCCATGGCCTTTACGAAGTTGCGGGCCACCTTGAGGGCCACCTCAAAACGCGCCGACTCCGGCACATGCATCACCAGTCGATATTCCATGGTCTCCCTCCTTGCCGGGTTCGCTGGTTCGCTTAGGTATTTAATCACGAATTGTGCGTGCGGCAACCTGAATGCTAAATTAAGGACATGCCGGTTTTTGCCGGGTCCCATTTTCGGAGGCTTCTCGATCTGGCCCGCAGGGATCGTCTGGCCCCTCTTTATCTCTTTATCGGCGATCCTCAGGAGACCCTGGAGAAGGCCGGACGCATCGTACGTATCCAGGAGGAAAAGGGTGCCCTGTGCGAACGCGTGGATCTGGAGGAGATCCCCCTGGATGATCTGCATTCCCTCCTGGTTTCCCCCGGACTTTTCGGACCCCGGCGATTGGTGATGGTGCGCAAGGCCGAGATACTGGCCCAGCACAAAGACCGGGCCTCCTCTCTGCTAGAACCCCTGGGCTCGGGGATGGTGCATCTTTTCCTTCTGGCCTCCCGTTTTCCCGAAGATCACCCTCTTTATACCTTTGCCCTGGAAAAGGGAGCCCTTGTCCCCCTGCACCTCCAGAAGGGAAGGGCCCGATTTCTGGCGGAAATGGCCGAGCGTCTTTCCGCCGAGGGTTACACCATGGATCGGCAGGTGGCGGAATATTTCCTCTCCCTGGTGGGGGAAGATTATGCCCATTTCCGGAACGAGCTGGAAAAGGTCTTCCTGTACGCCGGGGAAAAGGAGCGTATCGAGAAGGAAGATGTGGAGGCGGTGGTCACCCCGGCTCCGGAAACCTATTCCTACCTCCTGGGAGATACCCTGCTGGAAGAGGGGGCCGAGGCGGCACGGGGATTGTTGCGGCGGCTCCTGGATCAGGGGGATCCTCCCCTGGTCATCCTGGCCATCCTGGAAAATTACTTCAAGCGTCTCTGGCTCCTGGCCTATCTTTTCAGGGATAGAGAGGATCTCCTCAGGGAGACCCGTTTCGAGGTTTTTCAAAAGGCCTACGCCCAGGCCGTGCGGGAAACCTGGCCCGAAAGGGTGCCCTCCCTTCTGGAGAGGTTTCCCCCGTATGCGGCCTTCCGAATCAAGAGACATTTGTCCGGCCTCCCAGCCGGATTTTTCCCGGAGGTCTTTAAAGCCCTTTATGAACTCGACGTTTCCTTAAAACGGGATTTTATGGCCCCGGAAAGGGCCTTTTATCGTTTTTTCCTGCGGGTGCAGGAGCTAGGGAAGAAGTTTTAGGAGCCTTTCCAGTTTCGAGCGTAGCTCCTCCTCGGAACGAAAACGCAGGGTCAGGCTCAGGGTATCGGTTTCCAGAGCCGGGGGTGTCTCGAGGAGGGCCTCCGCGGTCCGCACCCTTTCCCGAAGTCGGGAGAGCTTTTGCTGGGTCTGGAAAAGATGCGGTCTGAGACGGCGGCGAAGTTCTGAGAGGAACTCGCCACGTTCGGTGAGGTCTTCCAGCTCCTGGAGCAGTTCCTCCGGGGCCCGCTCCTCCCGGCGGGCAAGGTCGAGGATCCCTTCGAGGGCCTCTCTCTTTTCGGAAATGGAAAGCCCGAGCTTTTCCAGAAAATTCCATATCCTTTCCCGCCATTCGGAGGGATAGCGAAAGAGCAAGCGGGCCACCTTGGGAGGCAGTTTTCCTGTGGCCAGAGCCTGGCGAACCCTTCCCGAACTCCGGGCCACTTCCTCCAGGAAGAAATACCCCTCCGGCGTGGGGCTCAGGCCCAGGCGAGGGAAAACCCCGGAAACCACTTCCTCCGGAGCCAGGTATCTTCGAAACCGCACCACCACCTCGGCTTTCTCTACCAGATTTAGTCCCCGCCAGAGATTGCTCTCCAGAGCCATTTCCTGAAGACGCAGAGGGTCCGTTTCCGGCAGGATGAATACCGGAACCTCCTCCTCTCCCAGAGATTTCCAGGCCAGAAGCCGTCCTTCGCCGGCCACGGGAAGAAACTTTTCTCCGGCCCGGGCCACCACCGGGGGCTCCAGAAGTCCGAAACGATGGATGCTTTCCCGGAGAAGGTCCCCGCGAGGGGGAAAAGAGAAGACGAAGGTCCGGGAGTCCAGATCTATTTCCCCCCAGGAGAGCTGGGCCCAGCGCATCAGGAGAGGGTTTCCCCGGTAAGGCGTTTCAGGGCTTCCAGATAGCGTTTGCGGGTCTTTTCCACTATTTCCGGGGGTATCTCCGGGGCCGGGGGCTTTTTGTCCCAGCCGATCTGGAGGAGCCAGTCCCGAATGAACTGTTTGTCAAAGCTTTTCTGGGGACGCCCGGGTTCGTATTCCTCCCGGGGCCAGAACCGGGAGGAGTCCGGGGTAAGTACCTCGTCCACCAGCAGGAGTTTGCCATCGGCAAGACCGAATTCGAACTTGGTATCGGCGATGATGATCCCCCGGCTTTCCGCGTATTCCGCGGCCTTCCGGTAGAGGGCCAGCGAAAGCTCCCGCACCTGCTCGGCAAGCTCGGGCCCGATAATCCGGGCGCATTCCTCAAAGGTGATGTTGACGTCGTGTTCCCCTTTTTCGGCCTTGGTGGAGGGGGTGAAGATGGGTTCCGGGAGGCGGTCGGCCTCGCGCAGCCCCTCCGGAAGTTTTATTCCGCACACCGTGCCGGTTTGCCGATACTCCTTCATGGCCGAACCGGTGATGTAGCCCCGGACGATACACTCCACCGGGAGCACCCGGGCCTTTCGCACCAGCATACTTCTTCCGGAAAGAATTTCCCGATAGGGGGCTGTTTCCTCGGGGTACTCATTCACATCGGCGGTGATAAGATGATGGGGAACGATATCCTTCAGAAAATCGAACCAGAAAAGAGACATCCGGGTGAGGATGCGGCCTTTATCCGGAATAGGGGTGGGGAGGACCACGTCGAAGGCCGAGATGCGGTCGGTGGCCACGATGAGGAGATGGTCGCCGAGATCATAAATGTCCCGCACCTTACCCCGGGAGAGGAGTTTAAGCCGGGAAAAATCGGTCTTATAGAGCGCCGCAGCCATGACGGTCTCCGGAAATTAAGCCGCAGCCCGGGCCAGTTTCCGGGTGCGTTTCTTGAAACGGGAGGCCAGCCGACGATACCGTTCATAACGTTCCCAATCTTTCTCGGCTCGGGCTTTTTCCGCGAGTTCCCTGAATTTCTGGATCTTGGCCTTGAGCTCCCGCATCGAACCCCCCACCTTCCGCGGGGCTTCTTCGATGCCATAGACCTTCTTGAGGGCCGAAATGAGCTCCTCCTTGTTCATGCCGTGGACGCCGCTTATTTCCGGAATCTGAAGGGCTATCTCCCGCAGTTCCTTGATGGTCATTTTCTCGAGTTTCTTGGGGAGAGGGGGAAGCCCGCCTGCCTCCTGGGTTTCCTGAACCTCCTCTTTGATCTCTTCGGCCATGGTTCCCTCCTGCCTGCCGTTTTTCTTCCGAAACATAAACGCTTTAAACCAGATCTTCAAGTCGGTTTAATTTGTAGCCCGGGCCGGTTAAAATGAACCGGAGTATGCTTCCCTGGGGGATTCTGGAAGAGGAGGACTGGCGTATTTTAAAAGATCTCTATGCGCTGGCCCCGGATTGTGCTAAGTTTCTGTCGCGACGTTTACGCCTGGATCTGGAGGAGACCAGACGCAGGTTGCGTCGTCTCGAATCCCTGGGGTTTCTGGAACGGGTACAGGGAAGATTCCTCAAGAAGAAGGGTCTGAGGCGTCCCAAACACATGAACCATCCCTATTACGAACTGGCCCGGGAGGCCCGCCTGTATCTGCGCACATTACTCTTTGAGGAGGGTAAGTCCGCATGACCGAAGAGGTGTCCTTTTCCAGCCCTGAACTTATGGAAGGTGAAAGTATAGAGGTTCCCGAAGTCTTACCCCTTATGGCCATAAGAGACATCGTGCTCTTCCCGGGGATGGTTATTCCCTTGTTTGTAGGCCGGGAAAGGAGTCTGGTTGCGGTATCCGCGGCGCTGGAGGGAGAGAAACTTCTGGCCCTGGTTACCCAGAAGGATCCCATGGACGAGGATCCTTCTCCGGAAAGGCTGTATCGGGTAGGGGTGGTGGGACTCATCATCCGCACCTTTAAACTACCCGAGGATCGGCTCAAGGTTCTGGTTCAGGTGCTGGCCCGGGCGGAGATAGAAGAATTCCTGCAGATAGATCCCTTCTTTCGGGTGCGCATTCTTCCGGTGGGGGAGAGGGAACCCGAGAGTCTCTCCGTGGAGACCGAGGCCCTGATGCGTTCGGTGCGGGAGGTAGCGGAGAAGGTCCTGGCCCTGCGGGGTCTTCTCAATCCCGATATCTCCTCACTTCTGGCTTCGGTGGAGGAGCCCGGACGGCTTTCCGACCTTATTGCCGCCCATGTGCGCTTCAGGATCTCCGAGGCCCAGGATCTTCTTGAGACCTACGACGGTCTGGAACGCCTGAAAAAGCTTTATCGTTGTCTGCAACGGGAGTTCGAGATCGCAAGCCTTCAGGCCAAGATCCAGACCGAGGCCCAGGAGGAAATGGCCCGTTCCCAGCGGGAATATTTCCTTCGCGAACAGTTGCGGGCCATAAAACGCGAACTCGGCGAGACGGACGAGCTTGAGGCCGAGATCGAGGAGTTGCGGGAAAAGATCAAAAAGGCCCGGATGCCCCGCGAGGTGGAGAAGGAAGCCCTAAAACAGCTCTCGCGCCTGGAGATGATGCATCCCGACACCGCCGAGGCCACGGTTATTCGTACCTATCTGGACTGGCTCATCGAACTTCCCTGGAAAAAGAGCACCCGGGATCGGCTGGACCTCAAGGAGGCCAAAAGGATCCTGGACGAGGATCACTACGATCTCGAAAAGATCAAGGAGAGGCTCCTGGAGTATCTGGCGGTAAAGAAGCTCAATCCCGAGGCCAAGGGGCCGATCCTGTGTTTCGTGGGGCCTCCGGGGGTGGGGAAGACCAGTCTGGGGCGTTCCATCGCCCGGGCCCTGGGGCGGAAGTTCGTACGGGTCTCGCTCGGCGGGGTGCGGGATGAAGCCGAGATCCGGGGGCATCGGCGCACCTATGTGGGGGCCCTTCCCGGGCGCATCATTCAGGGTATAAAGCAGGCCGGGGTGAACAATCCGGTTTTCATGATCGATGAGGTGGACAAGCTCTGTAGCGACTTCCAGGGTGATCCCTCGGCGGCGCTTCTGGAGGTGCTGGATCCGGAGCAGAACCGGGAATTTGTGGATCATTATCTGGGGGTGCCTTTTGATCTATCCAGGGTCATGTTTATCGCCACGGCCAACATGACCGATCCTATCCCGCCGGCCCTTCTTGACCGCATGGAGGTGATCTATCTTTCCGGCTATACCCCGGAGGAAAAACTGGTTATTGCCCGGCGCTATCTCCTCCCCCGCCAGCTTAAGGAACACGGGCTTGCGGAAGGAGTATTACTTCTTTCCGACCGCACCATCTTCCGGGTAATTTCCGAATACACCTCTGAGGCCGGGGTGCGGGAACTCGAACGCAAGCTTGCGGCCCTGTGCCGCAAGGTGGCCCGGAAACTGGCCGAGGGAGAGAAGGGGCCCTTTCGCATTACTCCGGCTAACCTGCACCGGTATCTTGGCCCCCCGGAATATGTGGAGGAGCTATCCCAGGAGGAGGACGAGGTGGGTGTGGCCACCGGGCTGGCCTGGACCCCTTACGGAGGGGAGGTGCTCTATATTGAGGTCACGGTGATGGAGGGGAAGGGCAACCTCATCCTTACCGGGCAACTGGGGGAGGTGATGAAGGAGAGCGCCCAGGCCGCGCTTTCCTATATCCGGACCCGGGCCAGAGAGCTGGGTATTTCCGCCAAATTTTACGAAAAGTACGATCTTCACATCCATATTCCCTCCGGGGCCATTCCCAAAGACGGCCCCAGTGCCGGGGTGACCATGGCCGTGGCCATGATCTCGGCCCTTTCTGGACGCCCGGTGCGCAAGGATGTGGCCATGACCGGAGAGATCACCCTGCGGGGAAGAATCCTTCCCGTGGGGGGCATCAAGGAGAAGTCGCTGGCCGCCCTGCGTAAGGGCATCCGCAAGGTGCTTATCCCGGAAAAGAACCTGAAAGATCTGGAGGACATTCCGCCGGAACTGCGGCGCAAGATCGAATTTGTACCGGTAAGACACCTGGACGAGGTGCTCTCGGAAACCCTGCTTAAAACCCGGCCTCCTCGAGGTCGTAAGCGTGAGAGAAAATCCTGATCTTCAACTTTTCGGCCACCCGAAGGGCTTACGGGCGCACCCAGGGGGAAATATTCCCCACCTCGCCCCCAGGGCCTCCACCCTGTGAATTTCTTTCTTTAATTCCTCCCAACGACGGTCGCTTTCGACCTTAAGTTCCGCCCATCGCTTCTCGCCCTCCTTTTTAAGTTCCGCCCAGCGCTTTTCACTTTCCGCCTTGCTCTCCTCCCAGCGTTTCTGCCACTCGGCCCATCGCTTCTCGCTCTCCTCCCTAAGTCTTACAATCTCCCGGTATAGACGCTCGAGATGTTCGAGCATTCGTTCAAATCGGGCCTCGGCCTCGTCCCGGGGAAGGGTCTTTTCGCGCACTATCCTTTCTACGGTGTTTCTCAACTCTGGATGTTCCTCGAGAATTTGGGGAAGAATTTCATTAACAATTCTTAGTACCTCTTCCTTTCGCATTTTTGCCTCCAGAAGTCTATTTCCCCAGCTTCCGGGCCGCCTCCTTGGCGAAGTAGGTGATGATGATGTCCGCTCCGGCGCGCCGGATGGAAAGGAGACTTTCCATCATTACCCGTTCCTCATCGAGCCAGCCGAGCCGGGCCGCGGCCTTGATCATGGCGTATTCTCCGCTTACCTGATAGGCAGCGAGGGGGTGGTTGAACTCCTCGCGCAGGGCTCGAATGATGTCGAGATAGGGCATGGCCGGTTTGACCATGATGATGTCCGCGCCTTCTTCTATGTCGAGGGCGGCCTCGCGCAGGGCCTCGCGGGCATTGGCCGGATCCATCTGATAGCTTCGGCGATCGCCGAACTGTGGAGCGGATTCCGCAGCCTCGCGGAAAGGTCCGTAAAAGCTCGAGCAATATTTCACCGCGTAGGAAAGAATGGCCACGTTCTGAAATCCGGCTTCATCCAGGGCCTCGCGGATTCGGGCCACCCGCCCATCCATCATGTCCGAGGGGGCCACGATGTCGGCCCCGGCCCGGGCATGGGAGACCGCGGTCCGGGCGAGCTGTTCCAGGGTGGCGTCGTTATCCACCTCGCCGTTCTTGATGATCCCGCAATGGCCATGACTGGTATATTCACAGAGACAGACATCCGTAACCACGATGAGATCCGGGATCTCCTTCTTGATGGCCGAGACCGCCCGCTGAACGATACCCTTCTTGGCGTAAGCCTCCGAGCCCACCTCGTCTTTCTTTTCGGGGATACCGAAGAGGATCACCGCCGGGATCCCCAGTTCGTAAACCTCCCGGGCCTCGCGCACCGCCTCGTCCACCGAAAGTCGATAGACCCCGGGCATGGAGGAGACTTCTTGCCTCACTTTCTTGCCCGGACATACAAAAAGAGGATAGATGAAGTGTTTGACGGAAAGTTCGGTTTCTCTTACCATGCTCCTTAAGGCCTCGGTGCGCCTCAGCCTCCGGGGACGGTATTCCGGGAAAAACATAGGTCACCTCCTTGGCTTAAAATCCCTGTCTCAATATATACCCAATAAAAAACTTCTTGACAAAGCCTTTGAGAAAAAAATAGAATATCTTTAAAATTCTCAATGAGTTAAGGAGGGCTAGATGCGAGAAGAAAAGAAGCAGGGTTTTACTCTGGTTGAGCTGGCCATTGTTCTGGTCATTATCGGAATTATTCTCGGGGCGGTAATAAAAGGTCAGGATCTGATTGCCAATGCCCGAGCCAAACGCTTTGCCAGTGAATTGCGCAAATGGGAAGTTATGTTGTGGACGTATTATGACCGACACCACAAATTTCCGGCCAACAAGGACAAATTGGGAGGCCTGCGAGCCCAGGTTCAGAATCCCATCCCTCTGGGAGGAACCTACTTCTGGTTCGGTTTCGGGAAGGATGCCCGGGGGCGCGAGGTCCTGGTGGTGTGCCCCGGCGATGAAAACACCGCCAGTTGCACCAGTGCCAACGTTACCGACGAAGTAGCCTTTTATTTTCGAAACGTGGATCTCTCCATCGATGGAGCGGAGAATGCCACCGACGGTTTGGTCCTGTGTCTGGGAAGCGGAAGCATCAATACCTCCGACTGGACCCTTACCGGGACGGTGGATAACTGCTCCGACGACTACTGGAACGGAACCGGGGTAACCGGTCTGATCTATTCCCTCGGAGCGCAGAGCTTTAACGATCAGGATTAAAGACACCGGGTTTCGGCCTTCCGGGAGGGTGAGATTGCACGTAGGGTTGCTGGAGGAAGACGAGCTTCCGCGAGGTCTTCGCCCTCTGGTTCTGGAAGTTTCGGCCGGAAGCGAAACCCCTCTGGTTAGGCTTTTTGAAAGGCTCCCTAGGGATATTACGGCCGATCGTCTGGATCGGCGTCGTTTCCTGCTTTCGGGTCCGGCGGAGGCCCTGCGGAACCTCATCCGGGAAAATATGGACCTCAAATTTGCCAAGGGGCTTCTGGGGTATCTACTCCAGTGGGAGCCCGATCTGGTGGCTGATCTTCGTCCCCGGCACGGACTCATTCCTCCCCAAGATTTAGCCTTCTCTCTCCTTCCGCGGGAGGAGGTAAAGAATCTTTCCCCGGCGCTCAAGGCCCGACACCTCTATTTCGGGGTGGAGTTCCGGGGGCCGGAGAGCGCGGCCATAGAGATCCTGAAAAGTCGTCTTCCTTTCGAGATCTATGGGGAGCCAGGGGGTGAAAGGCGTATCGTCCTTTCCGCAAACCTTGCCGACCTTCTGGTTTATCTGGTAAAACCATTGATGGAGTCTTCAAATTTAAAAGATGAAGCACAGGGGTTGCTTGAAGCTTTGAGAAAAGAAGCGCCTGAGTGTCTGGGGTGAGAGGAAATGCCTTACAGCGCACAATTTTTTAGAATTCTTCAGGGCCTCGATCCCTCTTTCAGGGAGGCACTCCTCGCCCTTCTTGAAGAGATCGAGCGCCAGCGGGAGACCGCGGCCTCCAGGGAGGATATGCAGGAGGTAAAGGTGACCCTGAAATCCCTCTCCGAGGCTCAGGAGAAAGCCTGGCAGGCGATAAAGGAACTCACGGAGGCGCAGAGGCGCACGGAGGAGAGGGTATCGAGGCTTGAGGAGGGTCAGGCGAGGCTGGAGAAGGCGCTGGCGGAGCTTGCGGAGGCGCAGAGGCGCACGGAGGAGAGGGTATCGAGGCTTGAGGAGGGTCAGGCGAGGCTGGAGAAGGCGCTGGCGGAGCTTGCGGAGGCGCAGAAGCGTACGGAGGAGAGGGTATCGAAGCTTGAGGAGGGTCAGGCGAGGCTGGAGAAGGCGCTGGCGGAGCTTGCGGAGGCACAGAGGCGCACGGAGGAAGAGCTACGTAAGCTTACGGCGGATCATCGAAAGACCAGGGAAATGCTCGGAAGCCTCCAGCATACGGTGGGGTATATGCTTGAGGACAGGGCCTATACGCATCTACCCCGACTCCTTAAGGAAGATTTTAAAGTAGAGGTCCTTAAACCCCTGCGAAGAAGATTTATCGAAATCGCTCCCAACCGATACGAGGAGCTGAATATCATAGGTAAAGGGCGGAAAAACGGAAAGGAAATCTGGATCCTCGGGGAATGTAAAACCCAGCTTAAAAAACGGGATGTGGACACCTTTCTCTCCCGGGTAAAACGTTTGGAGAAACACCTTCCCGGGGAAAAACTGCTCCTCCTGGTTACCTATCAAACCTCTCCCCAGGTGGAGCGCTACGTAGAGGAAAAAGGACTTAAGCTTTATTATTCTTACCAATTTCCAATATAATCT
>DRMH01000059.1 GCA_011322625.1 Thermosulfurimonas dismutans | reverse complement strand
GCCACGCATGGTCTTGTGGGTGGTGGAGGTTACAAAGTCGGCATAGGGCACCGGGGAAGGATGGATCCCCGCGGCCACCAGCCCGGCAATATGGGCCATATCCACCATAAGATAGGCCCCCACCTCCTCGGCAATCCGGGCAAAGGCCTCAAAGTCTATCACCCGGGGATAGGCACTGGCCCCGGCTACGATCATGCGGGGACGATGCTCCAAGGCCAGACGGCGCACCTCCTCGTAGTCTATGGTCTCGGTCTCCCGGGAAACTCCATAATGCACAATCCGGTAAAGCTGCCCGGAGAAATTCACCGGAGCCCCGTGGGAAAGATGCCCTCCGTGGGCCAGATTCATGGAAAGGATGGTCTCTCCGGGTTTGAGCACCGCAAAATAGACCGCCATATTGGCCTGGGTCCCGGAATGGGGCTGGACGTTGGCGTACTCCGCCCCGAAGAGCATCTTGAGCCGTTCTCGGGCCAGATCCTCCACCCGATCCACGTACTGACAACCTCCGTAATAGCGCAGCCCGGGATAACCTTCGGCGTACTTGTTCATGAGGGGAGACCCCTCCGCCTCCATCACCGCCCGCGAGGCCAGGTTTTCGGAGGCGATCATCTCCAGCTGCCCGGAAAGCCTCTCGGCCTCGGCCTTTATCAATTCCCAGATCTCGGGGTCCACTTCTTTTACCCTTTCAAACATTTTTCAGACTCCGCGCGTATTCCTCAATGAGTTCAAGCCTTCGGGCATGCCGCCCGCCCTCAAAGGGAGTCTCCAGGAAGATCTTTACGATCTCCAGGGCCAGGGCCTCTCCAATCACCCGCCCTCCCATGGTAAGGACATTGGCGTCGTTGTGCAGCCGACACATGCGGGCCGTATAACAGTCGTGACAGAGAGCGGCCCGGACCCCGGGGAAACGATTGGCCATGATGGTCATGCCCAGACCCGTTCCGCAGATAAAGATCCCCCGTTCGGCCTCCCCGGAAAGGAGCTTCTCAAGCCCTTTGGCCCCGAAGACCGGATAATCCACGGATTCACAGCTGTTGCACCCCACATCCAGGACCTCGTGCCCCTGCTCCTCAAGATAGGCCTTGATCTTTTCCTTGAGGTTAAAACCGGCGTGATCCGAGGCGAGAACAATGCGCATTTCGGATTACTCCTCGTACTTTTTGAAAACCAGGACCGCGTTGGTCCCTCCGAAACCGAAGGCGTTGGACATGGCCGCCCGCACCCGCATGGGCCGAGCCTGATTGGGTACATAATCCAGATCGCATTCCGGATCGGGTTCCTCGTAATTAATGGTGGGGGGGATCAGGTCCTCATGCACGGTTTTTACCGTAAAGACCGCCTCTATCCCTCCGGCTCCCCCGAGAAGATGTCCGGTCATGGATTTGGTGGAGGACACGGCCAGACGATAGGCATGTTCCCCGAAAACCCGCTTGATGGCCTTGGTTTCCGCCGCATCGTTTAGGGGAGTGCTGGTACCGTGGGCGTTGATATAGTCTATCTCTTCCGGGGAAAGACCGGCATCCTTTAAGGCCATTTCCATACATCGGGCCGCCCCTTCTCCTTCGGGGTGCGGCGCGGTCATGTGATGGGCGTCGGCGGTGAGACCGTAACCGCAAATCTCCGCATAGATACGTGCCCCCCGGGCCCTGGCGTGTTCCAGGTCTTCCAGCACCAGGATCCCGCAGCCCTCAGCCATAACGAATCCGTCCCGCCGGGCGTCAAAGGGCCGGCTGGCCCGTTCGGGTTCGTCGTTGCGGGTAGAAAGGGCCTTCATGACCGCAAAACCGCTCACCGAAAGGGGGGTGATCAGGCTTTCCGTCCCCCCGCAGATCATAATATCGGCAAGTCCCTCCCGGATGAGCCGGAAGGCCTCGCCGATGGCGTGATTGCCCGCCGCACAGGCCGTGCACACCGCGGTGTTCGGCCCTTCGGCCCCGAAAAGGATGGCCACCTGCCCTGCAGCCATGTTGGGAATGACCATGGGAATGAAAAAGGGGGTTACCCGGCGCCAGCCCCGCTCGCGCAGGATCAGGGTGTATTGTTCCACCACGCCCATACCCCCCATCCCCACCCCGATAATAACCCCGACCCGCGGCCCCAGATCCCTTTCCGGCAGCCCGGCATCGGCAAGGGCCATCCGCGAAGCGGCAATGGCATACTGAATGAATACATCCACCCGGGAAACCAGCTTGCGATCCATGAACTCCTCGGCGGAAAACCCCTTCACCTCGCCGGCTATGCGCACCGGAAGATTGGAGGCGTCGAACTTGGTGATGGGCCCGATTCCTGATTCCCCGGCCACTACCCGACGCCAGTTTTCCTCCACGCCTATACCCAGAGGAGAAATAGCTCCCAAACCGGTAACTACCACCCTTCGCCGCATAAAGATCTCCCGGCTCTTATTCTTTCACCCGCTCCCGCACAAAGTTTAACACGTCTCCCACCGTGCGCAGTTTCTCGGCCTCCTCATCCGAGATCTCCATTCCGAACTCCTCCTCCATGGCCATGACCAATTCCACCAGATCCAGGGAATCCGCTCCCAGGTCGTCCACAAAAGAGGCCTCGGGTTTCACCTGATCCTCCGAGACATTCAGCTTTTCCGCGATAATCTTGATCACCTTTTCTTCTACCGACATAAGACACCTCCTTTCGCCGACCAAACTTGGGTTGCTTTTAGCGTATCTTTCCAAAATTTCAAGCCTAAGGGCCCTTTCACTCTTCCGGCAAAAAACGAAGAAGGCCGCGATTACCAGAGTCCACCGTTTACATGCAGTACGGTGCCGGTGATATAGGAAGCCCGATCCGAGGCCAGAAAGACCACGGCGTGGGCCACCTCCTGCGGGGTCCCGGCTCGCCCCATGGGTACCCTTGAAAGCAAAGCTTCCCGGGCTTTTTCCGGAAGCGCGGCCGTCATATCGGTCTCGATAAATCCCGGGGCTACCACGTTCACCGTGATGCCTCGCCGGGCCACCTCCAGGGCCAGGGATCGCGAGAACCCCACCAGCCCCGCCTTGGAGGCCGCATAGTTGGTCTGCCCCGGATTGCCGGAGAAGGCCACCACCGAAGAAATGTTGATGATGCGACCGTAGCGGCGCTTCATCATCCCCGGAAGTACGGCCCGGGTTACCAGGAAGGCCCCCCGGAGGTTTACGGAAAGGACCCGTTCCCAGTCCTCATCCTTCAACCGCACCAGAAGCCCATCGCGGGTTATTCCGGCATTGTTTACCAGGATGTCGATGGCCCCCAGGGCCTCCTCTACCTCTTTCACCCCGCGGGCCACGGCCTCGGGATCGGCTACATCGAATCTCACGGGAATGGCCTTTCCGCCCATCCGCTCTATTTCCTGCACCACTTCGCGGGCCGGCCCCTCGGAGGCGGTATAATTTACGGCCACCGCGGCTCCGGCCCGGGCCAGCTCCAGGGCCACCGCCCGCCCGATTCCCCGTGAAGCTCCGGTAACCAGGGCTACCTTATGAGCCAGATCCATTTTTGCCCTCCTTTATCTCCCGGATTCTACGTATAAGGGCCGGTAGAATCCGCCGGGCATCTCCCACTACGGCTATATCGGCCTGTTTCATAAGAGGGGCCTCGGGGTCGATGTTGATAGCCACCACGGTCTCCGCTCCCTGAATCCCTACGGTGTGCTGCAGGGCTCCGGATATGCCAAAACCCAGGTAAAGCTTAGGAGCCACGCTCACCCCGGAAACCCCGATCATGTGTTCTTCCGAGATCCACCCCAGGTGACAGACCGGACGTGTGGCCCCTACAGCCCCGGAAAGGAGTTCGGCCAGCTCAAAGAGTTGGGCAAAATTTTCCTTACTTTGAAGGCCTCTTCCTCCGGCCACCACCACCCGGGCCCGGGTTAGAGGATTCTCTACGCGGGGAAGAGGACGAACCGCACGTCGCACCAGGGCACTGGGAGGAAGGGCCGCGAGCTTTATCTCCTCCACCCTGCCCCGGGGTTCACCGGGTTCCGCCTTCGGAAACACCCCGGGGCGCACCGTGGCCATCTGCGGACGGGTGCGGGAAACTATTTTAGCCATGATATTCTCTCCGAAGGACGGACGAATCTGCACCAGCCGTCCCTCTTCGTCCACCTCGAAAGCGGTGCAGTGGGCCGTAAGCCCCAACCCCAGCTCCCCGGCAATACGCGGAGCCAGGGCCTGCCCCTCGCTGGTGGCCCCGAAAAGAAATACCTCCGGCCTCCGTTCCCGGACCATGTCACCGAGAAGGCGCCCGAAAAGGTCGTCTCGAAAATAATCCAGTTCCGGATGAACCAGGAAAAGGACCTCCTCGGCCCCGTAACTCAGGACCTTCTCCACCCCGGTCTTCCGGTCCTCCGGTCCCAGGGTCACCACCACGACCCGCTGCCCGAGCCGGGGAGCCAGGGTGCGGGCCACACCGAGTAATTCGTACACCACGGGATGGAAATCATCCTCGGCCCATTCTCCATAAATCCAGAATCCGGCCATAGACACTACCTCCCTAAATGAGTCCCCGGGTCCTCAGGTGCGACACCAGTTCCTGGGCCACCTCTTCGGGCTCCCCGGTGAGAAGGATTTGTTCTCGCTGGTAAGAAGGGGCAAACACATCGAGAACCTGGGTGGGCGAGCCGGAAAGGCCCAGTTTTTCCGGTTCACATTCAAGATCCTGAGCGGAAAACAACCGCGGAGCAAGCTCCCGAACCGCAAGCAGACGTTTGAGGGAGGGTGGACGGGGGTCGTTTATCCCCGGCTCCACGGTTACCACCGCCGGCCCGGAAAGGAAAAGTTCCTCTTCATAGCCTTCCCGTACCCTCACCACCACCCATCCGTGATCGCCCTCCCGCTGGATCTTTTTTACCTGGATCACACTGGGAAGCCCCAGCCAGGCCGCGGTCTCCGGCCCCACCTGAGCCGTTTCCCCGTCGATGGAGGCCTTGCCCATAAGAACCAGGTCATAGGGTTCGAGCCGTTTTATTCCCCGGGAGAGAACATAGCTCGTGGCCAGGGTATCCGAGCCGGCAAAGGCCCTATCGGAAAGGAGGACCATTTCGTCCGCCCCCAGAGCATAGGCTTCCCTGAGGAGTTCGGCGGCATTGGGAGGCCCCATCATAAGGGCCGTAACCTTCCCCCCGTAAGTTTCCTTGAGTTCAACGGCCATCTCCAGGGCATAAAGATCGGGCGGGTTGAGGATCAATTGGGCGGAATCCCTTTTAAGGGTGTGGGTTTTCGGGTCCACTCTGACCGTGCCGGGCTTGGGGACCGGCTTGAGACAGACGATGAGGTGCATAAGAGCCTCCTAGTCTCGATAGTATTTGAGAAGTTCCCGGGCAATCACCACCCGCTGGATTTCGTTGGTTCCCTCGTAGATCTGGAGACACTTGGCATCCCGCATAAACTTTTCCGCTCCGTAATCGCGCATGTAGCCGTAACCACCCATCATCTGCACCGCTCGTTCCGCCACCCACATGGCCACATCCGTGGCGAAGGCCTTGGCCATGGCTGAGGGACCGGAGATCTCTTTGGCTCCGGAATCCAGGAATCGGGCCGTTTGATAGACCAGGGCCCGGGCGGCCTCTATGCGCATGGCCATCTCGGCAAAGGTATGGCTTACGGCCTGGAAGTGATAGACGGGCTGTCCGAACTGGACCCGGCTGCGGGCATGTCGCAGGGATAGCTCCATGGCCCCCTGGGCCAGCCCCACCGCCTGGGCCCCCACCCCCACCCGGGCATAGTCCAGGGTGCGCATGGCCACAATGAAGCCCATCCCCTCCCGGGACAACAACCGATCCCGCGGGATCCGGCATTCGGTAAAGAAAAGTTCCGTGGTTACCGAGGCCCGAAGCCCCATTTTCTTTTCCTTGCGTCCCACGGAAAAACCGGGATCCCCTTTCTCCACGATAAAGGCGCTGGCCCCGCGGGCCCCTTTTCTGGGATCGGTAAGGGCGATTACAATGTAAATATCTGCAATTCCTCCGTTGGTGATCCACTGTTTGAGGCCGTTGAGAATATAGTAGTCCCCGTCGCGTTCGGCCCGGGTCTTTATGGCCGCGGCGTCGCTTCCGGCCTGAGGCTCGGTAAGAGCAAAGGCGCAGAGCTTGCGACCGCGGGCCACCTCGGGAAGATATTTCTCCTTCTGGGCCCTGGAGCCGAAGAGAAGAATGGGATAGGCCCCCAGGAAACTGGCCGCATAGGTCGTGGCCACCCCGGGGCAGTATTTAGAGAGATGTTCCACGGCCAGACAAAGGGCCAAGGTCCCCCAGCCCAGACCCCCGTACTCCGAGGGAATCACCAGCCCGAAGAGATCCGCCTGCGCCAGGGCCTTAATCGGACGGGGATCGAACTCTTCTTTTTCATCCCATTCACGGGCATGAGGAGCGATATACTCCCGTCCTATACGTTCCACCAAGTCCACCAGAAGTTTCTCCTCCAGAGAGAGAGAATAATCCAGCATGAAGACCCCTCCTTGCTCCCGTTGCCCTAATACCATATAAGAAATTATGAACTTTTTAAAGGTCACCTTCCCCGTTTCCGGAGTAACTACCTGGATATTCCTTCCCCCGTTGATCACCTTTCTTTTGGCCTTTTTCGGGGTTATGGGAGGAATTACCGGGGCCTTTCTCCTTCTTCCCTTTCAATTTTCGATCCTGGGGTATCAGACTCCCGGGGTTTCCGCTACCAACCTTCTTTACAACCTGCTGACCATCCCTCCGGCCTTATGGCGTTTCCGAAGGGAGAGACGTTTTTACGCCCCCCTGGCCCTTCTCATGCTTTCCGGAGTAATCCCGGGGCTCTTTCTGGGATACTTGGTGCGTATCCACTGGTTGGCTTCCCCGCAAAGATTTCGCCTCCTGGTAGGGGTGGTGCTCCTTTACCTCTGTTCACGCATTCTGAAAGACTTGCGGAAGGGGCAACGGAGGGGTGATCCCACCCGAAACGCTTCCTCCATTGAATACCTTCCCCGCGAGGGGGGGTATCTTCGTTTCCGCTTCGGAACGACCGTTTATAGGATTCCCATCCTTTCCACGCTGATTCTGTGTCTCCTGGTAGGCACGGTAAGCGGTGCTTACGGGATCGGCGGGGGAGCGATTCTTGCTCCCTATCTGGTTTCCATTCTGAGGCTTCCGGTACACGCCGTGGCCGGAGCCACTCTGGCCTCCACCTTCGGGGCCTCGGTTTGCGGGGTTCTGTTTTATACCCTGGGGCCGGGCTCCGGCCCCTTAACCCGGCCGGACTGGGCCCTGGGACTGCTCTTCGGCCTCGGGGGGCTGGCCGGGGCCTACCTGGGGGCTCGATGTCAGAAATATGTCCCCGAGCGCCCTATCAAATGGGGGCTTTTCTTGGCCACCGGACTGGGGGCCCTTAAATATCTGTGGCCCTATTTGCTTTTACTGCTAAAGGGGTAAAATTCTTTCTGGCTGCCGGGTCCTGCGCGACGGATCCCGGTGAACCCCGCCAGGCCCGAAAGGGAGCAACGGTAGCCGGGCTCTCCGGGTGCCGCAGGGGTGCCCGGCAGCCGTAAGGCGGAAGCGCCAGGGGCCTGGTGGCCCCCCCGGGCTTCAAACCCGGTGCGCCGTCGGAAACGGCGGTGGGTGGGTTCGATTCCCATGCGCTTCCGCCATTTTTGATATTGAAGTTTTTGTACCGGTCCGGTTGCTCCAAAAACCCTAACTTGTCATCCACTCATATACGATCTAACATCCTTATATGGGAGCTCGCCTGGTTTATCACCGAAAGGTGGCTCTTTCCGAGGATGAAATAGTGGAGATAAAGGTCTGGGAGGTCCCCAGGTCTGAGGATTATCCCGAGGGGGTTAAATACAGCCTGGTTTATCTCCGAAAAGGAAAGCGCATCCTGGGTTATGACAATTACCAGAGCCATGGACACCACAAGCATCTTAGAGGAAAGACCGTTCCATACGAATTCCATTCAGTGGAGCGCCTGTTTGAGGACTTTTTAAAGGACCTTGAGGAGGCAAGAAATGAAGGTCAAAACGGTGAAGGTAGAGATCAAGAGCCTTGAGGACACCCTGGCCGAGGCCAGATCCGTTATGGAGGCCGTAATAAAAGGAAAGGCCGTGAAACCCAAAGGGCATGCGGTGGTCTTTCCGAACTGGAGAACCATGCGCAAGGTCCTCTCCGAGAGGCGTCTTGAGCTTCTTAAGGCCGTGCGCAAGCACCGACCGGCCTCGGTTTACGAGCTTGCCCGCATCCTTAACCGCAACCTGCGAAGCGTTCAGCAGGACGTAAAAGTCCTTTCGGAGCTGGGATTCCTTGAGCTTGAGAAAAATCCCCAGGGCAAAAGGGATCGCCTGACCCCGAAGGTGGACTATGACAAAGTGGTCCTTGAGGTCGCCCTCTAAATCGGGCATCAATTGGGCACCAATCCGATTCCCATGCGCTTCCGCCAAGGTTCTCAGCCTCTCCTCATTGCTTGGGAGCACGGCGGATCTATCACCGGAAAGTGGTTTCTCTCCCAATCGGTTGGTCGCCTGTTTGAGGCCCTCTTAAGGGACCTTGAGGAGGAGATTAATATGAGTTTTAAATGCACTTACGAAAGACAAAAAGGAAAAGTCCGGTTCTAAAGCCTCCGGCCTTCGGGTGCCTCCGGGGGACTCCCTCGGTAAATCTTACCCGGGGGTGTCTTCACGCCTGCGTTTACTGCTACGCCCGGGCCTTCCCGGAGACTCCGAGATCCGAGGTCTGGCTTTACGAAAACCTTCCGGAAAAGCTATCCGAGGAGATCCGCAGACTTTCCCTCCGGGGAAAACTTCCCTCTTCGGTGACCTTCTCCACGGCCTCGGATCTCTTTCAACCCCATCCGGAGGTAAGACGGCTGGCCCTTGAGGTCTTGCGGATGGTCCTTGAGGCCGGCCTTAAGGTTTCCTTCCTTACCAAGGGTTTTATACCGGAGGAGTGCTGGGCTCTCTTTGCGGATTACTCCTCACTCATACATCCCCGGATCGGTCTGGTATCGGTCTCAAGGGATTATCACCGGCTCTTTGAGCCCCGGACGGCCCCGCCCCCGGTGCGCCTTACCCAGCTTGAGCGCCTTTCCACGCTGGGCTTAAACCCTTCAGTAAGGATTGACCCGGTGATCCCCGGGCTTACCGACCGGGAGGAGGCCGTGGAGGCCCTCTTCCGGAGACTTTCCCTTTGCGGGGTTGAGGAGGTCTCGGTGAGCTATCTCGTCCTCCGGCCGGGAGTCATCCGCCAGATGGCCCGGGAACTTCCGGCCGGGATTTTTCGGAACCTTCTCAAATATTACGCCGGCCAGCCCTGGCAGAAAGTCATCACCTCGGCCGTAACCAAACTTGCCCGCAAAGAAATCCGCGAGGCCGGTTACGCTCTCTTTCGGGAGGTGGGCCGGGCCTACGGGATTCGGGTAAGGGTCTGCGGCTGCAAAAACCCGGACCTTCCCTTTGAGGACTGCATTCCCTGGGAGAGGGAGTCCCCGGGGGAAAAATTTTCAAAACTTCCCCTTTTTGCAGGAAAAGTTTACAATAGTAAAGATGCAGATAGATTTTCAGGATCCCGAATTTCGAAAACTCCTTGAGGAACTGGTCTCTCAGGCGGTGGCCCGTTTCGTGGCCGAAAACGAACTCCGGGCCCGCGAGATCTCTCTCGTGGAGCGTCTCATCCGCGTGGAGGAAAATAAGGGATAGCCACCTATTTTCTGGCTCATTGATCCGTGAAGATCGCCCTGGTGCGTCCCAAGGTGGGGTTCGGTCTCGGAGGGGCGGAGAACTATACCGCCTATGTGGCCCGGGAGCTTCTGCGTGCCGGACATGAGGTCTTCGTGGTGGCCGACCGCTGCGAGGTCCCCGGGGTGCGACACCTCCGGGCCCGGATTTACGGCCGGGGCTCCCTGGCTAAAACCCTTTCCTTTTTCCTTAACGCCCGCAGGGCCCTTTCCCGCGAGCGCTTCGATGTGGTCTATGCCACCTGCCGGTTTTTCCCGGCGGACTGGGTGCGGGTTTCGGATCCGCTCCACATAGTCTGGCTTTATCGGGGCTACGAAAGGCCGCCCCTCCTCTGGCCGGTGCGCCCCCGGCACCGGCTCATCCTCTGGCTTGAGCGAAAAAGCCTGGAGTATGCCCGCCGGGTGATCGTAAATTCCCGAATGGTCTTTAACGAGATCGCCGAGCACTATCCCTTGGCCACTGAAAAGACCGAGGTCATCTATAACGGGGTGGACCTTGAGCGCTTCAATCCCGCGGTGCGGCGCTTCCGGGTCGAGGTAGGGCGGGATCTCGGCCTTTCCGAGGAGGACCGGGTCCTCCTTTTTGCGGGTTCCGACTGGCGAAGGAAAGGCCTTCCCTTTCTCCTTTCCGTCCTTGAAGAATTGTCGGAGGAATTTAAACTCCTTGTGGCAGGCGGAAAAAGGCTCGGAAGGAAGGGCCGGATTTATTACCTCGGGCCGGTAAAGGAAATGGAGAGACTTTACGGAGCCGCGGATCTTCTGGTGCTTCCCACCCGCTACGACCCCTTTGCCAACGTGGTGCTTGAGGCCCTGGCCTGCGGCCTTCCGGTCATCACCACCCCCGAAAACGGCGCCGCGGAGGCGGTGACTTATTTAGGCCGGGGAAAGGTGCTTCCCCTCCGCGTCCGGGACTGGATTACGGGTATCCCCGCGGCCATAACCCCTCGGAACTCTCCGGAGAGCATGACTTCTCTTTCTCTAAAATTCTCATGGGAAAGACATCTTGAAGCCCTCTTCCGAGCCTAGACGCATCGTAATTCTGGATACCGGAAGGGAATGGGGAGGAGGAACCAACAGCCTCCTCGAACTCCTGAAACGCATCAATAGGGAAAAATTTAAATTCGGGGCCATCTTCTACCGAAACTATCCCAAAGGCACCGAATCCGACATCCGAAGGGAACTGGAAAAACTGGGGGTGGAGTTTTTCCTGGTCCCCCGGCGGAAATTACCCCCCAAAGTCAAAATTTTCAAGGAATTCTGCCGGGCGGGAGCTTTCTGGCTCGGGCCCTTCCGGAAAGACTTACTTTTCTTCTTCGATTCTTACTTCCGTATTCAACCTCAGGCCGGGGACATAGCCCGAATCCTTAGGGATTTTCGGGCGGATCTTCTTTACATGAACAACCAGCCAGCCTCCAATCTGGAGGGAATCCTCGCCGCCGAAAGGGTTGGAATTCCCGCCATCCTTCACTGCCGGATCGCCAAAAGGGTCCCCCGCATAGCCATCCGCAAAACCAACGCCCGGGTTCAAAAAGTCATCTGCGTTTCCCGGGGGCTGCGCGATTTCTATGTCTCCCAGGGCTTAAGGGCAGATCTCTGCACGGTAATCTATAACGGAATAGACCTTTCCCTTCGGCCCCGGGAGGGGCGGGAAGCCCTCCGGAAAAGATGGGGGCTTCCGCCGGAGGATTTCGTCCTGGGCACGGTCTGTTCCCTGGTAAAAAGAAAACGGGTGCAGGATCTTCTTGAGGCCGCCTATCTGGTGCAAAGGAGGACCTCGGTGCCCATAAAGATCCTCATCGTGGGGGACGGCCCGGAGAGAAAAAAACTGGAGGCACTCTCGCAACGGCTGGGGTTTTCCTCCCGGACCCTTTTTGCCGGCTTTCAGTCCGATCCCCTTTCCTTTATTCAGGCCATGGACCTTTTCGTGTTTCCCTCGGAAAAGGAGGGTTTCCCCCGGGTCCTCCTGGAAGCCATGCTCCTTGGAAAACCGGTGATCGCCGCCCGCATTCCCGGCCCCTCTGAGCTGGTCAAGGACGGGGAGACGGGATTCCTGGTGGAGCCGCGGCAGCCGGAGGCCCTGGCCCGGGCTATAATGAAACTCCTTCAGGACCGGGAGCTTGCGCAAACCATGGGAGAGAAGGGCCGCAAACGGGTGGAACAATTTGATATCCGTCATTACGTATCCGGGGTAAGCCGGGTCTTCGAGGAGGTGCTGAATTGTTCTACGTCCTCTTAAGCCTCCTCCTTTATCCCTTCCTCTTTCCCTTTCTGCGGCCCAGGAAAAATCTCTCCCGCCTTGCGGTTATCCAGACCGCAAAAATCGGGGATCTCATCTGCTCCACCCCCCTCTTCCGGGAAATCAAAAGACACTACCCCGAAGCGGAGCTCACGGTGTTTACCAGCCCCGTATCCCGGGGGATATTGACCCATAACCCCTATGTGGATCGGGTGGTGATACTCGACAAAGCCGAATACAGGGGCCTTCGCGGAAAGCTCCGCCTGGCCCGTTTCTTTCGCCGGGAACGCTTCGACGCGGTAATCTCCCTCAACCCCAATGTACTTTATGCGGTCTCGCTTTTCTGGGGCCTGGTCCCTTTACGGATAGGCATCCTTTCCAGTTTTTCCGGAAGGACCTATCGTCTGGCCTCTTCTCTCTTTTCCCGGGTCTATTACCATTCCCCGGAGCGCATGGTCAGCGAAGTCCATCTCAAAATGCTTGAACCCCTGGGGATAAAAGCCACCGACCCTTCACGGGACATCTTCCCTTCCCCGGAAGGGGAAGAGAAGGCCCGGACTTTCCTTTCCTCCGTCTGCGAACCCCTGATAGGTGTGGCCGTAAGCTCTCGCAACCGGCTGAAGGCCATAGAACCCGGGACCTGGGCCCGATTGATCGACCTTATATCCCAAAACCTAAAGGCCCGGGTGGTCCTTATCGGCTCCGAAGCGGAAAGGACCTTCGGTGAACATATTCTCTCCCGGATTCGGGACCCAAAAGCGGTCCTTAATGCTCTGGGAGCGTTCACCCTGGAGGAACTCCCCTCCCTTCTTAAGAGGCTCAGGATCTTCGTAGGGGTGGATACCGGAATAATGTACATGGCCGATGCCCTGGGAGTACCGGTGGTGGTAATAGCCGGCCCCACCAACCCCCGGGAACAGCGGCCCCTGGGAAAGAGGTCCCTGATCCTGGTCCCGGAGGGTCTTCCCTGTGCCCCGTGTTCTTACGTGTTTAATACCCAACGTTCCTGTCGCCGGGGCGATCGGGCCTGTATCACCTCTATCTCGCCAGAAAGGATCTTTGAGGCCGTAAAAACACTCTATGAAAAGACCGACTCCCATGCCTAAAACGCAAAAAATCCTTAGTGCAGGCATACTCTTGATCATCCTCTACTCCCTGGCCATAAACCTCCCCTTTCTCTGGGAAAGGGAATTCCAGGGCGAGGCCGCAAGAAGAGCGGTGGCCGCCCTTGAAATGATGGAGCGGGGGGATTACCTCATACCCTACATTGAAGGCCGCCCCTATCTCCTAAAACCTCCGGGCTACAACTGGGTGCTCATCGGATTTTTCAAGGCCTTCGGGAGTCATTCCGAGTTTGTAGCCCGGCTCTCCTCCGTCACCGCGGCCACCCTCTGCGCCCTCTTCCTGGCCCTGCTTTTCCGGGCCGTAGCGCAACCCCCGGGCCTTATCTGGGTCCTTCCGGGCCTGGTCTTTCTATCCATCCCCGAGGTGCTGGATAAGGCCTGCCGGGCCGAAATAGACATGACTTACACCTTACTTGTTACCCTCTCCGTTTTTTCCTGGTTTTATCTTCACGAGATCCGGAAAAGGCCCTATCTCGCCTGGACCGTGACCCTGGCTTTTTCCGCCCTCGGAACCCTTACCAAGACCTTCCAGGCCCCGGCCTTCCTTTACGCCGCCGTAGGGCCCTACCTCCTTTTCAAAAGACGCTTCCGGGAAATCTTCTCCCCGGCCCATCTCCTGGGGCTCATCATCTATGCGGGAATCTTCTCCCTGTGGTTTATCCCCGCGGCCCGGAGGGTGGGGGCCGAAAGGATCCTTTCCGCCTGGCTCGGGGAGTATGCCGGACGCCAGAAACCCCTTTCCCCGAGCGGTTTCTGGGGACATTTCCTGACCTTCCCCCTGGAATATTTTGAGGGACATCTTCCCTGGATCCTCTTCCTTCCGGGGTGGCTGCCCCGCAATCTGCGCGAGGACCTCCCCTTCCCGGTAAAGGATCTAGCCCTTTATAGCCTCTGTCTGCTGGCCTTTTCCTTTCCTCTTTACTGGATTCTGCCCGGAACCAGACTGCGCTACCTTCTTCCCGCGGTGGGAGGACTGGTCTATCTCCTGAGCGTTCCCCTTTACCGCGGCTGGGAAAGAGATAGGCTCCCCGGGGTCTCCCTTCTGGCCTTAAGGCTCCTTGGCGGTTTGATCCTGATCGCCCTTCCCCTCTTCGTTTATATCTCCTGGGGGCGTCTTCACCTCCGGGGGAACCTCTGGGCCCTGGTGGGATTTCTGGTGGTAACCTCAAGCGGGCTCCTGGTGTTTTTCGGTCGCAGGGCTCGCTTACTTGTTCCGGCCCTCTTTTTCTTCGTCTGGGCCCTGAAATGGACCTTTGCGGCGGTCTATTTCCCCTATCAGGAACGTTTCCGCAACCACTATTCTCAGGCCGCCCGAAAACTGGCCCTCCATCTGCCCCCCGGCACCCTCCTTTGCGATTATCGCCTGGATACCCCTCACCTAACTTATTATCTAAAATACAAATATCGTCGCATTCGGCACATGCGTCTCACAAAAGACGTTCAATCTCTAAAAGGCTGCAAGTATATAATCACCACTCCCGAAAATTTAAAGGATATTCCTTTCAAGTTTAAAGTCTTATTTAAAACTAAGGCCCGGAAAACCACGGTGATCCTGCTCGAAACCCATGAAACTCCTGGACTTCAATAAATATTACCTGGGAAGGGAACCCTTCCGGAGCAGATATCCTCATCGGATGACGGAGAGAGATTATCTCCTTTTCGGAAAAGAGCCTTCCCATCTGGAGGATCTTTTACGCTGGATCACGGAGAGACCGGAAACAGAAATAGTCAAAAAGGGGCCCAAAAGGGACTGCCTTCGGTATCAGGGATATTTTTTAAAGGTTTATAAAGCGGAAAATCGGTTTAAAGATCTTCTAAATTTATTCCGGCTCAAAGGGGCCTTGAGGGCCATAAGAAACTACTGGATCCTGGTCGCCAGGGGGCTTTCTTCGGTGGAACCGTTGGGGGGCTGGATACGCCTGGGGCTTTCCGGAAGCGAGTATCATTCAGGAGCCCTTTATCCCTATCTTCCGGAGGCAAGGGAAAGGCTAAATTTCTTCCTCTCCCTTTCTCCCTCGGACAATGAATTTCGCCATACACTCCAAAGTATTCTGACCTTTCTTTATCAAATGCATCAGGCCGGGCTTTATCTTCGGGATCCCAAGATCACCAACTTTATCCTTACCCCCTCCCGCATCCGTCTCATCGATCTGGATGGTCTCAAAGTTTATTCTCGCCCGCGGGAAAAACTCTGGCGAAAAAGCTTAAACAAGCTGGCCCTTTCCCTACAGAAAGCCGGATTTCAGGGGTTGGAAGACCTGAGTGAAGACCGGTTTACAAGAGAGGCAAAAAGTTCCACAAAGGCCTGGGCCTGTCTCTGAGCCGAAAAAGCCTCTTCCACCCGAAGCCGGGCTTCCCGGCCCATTTCCCTGCGCTCTTCCGCAGAAAGGCCATAAATTTCTTCCATGGCCCGGGTAAGGGCCTCCTCAGAACCTCTGGGGATCATGTAGCCTATCTTCCGGGGGGTATCGAAGATATCCGGGACCCCTTCGGCGTCCGTGGCGATGATGGGCAGTCCCGCGGCCATGGCTTCAAGGACGGCGTTGGGCATGCCTTCCTTGAGACTGGGATGCACGAACACATCAAGGGCTCGCAAAAAAAGGGGAATTTCTTCATAGGGTAAGGCTCCCAGGAAGACCACCTCCTTTAGACCCCAGGAGGCCGCACAAGCCCGAGCCTTACCCTCAAGCGGGCCGGAACCGGCCAGGGCCATCCCGGCCCGACCGCCCCTCTCCTTGAACTCCCGGAAACTCCGCAGGAGAGCGAGATGGTTCTTCTCCGGCCGGAAGGCCGCCGCCATCCCGAAAAGGAAACCCTCCCTCTCAAGCCCGAACCTCTCTCGTGCTTTCTCCCGGGAGACTCCGGAAGAAAAACGGGAAAGATCCACACCGTTAAAGATGACCGTAAGTTTATCCCGCAGCCCGGGATAAAGCCCCAGGATTTCCCGTTTAAGGGCGGTGCTATTGACCACCAGGGACGAAAGCCTTGAACGCAAAAGGGAAAAGGTCCATCTCCTTCCCGGAGAACGGAAGATCCCGCCTGCCACCACGTGAAAAACTATTCGAAACCGGGGATTTAAAAGGTGTATCAGGGCCAGGTAATAGAAAAGCCGATAACGATGTATCCACACGATATCACACGGATATTTTTTAAGATAGGCATAAAGCGCCTTAAGGACCCCTCCATGAAAACGCTTGATCTTTGCCACCGGAAACCCCAGAGAATCCACCTTCAGGCCCTGTCTTTGATGGGGAGAAAGGGATGGATCCCCGGAAAGATAGAGGATTCGGGTTTCCCAACCCTGATCCTTGAAGGCTTTCAGGATATGTTCGCGATAGGTTCTCTTGGATTCTACCTTATTCAGGATTAGAAGAACAC
Source organism: Thermosulfurimonas dismutans (assembly GCA_011322625.1). GTDB lineage: Bacteria > Desulfobacterota > Thermodesulfobacteria > Thermodesulfobacteriales > Thermodesulfobacteriaceae > Thermosulfurimonas_A > Thermosulfurimonas_A dismutans_A. The sequence continues at coordinate 785 of DRMH01000059.1, read as the reverse complement.
GCATAGGCCTTAAGCCCCAGCAAGATCCCCAGGCCGAACCAGAAGGGTAAGAATTTGGTATATCGATCAAACCCGGTAAAGGAGGCCGCCACCAGATAGGCCAGGAAAAACACCGCTCCCGCCGAAGATAAATAATTTTGAGGCTCCGGGAGGCGAAGGGTTAATCCAAGGGAATCCTTTAAAAGCAGCCCGTAAAGGATCATGAAGATCAGCGCCGCGGGAATTCCGGCCTGAAGGGCGAGATTGAGAAACAGATTGTGTCCGTGGGTCATGGAGGGGGGCAGGTACTTTTCCCGGAAGGGGGTCAGGACTTCCTTGACCACCTTGCGCCCCAGACCGGTGCCCTTTAAGGGATGTTTCAGGACATACCGTAGAAAATAGGGCCAGGCATAAAGTCTCTGCCCCAGGGAGCCGGCATCCCGAAAGGCTTCATATTTCCCGGAGAGAAGGAGCGAAAGGTTGTCGCTTCGAATCAGAATTTGTCTTCCCCGGGGGGTAACCAATAAGATCCCCAGGATCAAGGTAAGGACCATGACCATCCCCAGCCCCACCCGCCGCCACGAGCGCAGGAAAAGAGCTATAAAGAGAAACGCCACCAGAAGCCCCAGGAGGGAGGCCCGCCTGCCCATGGCTATCAGAGTGGCTATATCCAGCAATCCTAGCCCCAGGTAAAGCCAGCGTATGCGGCAGGAAGCGTAATAAAAAAACAGCCCCAGAGAAAATATGGAAAAAAACAGCACGATAGAAGAGAGAGTAGCCACACCGACCAAATGTTCTCCCACCTC
>DRMH01000058.1 GCA_011322625.1 Thermosulfurimonas dismutans | reverse complement strand
GCCGCCCGCGGGATGGTCTCCGGCGTGGCCAAGCGGGTGCGTTTCGTGATGTCCCATGCCATGGGGAAACTGGAAATAGCCGGTCTCACCCGGGATTGGGTTATTTTTAAGTTTCACCGGGCCGCCCGGGAGGAAGACACCGGGAAACTCCTGCTCTACAGGCGAAATCCCGCGGCCTACTGGCTTGACGATTATCAGGAGCTGGTGGAAGAGGTCCCCCTGGGAAACGCCGTTCCGGTTTGATCATTCCAGGTAGCGGAAACCCTCCAGGGTCTCACGGATCTCCTGCGGGGGTACGTAACGAATGCCCAGTTTGTCGGCCATGAGAAGGACTCCCCGGTCGGCGGAAAGAATAATCCCATCCAGTTCCAGGGCCAGCAGGATAAGCTCCAGGTCCTCCCGGCTGTCCAGTATGCCCTCGCGCAGGGCCTCCCGATACTTGCGACGCAGGGTATTGATGACCTCTCCGGGATTCTTACCGCTGGAAAGTCGCACCGCTTCCTCGGCCACTCTCAGCCCCTTGTTTATTCGTTTGCGCAGATCCTCTATGAATTCATAAAGCAGGAAGGCCGGGATCTGAAGTTCGTATTTGCGAGGCGATTTAACCTTGAAAACGGCCCGGGCGCGGGGTGGTATGCGCAGTTCCTTAACCATCTTCTTGAGTTCCTCGTAAATGGACGAGGGCATATAGACCGAAAGGCCCTCGGCCTCGGCCGCAAGTTCCAGAAAGTTCCTGAAGGCTGCAGCCGGGGTCTCTCCGAACTGGCGATATACATCCGGATTGGTAAAAATACTGGTGTCCGGTATCAGGCGTTCCCTTTCCGGGGTAATGATATCATCCCTCCTTTCTGAGCCATGAGTCTATGATCTTGGCTCCCACCAGATCTCCCCAGACATTTACACTGGTGCGTAGCATATCCAGGAACCGATCCACCGCCAAGATGAGACCCAGCCCCTCGAGAGGCAGACCTACGGATTGAAGTACCAGGGTCATGGTTACCAGACCGGCGCTGGGGATGCCTGCGGCCCCCACCGAAGCCAGTACCGCGGTTATGAAAACAAGGATCTGTTGGAGAAGGTCGAGCTTGAGTCCGTAAGAGTGAGCGATGAACATAGCGGCCACGGCTTCATAGAGCGCGGTTCCATCCATATTTATCGTGGAACCCAGAGGAAGCACGAAGCCTGCCACCTCGGGGCTTATACCGGCCTTTTCTTCGGCCACCTCCAGCGTTACCGGCAGGGTGGCTGAGCTCGAAGCCGTAGAGAAGGCCAGAAGCGGGGCTTCGCGCACGGAGAGAAAATAGGCTCCGGGTTGGGTTCGGGCAAAGAGATAAAGAAGAAGGGGAAGGGTGACCGCCACATGAAGAAAGAGCCCCAGGGTCACGGTTCCCACGTAGCCCAGGAGGCCCCTTAAAGGGGAAAGACCCTCCCGGGCGATGATAGCTCCTACCAGAAAAAAGACCCCCAGGGGAGTAAAACGGATAATTCCCCGGGTGAGGATAAGCAGGGCTTCGTTCAAGGCTTCAAAGAAACGGCTCAGGGGTTCAGCCCTATGCCCCACCCGAAGAACGGAGATCCCCAGAACCAGGGCCAGAAAGATAATGGGAATTACCTCCGTGCGGGCAAAACTTTGTACTATATTTTCCGGAAAGAGCCCGAGGAGAAGGTCCCGCAGGGAAAAAGGGTGAAGTGCCGGGGGTTTTCCGTGAAGGAGAGGTGCCGAGGGATGGAGGAGATTCACCAGGAGGAGTCCGGTTAATACGGAAAGTCCGGTGGTTCCCAGATAGTAGGCCATGGTGCGCCAGCCTAGACGCTCAAGTACCCGGAAATTCCGAATCCGGACCAGACTCACAAAGACCGAGGTAAAGATCAGCGGAGCCACCACCATCTTGAGAAGCCGCAGAAAAAGATCCCCGAAAATACTCAGAGATAGAAATAGCGAAGGCCAGAGGAGGGCTCCGGTAACGGAAAGCAGAATAGCAACCAGGGTTTGATTCTCCACCCGGCTTAAAAATTTCACTTTGACGCTCTCCCCTTTGTCCTGTATATAGCAAATATGTTCCACAATCCCAAGCCGCAGATAGACACCGCTCGGGTCCTGATCGAGGCCCTGCCCTATATCCGTCTCTTTTACGGCAAGGTGGTGGTGGTGAAGTACGGCGGGCATGCCATGGTGGAGCCCGAACTCAAAGAGGCCTTTGCCCAGGACATCGTGCTCATGAAATATGTGGGGATCAAGCCGGTTATCGTGCACGGCGGCGGGCCGCAGATAAGCGAGGTCATGCAGCGCATGGGGCTTAAACCCGTTTTTGTGGAGGGGCAGCGGGTGACCGATCCGGAGACCATGAGCGTGGTGGAGATGGTTCTGGTGGGCACGGTCAACAAAAGCATTGTAAGTCTCATCAACCGTCATGGGGGTCGAGCGGTGGGGCTTTCCGGGCGCGACGGCGATCTCATCGAAGCCGAAAAGATGCAGGTCTATCGCTATACCGGAGAGGATCGTCCCCCGGAGATCATCGACATCGGCCGGGTGGGAAAGGTCAAACGGGTGAACCCCGAGGTCCTGCACACCCTGATGGAACAGGGGTTCATTCCGGTGATCGCCCCGGTGGGGGTGGGGCCGGAGGGAGAAGCCTACAATATCAATGCCGATCTGGTGGCCGGGGCGGTGGCCGGGGCCCTTTCCGCGGAAAAGGTCATCTACCTCACCGATGTAGAGGGGGTGATGGACGCGGAGGGGCGTCTGCTCTCCAGCCTCACCCTCAGGCAGGTGGAAGATCTGCTCCGGCAGGAGGTGGCCCGCGGAGGAATGATTCCCAAGTTAAAAAGTGCCTGGAAGGCCCTTACCGCCGGGGTCAAAAAGGCCCATATCATCGACGGTCGGGTACCTCACGCCCTTCTTCTCGAACTCTTTACCGATCAGGGCGTGGGCACGGAGATCCTCCCGGTCGAGGAATAGTCTTTAACCCGGGCGCTTTGATTCTGAAGGCCTAGTCCAGCTGGCTGAGTTCCTCGGTGGTGATCACCCGGAAGAGAACCCGTTTCTTAAGTGAACCGGGCCGGGCTTCCTGAACGATCAACGTGCGTCTGCCGGCCAGGAAGACGTGTCGTTTAAACCCGTCTGGCGGGGTATATACCAGTTGAATCCCCTGCACCCTTCCCTCCTTATCCACCACCACATCTACCCGCTCCAGGAAATTAATGTTCCCCGGTCCGAAATTGGTTATTACATAACCCAGTTCCGTGGGGAAGGCCTTGGGAGCCGGAACGATATACACCGCATAGACCTCCTTGGAATGGGTGCTCAGAACCGCGGCTCGGGCCGGGGTTCCCAGAGACAGAATCCCTAAAAATACCGTAAGTAAGAGGAGCCTCTTCATGCTTCAACTCCTTCAGGGGATTTACCCCTAGTTAATTCCTACTTTTGATCTGGGTCAAGGTGGGTTCTTTCCGAGCGTATTAGAGATATTATAGACCTTGAAAATCCAAATAGGAGGTGTTGAGGATGTTTTGTAATCAGTGTGAACAGACGGCCAAGGGCCAAGCCTGCACCAAGATCGGTGTGTGCGGCAAGACCCATGAGGTGGACGAGCTTCAGGATCTTCTGGTCCATGCTCTGGTAGGGCTTTCGGAGGTGTCTCTTAAAGCCGAGGAGAAGGGGGTGAGGGATAGGGAGGCCAATGTGTTCCTGTGCGAGGCCCTGTTTTCCACCCTTACCAACGTCAACTTCGATCCGGAGCGTATTGCGGACTACATTCGTCGGGCCGTGGAATGGCGCGAGGGCCTGAAGAGCAAGGCCGGCGTTACCGAGGTTTCGGATGCGGCCCGCTTCGAACCTGCCGCTACCCTGGAGGGAATGATCAAGCAGGGCGAGGAGGTGGAGCTCAGGCCCGAGAAGGCCCGGGACCCGGATATCTTCTCCCTGAAGCTCACCGTACTTTATGCCCTGAAGGGGATTGCCGCCTATGCCTATCATGCCGCCAAGCTGGGCAAAGAGGACGATGAGGTTTACCGTTTCATGAAACAGGCCCTGGTGGACCTTTATCGCGACGACCTTTCGCTTGAGGACTGGGTGAACCGGGCCCTTGAGACCGGCCGCGTCAATCTTCGTACCATGGAATTACTGGACGCTGCGAACACCGAGACCTTCGGACATCCGGTACCCACCAGGGTTCCTCTGGGGCACAAGGCCGGGCCGGCCATCCTGGTGTCCGGACACGATCTCAAGGATCTTTACGAACTTCTTAAGCAGACCGAGGGGCAGGGGATCCATGTCTATACCCACGGAGAAATGCTTCCGGCCCATGGTTATCCGGAACTCAAGAAGTTCAAACACCTTTACGGCCATTACGGAACGGCCTGGCAGAATCAGCCGAAGGAGTTTCCCGCCTTCCCCGGCCCCATCGTCATGACCACCAACTGTCTCATGCCCCCCAAGGCTAGCTATAAAGACCGGGTTTTCACCCTGGGGCCGGTGGGGTTTCCGGGGGTGAAACATATCCCCGATGAGGATTTCACCCCGGTAATCGAGATGGCCAGGAAGATGGGAGGTTTTGAAACGGATTCCCCGGGCAAGGAGGTCATGACCGGGTTTGCACGCCACGCGGTCCTTTCGGTGGCCGACAGGATCATCGACGCGGTGAAGAGCGGGGCCATCCGGCACTTCTTTCTGGTGGGAGGCTGCGACGGAGCCAAGCCCGTGCGCAATTACTACACCGAATTCGTGGAAAAGGTCCCCGAGGACTGTGTGGTGCTTACGCTTGCCTGCGGCAAGTTCCGTTTCTTCGACAAGGACCTGGGAGACATAGGAGGCATTCCCCGGTTGCTGGACATCGGCCAGTGCAACGACGCCTATAGCGCCGTCCAGATCGCCCTGGCGCTGGCCAAGGCCTTTAACGTGGATGTGAACGATCTCCCGCTCTCGCTCATCGTCTCCTGGTATGAGCAGAAGGCCGTGGCCATTCTCCTGAGCCTGCTTTATCTCGGGATCAAGAACATTCGGCTGGGCCCGAGTGTTCCGGCCTTCCTCACCCCGAACGTGCTGAACTTTCTTGCCGAGAAATACAATCTCAGGCCCATCTCCACCCCGGAGGAGGATCTTAAGGCCTGTCTGAACCGTTAACCACTTCAGGGGGCGGATAGCCTCCGCCCCCCTCGAACCGTCCCTACTTGACGATTCATACAAGTCGGTTTAATTAGAAGAAAGGTTGCCGAGGTGGCGGAATTGGGAGACGCGCTGGATTCAGGATCCAGTGGGGATACCCCCGTGCGGGTTCGAGTCCCGCCCTCGGCACCATGAATCCCTCCTTTGAGTCTGGCTACAATTTCCATTCCGGTGGATTTTCACATCCTTGAGGTTTCCCGCCGGGGAATCTTTATGATATTCTTTTTTGTAGGGGGTAGATTAAGCTTTTAGGATAATGATAATTCGGAGGAAACAATAAGGGATGCCTTTTTTTAATCGGGAAAAGGACATAAGGCGGATGAAGGCGGTGCTTTCCGGGGAGCCGAACCTGGTTTATTTCGTGTATGGTCCGATCAATAGCGGTAAGACGGCGCTTTTGATGAAGGTATTTGAGGAATTGCCTGAGGAATATCGGGTATTTTACATTAATTTTCGGGCACGTCATGTAGAAGAGTTCCAGGATTTACTAAGAGTGCTTTTTGAGGTGCAGTTTGGAAGGCGGAGGAGGAAAGCCAGGGAAGTAGTGAGGGAACTGTTCAAGGTCGGGGCGAAGACGGTAGAGAGATTCAAAGGGATACCCATCCCGGAAAAGATATTTGAATATCTTTTTGTGGATTCACGGAAGGTGGAGGACATATTCAGATATTTGGAGGAGGTGTTTGAAGAGATAGTGAGGGTCGGGTATAGGCCTGTGTTTGTGCTTGACGAAATGCAGGCCATTAAAGAAGTAGTGAACGCGTTGGGAAGGCCGGTGATAAAGG
>DRMH01000057.1 GCA_011322625.1 Thermosulfurimonas dismutans | reverse complement strand
CTGTCTGAATCAGCTCACCCTCTCCCTCTGGGCGGCTCGAAGGCTCAAGCAGCGTTTCCCTCGACTCCTCATAGCCTTCGGCGGCGCCCTGTGCGCTGAGGATCTGGGGCGAAGCCTCCTGGAGGTGTTTCCGTTCGTGGATGTGGTTATAAATCGGGAAGGAGAACGCCCCCTGGCCGCCCTGGTGGAGGCCCTTCGAAAGGGCCGGGCCCCGAAGGATCTTCCCGGGATCTTCTATCGGAACGGGAAAAAAATCGACGGAGGGGGAGAAGACGTTCTAAGTCCCGAGGAGATCCCCTCCCCTATCTATGAGGATTATTTTCGGGAACTGGCCGCCCTGCCCCCGGAAAAACGCTTCTTTCCGGTGATTCCCCTTGAGGCCTCGCGGGGCTGCTGGTGGGGGCGGTGTCATTTCTGTAACCTCAACCTTCAGTGGCGCGGCTATCGCCGAAGGCCTCTCGCAAGGATACTTAAGGACATAAGGGTTCACGCAAAGGCCGGACTCCTTGACTTTGCCTTTATGGACAATTGTCTGGACCGGGCCGAGGCCTTAAGGCTCTTTGATGAGCTTTCCCGCGACGGCCGCGATTATCGAATCTTTGCTGAACTTCGGGCCGTTTACTCCGCCGAGGAATACCGCCGGATGCGCCGGGGCGGGCTCCACTGGGTGCAGATCGGGATCGAGGCCCTCTCCACCTCGCTTCTCCGTCGCCTGGGAAAGGGCACCACGGCCATGGCCAACGTGGCGGCCATGCGTCACTGCGAGGAGGCCGGGCTTGAGCTTTCCGCAAACCTCATCTGCCACTTCCCCGGAAGCACCGAGGAAGAAGTGGCCGAGACCCTTTCGGCCCTGGACTATGTCTTTCCCTTCCGGCCGCTCACCACGGTCTCCTTCTGGCTGGGCTACGGAAGCCCAGTCTTTCACCGTCCGCGGGACTTCGGCCTAAAACGCCTTTACCCCCACCCTTACTACCGTTATCTCTTTCCGGAGGAGATCTTAAGGCGACTGGTGCCGCTGGCCTGGGCCTATAGCGGCGATCGCAGGAGGAGCCACAAACTCTGGCAGCCGGTGATAAAAAAGGTAAAAAACTGGCAAAAGGTTTGGACGCGTCTTCGCGAAAAACACGGGCCACTTCTTACCTTTCGTGAGGGCGGGGACTTTCTTCTCATCCGCCAGGTGACGCCGGAGGGGCGCATCCTTCACCATCGTCTGAAAGGCACCTCCCGCAGGATCTATCTCTTTCTTACCGAGCCCCGGGATTTCAGGACCCTGCGCGAGGCCTTCCCTTCGGTCTCCGGGGAAACCCTGCGGTCCTTTCTCGAGGATCTTCATCGAAAGCGCCTCATCTTCCGTGAGGGAGAACGTTTTATCGCCCTGGCGATAAGGCCTGCGGGTTAAAGACCCCGCGTCTTACCACCTCTCCGGTAAAAAAGGCCACCAGGGTTCCATCCTCCTTGCGTACCGAGACCTCGTAAAGCCCGGTTTTTTCCGTGAGGTTCACCTCCCGGGCCTCGGCGATGAGCCGCTCTCCGGCCCGGGCCGCAGCCGGATAATAGATCTGTGCCGAGACCGCAAGGGCAAGCCTTCCGTGGCTGTTTGAGGCCACGGCAAAGGCGAAATCCGCAAGCGAAAAGGTCACCCCGCCCTGGCAGATCCCGGCGGCGTTAAGCATGTCCTCCCGCACCACCATGGCCACACGGGCATACCCCGGACGCACCTCCAGGATCTCCACCCCGAGCCATACCGCCACCCGATCGTGTTCCCTCATGTAACGGGCGATCTCCCGGGCCTCCATTCTTGCCCTCCTTTTTAAAGATAGTGACTCAAAACGGAAAGATAGCGCTTTGCGGCCCCCCGATGGCGCTCATAGACGGAAAAGGCGGCCTGCCCATGCCTTTCGGAGGCGGAAAGCATCCTCTCCCAGGCCGAGGCCACCTCTTCGGGATGAGGGGGGACGCAGAGTCCGCCGCCGGCCTCCCGAAGCTCCCGGGCCACCGAGGCCACGCTTTCCACCTCCGGCCCGAAGGTCACCGGAACCTTGAGAGCCGCGGGCTCAAGGAGATTGTGCCCCCCCACCGGAACCAGAGTACCCCCCACGAAGGCGAGGTCGGAAAGCCCGTAAAGGGCCCGAAGTTCCCCCAGGGTGTCCACCACTATTACGCTTGCGGCCTCGGGCCGGGAACGAAGGGCCGCGGAAAACCCCATGGCCCTCGCCCGCTCGAGGATCTCCCGGGCCCGCTCCGGGCGGCGGGGACAGAGGACGAGGGTCCCCCGCCCGAGACGGGCAAAGGCCCGAAGCAGGATCTCCTCCTCCCCGGGATGGGTGGAACCGCACACCAGGACCGGAGGCGAAAGGAAGGGACCCAGGCTCTGGGCCAGGCGCTCTATCTCCCCCTGGTCCGGCGGGGGAAAATCATATTTGAGATTTCCGAGATAAAGCACCTGAGGACCGGAGGCCAGGGCCGCAATTCTTCGGCGATCCTCCTCGCTGGCCGCAAGGATGAGAGAGAAGGGCTCGTAGAACCAGCGCGCCAGGAACCGAAAGCGACGAAAACGCCGGAAGGATCTTTCCGAAAGGGCGGCGTTGGCAAAGATGAGAGAAACTCCCCGGGCCCGGAGCATTCCCAGCCAGTGCGGCCAGAGGTCGCTTTCCACCAGAAGAAAAATGCGGGGGGAGATGGCCGAAAGGTAGCGCTCGAGAACCCACGGACACTGAAGGGGCCCGGGATACACCGGGAACCGCTCCCCCCAGAGCTCCCGGGCCCTCTTAAGCCCGGAAACCGTGGCCACGGTAAGTACCGGTTGATATTGCGGGAAAGCCGAGGCCAGGCCCTCAAGCAGAACACCTGCGGCCTGAAGCTCCCCCACCGAAAGGGTATGGATCCAGACCCTGGGACGCTCCGGGGAGAGTCCGAACCGGGGACGCCACCTTTCCCGAAGGGTCTCCCGACGCCTGGAGCGCAGCTGAGCCAGCAGGTGAAAGGGACAGATCAATCGGCCAAGCCAGAGGTATTTTTTCATAATCGGAATGCTTATAATAATGAACGAAGAAGGCTCTGAAAACCTCGGGGAGGTGCCTTATGGCCGAGGCCAAAAGGGAAATTCCACCGGAAGTGATCGAACGGGTGAAAAAATTGCGCGAGGAGATCGAATACCACAACTACCGTTACTACGTACTGGACTCCCCGGTGATCTCCGATGCGGAATACGACGCCCTCATGCGGGAGCTAAAGGAACTTGAGGCCAGATACCCGGAGCTTATCACCCCGGACTCCCCCACGCAACGGGTGGGGTACCCTCCGGCCAAGGAGTTCCGCACGGTGCCGCATGCCGTGCCCATGCTCTCCCTGGACGACGCCTTCTCCGAGGACGAGGTCCTGGAATTCGATCGGCGGGTCAAGCGTTTTCTCAATCTCCCCGAGGACCAGGATATTGAATACACCGTGGAACCCAAGATGGACGGGCTCGCCGTGGAGCTGATCTATGAAGAGGGGAGGTTCACCGTGGGCTCCACCCGGGGCGACGGCTACACCGGAGAGGATGTGACCAATAATCTCAAGACCATAAAAAGCATCCCGCTAAGGCTCTTTTCCGGAGACGGGGTGCCCATTCCCCGGCTCCTTGAGGCCCGGGGCGAGGTCTTCATGCGCAAGGACGATTTCAAACGCCTGAACGAGGAGCGCCTCAAGAAGGGCGAACCTCCCTTTGCCAATCCGCGAAACGCGGCCGCGGGCTCTCTGCGGCAGCTCGACCCCAACATCACCGCCAAACGTCCGCTCGACATCTTCTTTTACGGGGTGGGCCGGGTTGAGGGCTACGAGTTCAAGACCCAGTGGGAGATCCTCACCACCCTTCCCAAGTGGGGCCTCAAAGTGAACCCCCTGGTGCGGAAGGTGCGAAACATCCGGGAGGCCATCGAGTATCACCACGAAATGGAACGCCGTCGCGAGGAACTCCCCTATGAGATTGACGGAATCGTGATCAAGGTGAACGACCTTTCCCTCTGGGAAAAGCTCGGCACCAAGGCCCGAAGCCCCCGCTATGCCCTGGCCTATAAGTTCCCTCCCACCCAGGTCACCACCCAGGTGCTGGATATCGTGGTCCAGGTGGGCCGCACCGGAGCGGTGACCCCGGTGGCCATTCTCAAGCCCGTTCAGGTGGGGGGCGTGGTGGTCTCCCGGGCCACGCTTCACAACGAGGACGAGATCCGGCGCAAGGATGTGCGGATCGGCGACTGGGTGCTGGTGCAGCGGGCCGGGGACGTGATTCCGGAAATCGTGATGGTAATCAAGGAGCGCCGCACCGGAAACGAAAAACCCTTCAGGATGCCGGAAAACTGTCCGGTCTGCGGCACGAAGCTCGAGCGGAAACCTGGGGAGGCGGTATGGCGGTGTCCCAACCGGGGCTGCTACGGCCAGCTGGTGCGTCATCTCCTTCACTTCGCCAGCCGTGCGGCCATGGACATCGAGGGCCTGGGCACCAAGGTGGCCGAGGCCCTGGTGGACCGCGGCCTGGTCCAGGACATAGGCGATCTTTACTACCTCAAGGTGGAGGATTTTCTTCAGCTTCCGGGTTTTGCCCTGAAGAAGGCCCGCAATCTCTACGAGGCCATCCAGCGCAGCAAAAAGACTACCCTGGCCCGTTTCCTTTACGCCCTGGGGATCCGGCATGTGGGCGAGGTGGCGGCCCAGCTTCTGGCCCAGCACTTCAAAAGCCTTGAGGCCATAAAGAACGCCTCCATGGCCGACCTCATGAGTGTTCCCGGCATCGGCCCGGAGGCGGCCCGGGCGGTCTGGGAATGGTTCCGCAACGAACGCAATCTGAAGACCCTAGAAAAGCTTCTTCGCGCCGGAATAACCTTTGAGGAGGAAAAGGCCGAGGAAGCCCCGGCGGAAAAGACCCTTTCCGGAAAGACCTTCGTCTTCACCGGGGCCTTAAAGAGCATGACCCGGGAGGAGGCCAAACGCCGGGTGCAGGCCCTGGGCGGGAGGGTGGCCTCCTCGGTCTCCCGGAACGTGGACTATGTGGTGGTGGGCGAGAACCCGGGCTCCAAGTACGACCGTGCCCGGGCCCTGGGCCTTACCATCATCAATGAAGAGGAGTTTCTTAAGATGATCGGGGAAACTTCTTAAAAGGTATAGTATCCGAAACCGAAGCTGGTGTGGCGGCCCACTTGAACATGACTCCCGAGGGTGAGAAGCTCCGCAAAGGGAGCAAGGTCCCCGGAAAAGTGCACCTCCCCCACGCATCCTTCCAGGGGATGGGGCTTTCCGGTGCGGGCCGAACGCCTTCTGAATCGCACCCAAGAAAGCCCCCGGCTTACGGTTTTTATTCTTTCTGCCCGGGCTATAAGCCCCTTGAAATCCAGCTCAAGCGGGACTCCGGCGTGAAAGTAGGAGAGCATGGAGATCCTCCGCAGGAGATTACGGACCAGAATATGAAACTCGAATTCCTCAGGATTTACCATCCTTCGCGAAAAGCGCAGAGCGGTGGGGGTAACGAATCTGAGGCTAAGTTCTGGACCGGAGATAGGTTTTATGGATGGTGAAATCGGAGTCGGACTCAGGATCTTCCCTTCTCCGTAAAGTATTCGCCCGGTTTCTTTTTCCTCCACGGAAACCAACTTAAGCGGAACCCTTTTCTTTCCCAGGCCTCTTGCGGCCAGGGCTTCACAGGCCAGGATCACATGCGGGAAGAACCGCAGGGCGCGTCCCACGAGGGTCATTCTTATCCGCAGGGGAGACTTTCCGTCGTATGGGAAAGGGGGAGCGAAGGCGAAGGGATGCCCTATATAGGGGTATTTGCGCAGGCGCTCGGCCTGAGGGGGTCTGGGGGTCTCGAAGAGATATCCGTAAGCACAGTCCTGGTTGAGGGGACAATCGATACAGGCCTTATATCTTCCGGCCACACAGGAGATCCGTTTAAGGGCCCGGCCCAGGGCCCCTCGAAAGGCCGAAAAAAGCCTCCTAGGCAGGGCCTCCAGCTGCTCGGCCTCGAAGCGGAGATAAAAGGTACTCAACGGAAGCCGGATCATGAAGACCAGGCCCCGCCTTCACCTTCCAGCAGCGAACGGAGCTTCCGGATTTTAAGGTGTGTGCGGCCCTCCCGTTCAAACTGTTTCTCCAGGAACGCAAACCGTCGGAGCATTTCCTCCACTTTTGATCTAAGATTCAGGTCTCGCCAGGCCTCTCTGGGGGTGCGTCCTCCGAGTTCCGGCTCCGGGGTATCAAGCCAGGCCAGATACTCGAGCCAGCGAAGCTCCGCGGCCTCCTCATCGGGGATCTCCTCTTTTTTGCCGGAACTCTTTTTTATCAATTTTTTCATCAATTTCTTAAAATCGGTTATCTCCTCCACCAGAAAACGCGCCCCTTCTCCGGCCACCTCTTCAAAGGCCCTGCGCAGACGCTCCATCCGGGAACGCGAAAGGGCCTCAAGCCGCACCCGTTTCTTCTCCGGCAGGAACTCCACCCGCCCGATCTCAAGATATTTTCCCATATACCGGGCCTGAAGGACGATGGTTCCCGGAGGGCTCTCCCTTTCCGAAGGAAGGTGCCCTGTGCTCCAGATGCTCCCTTCCACTGGCTCAATCAGCACATATTCGTGTTCCTCTCCCTTAACAAAGTCTCCGGTGGGAAAGAGATTTTCCAATTCCGGATCCAAGAGTTCGTAATGGGCCCTAACCAGAACCACCTCATCGCCCTCAGGAGTGATAAGACGAAGATCAAGCGGGGAAAAGAGGATCTTCACCACCTCGAGCGAGACCTTAAGGGGATGCTTACGGGCAAAGGAGGGATAGTCCTTCTCCCCGGAGGCCTCCAGCAATTCCTTTAATTTCTGATATACCAGGGGCTCTTTGAACAGGGGAACGGAAAACGAGATTCTCGACGGTCGCCAGTGGTCTCCCACCCTGAAAAGCATGGTCCAGAGCCTTTCCCCCGGGGCAAGCCGCCGGGAAAGGGAATAATCCCGCACGGAGAAGACCTCCCCTGTAAGGCGGTCCTTAAGGAGGATTTTCCCCTCCTTTTCCTCCACCTCCAGGGTTTCGTAAAGTCCGGGATAGGCCAGGGGAAGGGAGGCCAGGATCTCGCGTTCAGCCCGGGAAAGATTGCGCCCTTTGGTTTTAAGAAAGTCCTCTACCAGAGGAACTCCGGACTCCCCACGCCCGAAGAATAGAAACATTTCCTCTATATAGGAAAGCCAGTCCCTTTCCGAATCAAGCTCCCGGCTTGCTTCCTCAAACTGGGGGATCCAGCGGTCAAGAAACTCGTAAAGCTCTCTTTTGTACTTTCGGGCCACGAATTCTTCATAAAGTCTGAAGGCTTTCCTTTCCTCCGCGCTCTGGGCACTCTTTTTCTCCGGCAGCGCCCCTTCCTTCTTCTTAAGACAACACTTTTTGTACTTCTTTCCGCTTCCGCAGGGACAGGGATCGTTGCGTCCCACTTTTTTCTTCTTCCAGAGAAGATCCTCATTTATGGAAAAGGCCTTTCCGGTGACCCGGGCGTAATCCCGGGCCTCAAAGAAGATGGCCCTCAGGGCTTCGGCAGACTCCTGAGGATAGAACCGATAAAAAGGGGCCCCTCGCGCCAGGGCCTCCACGGCCTGGCGATAAAACTCGAGCGCCTTCTCCGGTTCGCCCCGCAAACG
>DRMH01000056.1 GCA_011322625.1 Thermosulfurimonas dismutans | reverse complement strand
CGGCGGGGCGTGGGGGTATCTCCTCCCCGCCCGCTCAGCCCGCCGATGATTTTTCCGATCCGTCCGCCTTCGATCTGGAGATGGTGGTGGCGGATGTTCCCCATGCTCCCCGCGGGAGCGATGTTCTGGCTCGGAGGTTGGAGGCCGCTCCGAAATCCGGCTGATCTTCTTTCGGGGCTTTTTTCCGTTTCGGGGCCGTGGGTTCGTTTCTCCGGTCTGGATCGACCTATCCGAGTTAACCCTTTTGAGATTATGCGCGCCCGGGTGGAGCTTGACCGGGTGAGAGAGCAGGCTCGGGAGGAGCCCGAGCCCGAGCGCCGGGAGGAAAGTGTCCGGGAGGAAAGCGTCCTTACCCAGCTCGCGAAGCAGGAGCAGGAGGCCCGGGCCAGGGCCGAGGAGGAGGCCCGGCGCAGGGCGGAGGAGATTGAGAGGGAGAGGGAAAGGGTATCGCGCGAGACGAGACCAACCCGGGGCTACATTCCTTCCCCGGGGAGTTAACCAAAAACAGATCAGGAGGTGTGAGCCATGAGGAAGGTCATCGCAACCCTTTCGCTTGCGGGTTTCATCCTGGGTGCCGCCGTCTCGCCCGTGCCCGCGGGGGCGGCAGGGATGAACTGGGACGCGATCCTCAGGGCCGCGAGGGAGAGAGCGCAGGAGCAGGAGGCGGCAAAGCGCAAGCTGGACTGCGAGACGAGGCGGAGGATGTATCGCGAGGACCCGAACTTTTTTGTTCCCCCCGATTGCCCTCCGCCCCCTCGGTTTGGGCAGAGAGAATCCCGCTAACGCTAAGACGGCCGACAGGAGGAAGGGGGTGGGCCCTGAACTCTCACCCCCGCGCCGTGCTGAGAGCCCAGCCCTACCATTATCGGTAACCCCTATCCGATTGATAGGCGGGCTATCGATAAATTCTTTGGAAAAAATTTATCGATAAAATTTAAGCAAAAAATTTATCGATAGGATTCTCCCCGTCCCTACTTGGTTGGGCCGTCCCCCCCTGGAGCTCACCCCGCCCCGGAGGGTAAGTCTCAGCCCTGCTCCTTGCCTGTCCGCCGAGGTCCGAAACGCCTCCTCGCCGCGCGGCTCTCTTGCCGGGAAAAACTGGAGGTGGATCCGTGCGGCTTGACACCCTCACGCGCGAGCTGGTATCTCTCCCGGGAGGAGGGGAGAAGGTCGTGCGGATCTATCCGCGCCCGACAAAGTGCCCCAGGTGTAAGCGGAAGTGGAAGGAAGACCCGCGGACGGGTTTCCGGTGTCCGAAGTGTCGCTCGAAACCGGAACGTCTCTTCGTAAGCCTCAGCTGGCAGGGAAAGCTCATCCGGGTTTACAGCGACAAGCAGGGGAACCCTATCCGGGACTTCCGGCAGGCGCAGCGAGTGCTCCAGCTCATCGCGCACGAGCTTGAGACCGGGGAGTTTGATCCCAGCAAGTGGGTTAAACAGGAAGCGGAAAGGTTTCTCGTGCGCAACCTCATCCGGGATTACCTCGACGAACGAAAGCCCCACATGTCGCCCGCCGGGTTCCGGGCAAAGAAGACGTGGCTTCTTCACTACATAGCCCCTCACCTGGGACATTTAGACGTGCGCGAGGTCCGAGGTTACCACCTCGCTGAGATGATGCGACGCCTGCAGGAACCACGAGAGGCCGACGGAAAGAAGTTCCGTAAGGACCGATTGTCTCTTTCCACCATCCACAAAATCTTCGTCGAGCTTCGCGCCTTTCTAAACTGGTGCCGGAAGCGCGAGTTAATCGACCGTCTGCCGTCCTTCCCGGAAGTGAAGACCGCCGAACCGCCGATAAAGTTCCTCACACCCGAACAGCAAGCCGCCGTCTTGGAAGCCATCCCGGACGAGCATAAACCCATCTTCGCCTTCCTTTTCGCCACCGGTTGCAGGGTGGGGGAAGCGAGGGCGTTGATGTGGGACTGCGTTTACCCGGACGATGGGTTCCTCGTCATCCGCCGCGTCTTCTCTGATGACCACTTAAAAGACGTCCCGAAAGAAGGGAAACAGAAAGCCATCCCGCTCGTGGGCGTCATCAGAGACGTCATCCTGCACCAAGCGAAGCGTAAACGCTCGATGTTCGTCTTCTGCTACGAAGACCCTAACCGAAAAGGACGGTTCATCCCTTATCCACACAAGAAACTGCTCAAGATTTTCTACGAAGCCTGCCGAAAAGTCGGTGTCGAAGGGGTTAGTCTCTATCAAGCCTCTCGGCATTCCTTCGCCCTGCAAAGACTACAGCAAGGTTTCAGCTACGAGGAAGTCGGTGCCGCTTTGGGACATAGTTCGCCTCAGACCACCCGCCGCTACGCCCGCTTAAGAGCCGAACAGGTCCGGTCCGTCTTCGAGGGCGCTAAAGTAATCCCGTTCCCGAAAGTGAAAGAGAAAGATGACTGAGCGCTACTTCGTCATAGAACTGGATGATAATGCCGCTATCCACGTGTGGTTCTCTTATCATCGGGGAAGGGTGACTGCTTTCGCTGTTAAACTTCTCTATCAGGATATCGAAATAGTCCGTTATGATAGCGGACACGGCAGACCCCATAAAGACATCCTACACCCCAACCCCTCAAAACGACGGAAGGTGTGGTATAATGTCGATAACGACGCGGCTCTCAGCATGGCTATAATGGAACTGAAAGCCGAATATCAACTCTATATAGAGAGGTATCTCAGATGGCTCGCAGAAGAAAAACAGAGGTCGAAAGGATAATCGAGCTTCTTGAAAGAGAGGGCTTCCGCCCGGTCACGGAAGAAGACAAAAATAAACCCTGGTATAAAGCCGCCATGGCCCCGGTGGACTGCTTCGAAGAAAAGGAACAGCCTGCCCTCTACCGGAAAACCCGCGACTAACCATCCCACTTCCTAAACCTTACTTTTACCGCAACCTAACCACCCATCTTTCCGTCGATTTTTACCAAAACAAAAACCCGAAATAATCGCCCAAAATCGGGAACGGAACCCCGAATTTAACAGATTTTTAACGCGTCGTGCCACCAAATTAGAGTCGAGAAATAAACAAAAAGTTCAGAGGTTACACTAAACTTTCCCTGGGTTTTCTCTCGCAACCCATTCTCAATAAGACGAATCGGCTGAAACCCTTGATAATCAAGAGCCGGCGGGGGGACTCGAACCCCCGACCTGTGGATTACGAATCCACTGCTCTACCAGCTGAGCTACACCGGCGTCTTCTCCCTACTATTTTAATCTCCGCCTTTCAAAAGTAAAGTTAGGAGAATGTTTACTTGGGCCAATCTGGTAACCCTGATAAGGCTTCTTCTGGTTCCGGTTATCCTGATCGCCCTTCTTTCGGCCCGGAAGACCGAGGCCCTGGTCCTTTTCGTGATGGCCGGGGCCTCGGATGCCCTGGACGGAATTCTGGCCCGAAAACTCCGTCAAAAGTCCCTTCTCGGGGCGGTGCTGGATCCCCTGGCGGATAAATTCCTCCTGGATAGCATCTATCTGCTCTGTGCCTGGAAGGGGTATTTACCGGTCTATCTGGCGGTGCTGGTGATAAGCCGGGATGTGTTTATTATAACCGGATTCCTTATCCTGCATCTCTTTTTTGTGACGCCCGAAATCAGGCCCTCCCGCCTGAGCAAGCTGAACACCATGGTCCAGATCGTTACCGCCGCTGCGGTGATGGCCTCCCTCCGGCCGGACCTCTTAGAACCCCTCTTCTATCTTACCGCCACTTTAACCGTTTCTTCCGGGCTGCACTATCTCTATCTGGGATTTATATCCTTTCCCCAAAGACCCGATCCCCGTTAACCTCAAGGATGCGAACCTTAACCAGTTGCCCCTTGAGAGAGCCGTTCCCCTGGAGATAGACCGGAAGGTAATTTTCGGACAGGCCACGCAGAAGACCCCGGCGGGGTTCCCTCTCCTCCACCAGGACCTGAAGGACCCGTCCTATCTGAGATCGATAGAAGGATCGTTTTTTGACCTGGGCTAGTTCCCGCAGGGCGCGAGCCCGTCGCGATACCGCCTCGGCCGGAGGACGGGGCAGGCGAGAGGCCGGGGTCCCCGGACGCGGCGAAAAAGGGAACACGTGGAGATAGGTGAGGGGGCTTTGAGCGATCAATTCGTAGGTGCGACGGAAGGCCTCCTCGGTTTCACCGGGAAAACCGACTATTACGTCTGCTCCTATGGCGGCGTGCGGAAAGCGCTCTCGTATCTCCTGAAGCACCGAGAGATAAAATTCCGCGGTATAGGGCCTCCCCATGGCCCGAAGTATCTGGTTGTCGCCGCTCTGCAGGGGAATATGGAAATGGGGGGCGAAAGCCGGAGAGCGTTCCGCCCAGGCCAGAAGATCCGGGGTGATTTCGGTGACCTCCAGCGAGGAGAGGCGCAGACGCACAGGTCCCAGCCTTTCCAGTTGACACAGGAGATCCACCAGCGTGCGGGGCGGAGAAAGATCCCGCCCCCAGAAACCCAGATGAATTCCGGTGAGCACCAGCTCCCGATAGCCGGCTTCCACAAAACGGCGGGCCTGAGCAAGGACCTCCTCTTCGGGGAGGCTTCGGGAGGCCCCCCGGGCCAGGGGCACGATACAGTAAGTACAACGCTGGTCACACCCGTCCTGGATGCGCAGAAAGGCCCGGGTGTGCCCGGGGAAACGGGAAAGCGGGGTGGGATGGGCCTTCTTCAAGCTTTCCACCGGACTTACCAGGATCTCCCCGCGCAGGGTTTCCAGCGGGTGGGAGTCAAGGATTTCGCCGAGCCTAAACTTTTCGGCCTGCCCCAGCACCACAGGCCTCTTCTGCCCGGCCCGGAGGATCTCCTCCGGGGCTATCTGGGCGTAACAACCGGTGACGATTACCAGTTCGGCCCCGGCGGAAAGGGCCCTTCGCAGGAGCTTGCGCCCTTCGTAGGCCGCCCTGGAGGTTACCGCACAGGTGTTTATTACCACCAGGCGGGGACAGGCCTCCAGGGCTACTTCTCTGCCGCCGAGGGCCTCCAGGGTCTCCCGAAGATAGGCCCCCTCCACCTGGTTTACCTTGCACCCCAGGGTCAGTACGGAAAAGGTGGGTGATTGAATCTTTTTCATTTGAGATTATTCTAAATCCACTATGTTTCCTCACAAGTGGCGCCAGCTGGAAGAAGCACGACGCCTGCTCGGACTGCCCCGGCAGACCAGCCGGGCGGAGATCCGGGAGCGATATCGCAAACTGGCGGCCCGTTATCATCCGGATCGGGCCGGGGATGCGGAAAAGATGAAGGCCCTGAACGAGGCCTACCGGCTTCTCATGGATTACTGTGAACATTACCGTATCGAGCTGGCCCCTAACGATCAGGGGGCGGATGCCGAGGAATGGTGGTTTCTTCACTTCGGAGAAGATCCGGTGTGGAGCGGAAAAAAGGCCCGGGAGGAATAGCGGATGCTCATTGTCCAGAAATTCGGGGGAACCTCGGTAGGAGATCTGGAACGGATTCGGCGGGTGGCCCGAAGGGTGGCCCGGTACCGGGATCAGGGGCATGATCTGGTGGTGGTGGTTTCGGCCATGGCCGGAGAGACCGATCGCCTCCTCTCTCTGGCCTACGAGATCACCCCGGACCCCTCTCCCCGGGAGCTGGACATGCTGGTGTCCACCGGGGAGCAGGTGACCTCGGCCCTCCTGGCCATTACGCTCAAATCCATGGGGTATCCGGCCCGGGCCCTCCTGGCGCATCAGATCCCCATTCTTACCGACGACCTGCATACCCGGGCCCGGATCAAAGACATTTCCACCGGGAAACTCCGCGAGGCCCTTTCCCGGGGCGAGATAGTCGTAGTGGCCGGATTCCAGGGAGTGACCGAGAACGGGGATATTACCACTCTGGGCCGAGGGGGGTCGGACACCACCGCGGTGGCCCTTGCGGCCGCCCTGAGGGCGGATCTCTGCGAAATCTTTACCGATGTGGAGGGCGTCTTTACCGCCGACCCCCGGATCGTTTCCCGGGCCAGGAAGATAGAGAAGATCTCTTACGAGGAGATGCTGGAGCTGGCCAGTGCCGGGGCCAAGGTGCTGGAGATCCGGGCGGTGGAATTTGCCATGATTTATAAGGTGCCCCTTCATGTGCGTTCCTCCTTCTCCGAAGCCCCGGGGACCATTATCACCGAGGAGGATGAAGAGATGGAAAAGGTACTGGTTTCGGGTGTAACCTACAACCGCAACGAGGCCCGCATCAGCCTCTACGGAGTACCGGATCAGCCCGGAATAGCCGCCCGTATCTTTGGCCCCATCGCCGAGCGAGGCATCCTGGTGGATATGATCATCCAGACCGCCCGTCCCGACGGAAGGGCGGATCTGACCTTCACCGTTCCCCGTACCACCTTGCGCGAGGCGGTGCGTATCGTGGAGGGGATTGCCCGGGAGATAGGGGCCGAACGGGTGGAAAGCGCCGAAAACATAGCCAAGGTTTCCATTGTGGGGGCCGGGATGCGCACGCACGCCGGGGTGGCCTCCCGCATGTTTGAAACCCTGGCCCGGCACGGAATAAATATCCAGATGATTTCCACCTCCGAGATCAAGGTCTCCTGTGTGATCGACGAAAAATATACCGAACTTGCCGTTCGGGCCCTGCACGAGGCCTTTGGCCTGGACCAGCCCCCGGAGGAAGAAAAATGAAACGTAGGGTAGAGATCTATGATACCACCCTGCGCGACGGCACGCAGGCCGAAGAGTTTAACCTTTCGGTAGAGGATAAGATTCGGGTGGCCCTCAAGCTGGACGAACTGGGAATCGATTATATCGAGGGCGGGTGGCCTGGTTCCAATCCCAAAGACGCCCGTTTCTTCAAGGAGATCCGGGATTATCATCTGCGCCATGCCCGAATCGCGGCCTTCGGAAGCACCCATCATCCCCGTAAGGAGGCCCATCTGGACGAGAATCTTCTGGCCCTGCTGGAGGCCAAGACCCCGGTGATGACCATCTTCGGCAAGTCCTGGACCATTCATGTTAAGGAGGCCTTAAAGACCACCCTGGAACGGAATCTGGAGATCATCGAGGCTTCGGTGCGGTTCCTGAGACCCCATGTGGAAAAACTCTTTTATGATGCCGAACACTTCTTCGATGGGTTTAAAGAGGATGCCGATTATGCGATAGAGACCCTCAAACGGGCCCGGGAAGCCGGGGCCGATGTGCTGGTGCTCTGCGATACCAACGGAGGGACCCTGCCGCACGAACTGGTGGAGATCCTGCGCGAGGTCCGAAAGCGCCTGGGGAAAAAGGTCCCCCTGGGGATTCACGCCCACAACGACTCCGACTGTGCAGTGGCCAATAGTCTGGCTGCGGTTCTCGAGGGAGCGATTCAGGTTCAGGGGACCATCAACGGGGTAGGAGAACGCTGCGGAAACGCCAATCTCTGCTCCATTATTCCCAATCTGGTTCTGAAGATGGGCTTCGAATGCGAGGCCGGCAAGAATCTCACCCGTCTGACCGAGGTTTCCCGTTTTGTCTCCGAGGTGGCCAACGTACCTCACCCGCGCCATCTCCCGTACGTGGGCCGGAGCGCTTTTGCCCATAAGGGCGGGGTGCATGTTTCGGCCATTCTTCGCCATCCCCGTACCTACGAACATATCGATCCGGAATGGGTGGGAAATACCCGAAGGGTGCTGGTCTCGGACCTCTCCGGACGATCCAACATCGTCTATAAGGCCCGTCAGTTCGGGATCGAGCTTTCTCCGGAGGATCCGGTGGTGGCCAAGATCGTGGAGGAGGTCAAGAAGCGCGAAGCCGAGGGTTACGAATTCGAGGCGGCGGAGGCCTCGCTGGAGCTTCTGATTTATCGTCTTCTAGGAGAACCCAAACAGTATTTCGAGCTTCTGGGGTATCGGGTCCTGGATCTGCGCCCCAGCCGGGAAGGGCCTCCGGTGGTGGAGGCCACGGTGGTGGTGCGGGTTCCCCCGGGGGTGGGGGAGGTGGAACATACCGCCGCGGTGGGTAACGGCCCGGTAAACGCCCTGGATCATGCCATCCGCAAGGCCCTGGAACGTTTTTATCCCCAGCTCCGGGAAATGAAGCTTGAGGACTATAAAGTCCGGGTCCTTCCCGGGGTCCCGGGGACCGGGGCCCGGGTGCGGGTGCTCATCACCTCCCGGGATCCCCATCGTCAATGGGGAACGGTGGGGGTTTCCGAGGATATCCTCGAGGCCAGCTGTCAGGCCCTGGTGGAGAGTTATACCTACAAGCTCTTTAAGGATCGTAAAAGCAGAGGGGGTTCCTGAATGGCGGTGCGTATTGCCCTGGCCGGAAAAGGAGGCACCGGGAAGACCACCACCGCGGCCTTCCTGGTGCGTTTTCTCGTGGAGACCGGTCGAGGCCCGGTCCTGGCGGTGGATGCCGATCCCAACGCCAATCTAAACGAACTCCTGGGCCTTACCGTGGAAATCACCCTGGGAGAGATCAAGGACGAACTCCGAACCCGGGTCCCGGAAAGCATGGCCCGGGGGGATTACATGGAAATGAGGGTTCACGAGGCCCTGGTGGAGGCCCAGGGATACGATCTCCTGGTCATGGGACAACCCGAAGGCCCGGGATGTTACTGCGCCGCTCATTCCTTCCTTTCCCAGGCCTTACAGAAGCTCGAGAAGAGTTATGCCTACATGGTGGTGGACAATGAAGCCGGGATGGAGCACCTTTCCCGCCTGAACATGACCGAGATAGACCATCTTCTGGTGGTCTCCGACGCCTCTTCGCGGGGGGTGCTTACCGCCGCCCGCATCGCCGCTCTGGTCAAACCCCTGCGCCTGAATGTGGGGCACAAATGGCTCCTGGTTAACCGGGCCCCGGAACCCGTGCCCGAGGCGCTGGATAAATACGTGCGGGAAATGTGCTCCCGTGAGGGACTCAAGCTGCTCGCTTATCTTCCGGAAAGCCCCGAACTCTTCGAGCTTGAGATACACCAAAAACCTATCTGGGATTTATCCCCGGACAACACCTTCCTTAAAAAGGCCTATAACGCTTTTGAGAAACTTCTTGCTGCCTAAAAATCATTAAAGGAGGGAGCCCTCCCCGGACTCCCTCCCTCTGGTCAAACCTTTAGCAACCCTCTACCGCAACCCTCTTCTTGATCTTGATCTTTACCTCCTGCCCCTCCTTGGCCTTACATTTGCCCTTGATGGTGATAACCATGGTCTTTCCATCGAACTCCTTGATCTTTCCCTTGCAGGACTTGGCCATCACACCCATGGGAGCCGCAAAAACTACCGCCATCGCTAAAGCCACTATTTTCTTTTTCATAACAACACCTCCACTTAAATAATTTTACTGGTAATCTAAATATAGGAATAACCGACCGGAAATTCAAGACCTCAAATGCGGGAAAACCAGTGAAAAATAGAAATTATTTATTGTTAACAGGTATAATTTTCTTTTTAACCATCTCAATAACCGATAAATTTTCTTTTTCTCCCGAAAAGGCCTTGGGGAAAGATCTCGGGCGTTATGTGGTGGTGGAAAAGTCCACCCGGAGGGTCAGTCTTTACCAGGGAGGAAGATTGGTGGCGGTCTTCCCCTGTTCCCTGGGGCTGGACGCGGAAAGCCCCAAGCGAGAAAAAGGGGATATGGCCACTCCGGAGGGGCTTTACCGGGTTTATGCCAAGCATCCCTCCAGGAACTATTATCTCTTCATTGAACTCGATTATCCCAACCTTAAGGATATCTTCAGGGCCCGGTGGGAGGGAAGGATTTCGGAAAGGGAATTCAGGGCCTATCTTCAGGCCCGGTGGCGCGGAAAGATTCGCGCCGGCTCGCTGGGGTATGCGGTGGGGCTCCACGGAGGAGGCCTTTTCCGGAGGGGTGGCTCCCGTTCCCTGAGGGACTGGACCCACGGGTGTATAGCCCTGCGAAATAAAGACATCCAGAAGGTCTATTCCTTCGTGCGTATAGGAACTCCGGTGCTCATCTACGATCGACGGCGCCCCCTGGTGGAGACCCTGGCGGAGATCGTGCCCCTGCGGTTTCGTCCCCGTGAACTCGAGGGGCGGGTGAGATTCTCTTTCCCGGATACCGGGCTGGGGGTGGAGATCTTCTTTTCGGAAAAAAGAAACGGTCTGCGAACACTGGAGATAGTGGGGCGTTCCCTGAGTACGGGTAAGATGCTCTTTTATATCCGCGATCTCAACGGAAACGGGCGTCTCGATCCGCTGGATAGTATGTTTTCGCGGGTGGAGGCTTGGCCCGGAGGATATGCGGCCCTCCAGACCCTGATTATTGATGATCTTCCCCGCCAGGTATTAAACTTGTTAAAGGAAAACTCCGGGGAATGGAGTCTGGTGGAAGATGGAGATCATCACCGATATCCCCTCCATGAAGGCCCGGGCCGAGGAGCTTCGGGCCCGGGGTAAACGTATAGGTTTTGTCCCCACCATGGGGTATTTCCACGAGGGGCACCTGGCTCTGATGCGCAAGGCCCGCGAACTTTCCGACGTGGTGGTGGTTTCCATCTTTGTAAATCCTATTCAGTTCGGCCCTCAGGAGGATTTGGCCCGCTATCCGCGCGATCTGGAGAGGGATCGCCGCCTGGCCCAGGCCCAGGGGGTGGATATCCTTTTTGTCCCTTCCGCTGAAGAGATGTATCCCCCGGGGTTTCAGACTTACGTGGAGGTTACCGAACTAAGCCGCCCCCTGTGCGGGGCCCGTCGCCCCGGACACTTTCGAGGGGTGTGTACCGTGGTGCTCAAGCTCTTTCATATCGTAAAACCGCACCTGGCGGTTTTCGGAGAGAAGGACTATCAACAATTGAAGGTCATTCAGCGCATGGTGCGCGATCTGAACCTGGATGTGGAGATCGTACCTCACCCCACGGTGCGCGAACCCGACGGGCTGGCCATGAGCTCCCGGAACGTGTATCTTCGCCCGGAGGAAAGGGAGGCGGCGCTTTCCCTTTACCGGGCCCTGGAGCTCGCCCGCAGGCGGGTGGCGGAGGGGATAAGGGAAACCCGGATCTTACGAACGGAGATCGAAGAGTTTATTCGCTCGCATCCTCATACCCGCATTGATTACGTGGAATTTCGAGATCCGGAGACTCTGGAGGAGATGGATCGTATAGACCGGGCCACCCTTCTGGCCCTGGCGGTGTTTGTGGGTAAGGCCCGTCTCATCGACAATACCATTCTGGATCCGGCCCATGTATCGTAAGTTCTTAAAAAGCAAACTTCACCGCATACGGGTTACCGGGTGTGAACTCTATTACGAGGGCAGTTTGACCCTGGATCCTGCACTGATGGAGGCGGCAGGGCTTGCGCCTCTGGAGGCGGTATGGGTCTATAATTTGACCAACGGCGCTCGCTTCGAGACCTATGTAATCCGGGGGGAGCCCGGCAGCGGAGAGGTGATCCTGAACGGGGCCGCGGCCCGACTCGGCCAGGTAGGGGACGAGATTATCGTGGTGGCCTACGCCTGGGTACCCGAGGAGGCCCTGGCCGATTTCAGGGCCCGTCTGGTCTATGTGGATGAGAACAATCGGATCCGGGAGGTAAAGGAGGCCCGCCCCTCTTGAAGGTCTATGCCATAAGTCTGGGGTGCCCCAAAAACCGCACCGATACCGAAAAGTTACTGGCCCGTCTTAAGGAGAGAGGGGCGGAGCCGGTCCTGTCTCCGGAAGAAGCAGACCTTCTCCTGGTCAATACCTGTGCCTTTATCCGTCCGGCGGTAAGGGAGTCCATCGAAACCATCCTGGAGCTGGCCGAACAGAAACGGCCGGGTCAGAAACTGGCCATCACGGGTTGTCTGGTAGCCCGTTACGGGGAAGAAGTGGC
This sequence comes from Thermosulfurimonas dismutans, assembly GCA_011322625.1. GTDB lineage: Bacteria > Desulfobacterota > Thermodesulfobacteria > Thermodesulfobacteriales > Thermodesulfobacteriaceae > Thermosulfurimonas_A > Thermosulfurimonas_A dismutans_A. The sequence goes on along the minus strand of DRMH01000056.1, from coordinate 19,366 downwards.
CAGACGTTTCCCCGAAGCGGATATCGTCTGCGGAATCGAGGCCTTTCGTCAGCCCCAGATCTTCGAGCAGGAGAAGACACGTTTATGGCTTAAGCCGGAGGGGCCGGACGGGGTCTCCCGGATCCTCACCGAAAGCCCCTTTTACGCCTACCTTAAGATCACCGAAGGGTGCAGCCACGGATGCTCTTTCTGTACCATTCCGCGGATCCGGGGGCCTCTGCGGAGTCGGCCGGAAGAGGAGATCCTGAGGGAAGCGCTGGAACTGGTCTCTCAGGGGGTGAGGGAAATCATCCTGGTGGGGCAGGACATCTCGTCCTACGGAAAGGATCGAGGGCGAGCCCTTCTCCCCCTTTTGCTTCGGAACCTTTTGAGGGAGCTCCCCGACGGGGTAAGGTTGCGTCTTCTCTATCTCCACCCCCGGGGTCTTACCCCGGAATTGTTGGAGGTATTGGCCACCGAACCGCGGCTTGCCCCCTATGTGGATCTTCCCCTTCAGCACGCCCATCCGGAGATTCTGCGCCGTATGGGGCGGTTTTACCGCCCCGAAAGGGTTCTCGAGCTGCTGGAAGAATTGCGGCGCTCACGTCCGGAGATCGGTCTGCGCACCTCGATTATAGTGGGCTTTCCCGGGGAGGGAGAGGATGAATTTAAGGCCCTTCTAGAGTTTCTGGAAGAGGCCCGTTTTGACCATCTGGGGGTCTTTGTGTTTTATCCCGAAGAGGGAACTCCGGCTGCGGGTTTAAAGCCCCGGGTTCCCTGGACCGAGGCCCGAAGACGCCGTCATCGGGTTTTAGCCCTTCAACAGGAGATATCCCGGGAGAATCTGCGTCGCCGGGTGGGGGGAGAGGACCTGGTGCTGATCACGGGTTATGATTCCCGGGGCCGACCCGTAGGACACGCCGGTTTTCAGGCCCCGGAAGTGGATGGCCGGACCATCATCCGGAAAGGCCTTCCGGTTTCTCCCGGAGAGATGGTGCGGGTGCGGTTCGTGCGTAGTTTTACTTACGACCTGTGGGCCGAGGCCCTGGAAGGAGAAGAGACCTTGTATGAGCCCGGAGATTTTGGTAGGAAAGAAGTATGATGCGCGTGTGGTTGTGTATGGGGTTGTTTCTCTTCCTGGTGGCCTCGGTTCAGGCCGGCCGTCGGGTCCCGGTGGTGGTGTGTCCCTCTCTGGAAAATAGCACCCGCTTTCAGGAATTGAGCGATCGGGTAGCCCGGATAGAGAAACAAACCGGCGACCTGGTCCAGCTTCTGGACCATCGACTCTCCACCTCTTCCGAGCTGGAGGGTAAGATCGCCGAGCTCCGTTCGGAAGTGGCTGAGGTCAAGGTCCAGTTACAGATCCTGGTCAAGGCCTTCATCGCTTTACTGGCGGTGCTTCTGCTGCTTATCCTCCTGATCTTTCTGCGTCTTCGTAAACCCCCGCGGGGGGGTTCCATCCGGCTTTAGTTCAGCCGGACACTCACCACCTTGGAGATGCCCCTTTCCTCCATGGTTACCCCGAAAAGGGCGTCAGCTACCTCCATGACCCGGGGATTATGGGTTACCAGGATAATCTGGGAGCGTTCCTTAAGGCGGCGAAGGAATTCATTGAACCGCAGGGTATTGGCTTCATCGAGCGGAGCATCTACTTCGTCCAGGATACAGAAAGGGCCGGGTTTTACCAGATAAAAAGCAAAGAGCACCGCCAGCACACAAAGGGCCTTTTCGCCCCCGGAAAGCATGGTGAGGTGTTTTACGGGCTTGCCGGGGAGTCTGATCCGGAGGTCGAGTCCGGCGGAAAGGGGATCCTCATCGGTGAAGTAAAGTTCGGCCTCCCCTCCTTCAAAAAAGACCGGGAACACCTCTTTCAGACTGCGGTTGGCTTCCCGGAGGGTTTCCTGTAGTCTCTTTCGGCTCTCTTCGTCCAGTCTTCGCAGGGCTTTTTCCAGGTCGGAAATGGCCGAAAGCAGGTCCTGACGCTGAGAAGAAAGGAAATGTAAACGTTCCTCCGCCCGGGCCAATTCCTCCGCGGCAGCCAGATTTACCGCCGGGAATCGGCTTAATCTTTCCCGCAGAAAGATCAGACGATCCTCTATCTCCGAAAGACTTCCGCTTTGAGGGGTCTCGTGTTTTAAAAAGTCCTCCAGAGCGGTAGCGTGGTTTTCCAGGGCCTCCCTGCGCAGATGCTCCATGGTCATCTCCGCCTCCACCTTATCCAGCTCCAGACGATGGATTTTTTCCTGGAGCCGGGTTCGCTCCCTTTCCAGGTCCTTTTCCTCCTGCTCGAGTTCTTTCAGGGCATGCTGGGCCCGGGCCAGTTCTTCCTGCCATCGGGAAAGGGTTCCCTTGAGGGTTTCTCTTTCTTTTTCCAGTTCCTGCCGCTGTTTCTTCTCCTCCCGGAGCATCTGGCGTACAAAAGTAAGTTCTTCGGAGAGAAGAGCCTCCTGTTGCAGGGCGGTGCGTCGCCGGGCCTCGGCCCGCTGTTTATTCTGCCGGAGTTCCCTTAAACGTTCCCGCAGGGCCTTGAGATTCCCCCTCCATTCCGAAAGGAGGGAATTTTTTTCCTTGAAGGTTTTTTCCAGCTCCAGGATCTGGCTCCGACGATCCTCCCATTCCCGACGCAGCTCGGTTTCCCTCTGAATGAGCCCGGCGAGCCCTTCCCGTTGTCTCTCAAGATCCTCCTCCAGTTCTTTTCTTTGTTTAAGGAGTTCTTCCTTCCTTCTTTTTATTTCCCGGGCTTCTCTCTGCCGGAGAACCTGTTCGTCCTCAAGCCTCTCCAGGGCCCGATCCAGGGTTTGAAGCTTTTTCCGGATTTCCTGCTCCTGCCGGTGCGTCTCCTGATACTCAAGGTCTTTCTTTCGGTAGGCGTCCTCAAGCTGTTGCAGATTTTGCTCCGCTTGGGTCTTTTCCCGGAGTATTTCCTTCTCGCGCCCTTCGAGTTCCCTCTCGAGCCTTTCTATTTCCCTCAGGCGTTCTCGGAGGGCCAGGAGTCCGTCTCCCTGGGTATCCGTCCGTCTGAGAAACCCCGGAGGTTCATAAAATAGGGCCTGTGCGGGGAAAAAGAGCCGGGCCTCGGGATCCGTTTCCCAGACCCGGTCGAGATCTCCTTCTTCGCGGATTCGAGAGAGATAATCTTTCAGTTTCTCCAGACGCTCCCTGGTGCCCAGGAAAACCCCGGTTATTTCCCCGAAGGACAGGAACGTTTTCAGGTCTTCCGGCGTCCTGGCCACCGGGAAGGCCAGTCTGGAGCCCAGAAAGGCCTCGGCCCCGGTCGTATTTTGCGGGGGTGGATCCAGGACCTCGGCCAATACCGGCGGGGGCTGCCGGAGGTTTTTTAGATCCGGGGGAAGGTTTTGTCGCAGGGCGGCCTCAAGGCCCCTTTTTTCCCGGTGAAGCCCCTTTCTTTCCCCCCGAATTTCCCTTAATTTTTCCTCGAAATCCCGCAGGAAGGAACGAAAACGGTCGAGCCGATTTTTCAGTTCGGTCTTCTCCTGCGAGATCCGGTGCAGCAGTTCCTGCACCGTGTCCAATTCCCGGGAAAGGGCTTCTTTTTCCCGAAGGAGATGAGTTTTACGGGCCTCAAGTTCCTGTTCTTTATGCCTTAGATCCTCTTCCCCCCGGGTGATTCGCTCCCATTCCCGGGCCAGCGCCTGAAGCCCTTCCTCCACGGATTTAAGACGGGCGCGTTTCTGAAAGATTTCTTTTTCTATCTCCCGGTGTTCCTTTTCCTTTCTCTGAAGCTCTTCACGTTCCCTCTGATAGATAAGCTCCTCGTCCCGGAAGGAGGCTTCCTCTTCTTTTATTCGGTTTTCGAGGTGGGAGATCTCTTCCTCCAGGTGTTGTTCCTCCTGGGTAAGGCGTTCTATTTCTTCGCTCAGGGCCTCGATGCGCGCCCGTTCCCTTTCCAGTTTTTGAGAGAATTCGGCCTCCTCCCGATAGAGCCGACGCTGTTTGTCCGAGACTCGGGAGAGGTCCTCCTCCAGACGCGCCAGCGCCTCCTCGGTTTCCCGAACCTCTCTTTTGAGATTCCGCACCTCCCGCAGGGCCTGTTGATACAAAGGACCGAGTTCCTTGGCCCGCTCCTCGATTCGGCTACGGTGTTCCTCCAGCTTTTGCAGGGATTCTACGGCTTGGTTCCGGTTTTTGAGGGCCTTGAGGTAAAGCGTGGCCAGGCGGAGAAGGGAGAGTCGTTTTAGTTCCTCCCGCAAGCGCAGGAATTCCTCGGCCTCCTGGGCCTGTTTTCGGAGGTGTTCCACCTGTTTTTTTATTTCCGCCAGGAGATCTTCCACCCGGGCCAGGTTTTCCCGGGTACGAGCGAGATTACGCAGGGTTTCTTCGCGATTGGCTCGATAACGCGATACTCCTGCCAATTCCTCCAGAAAGATACGACGTTCCTGAGGGGTTTGTTCCAGAAAACGCCCCACTTCTCCCTGGTCGATAAGTCCGTAACCCCTGGGGTGCACCCCGGTATCCAGAAAGAGATACTGGATGTCTTTGAGCCGACAGGAGCGATTATTAAGGAGGAATTCGGACTCTCCGGTACGATAGAGTCTCCGGGCTACCACTATTTCGGGAAGATCACGCAGGGGTTCCGGGGCCTGTCCGTTATTTTCCAGGACCAGGCGAACCTCCGCAAACCCGGGCCCTCGGCCATGGTCTCCGGCAAACAGGAGATCCTCGGCGGATTTTACCCGCAGGCGTTTAAGGCTCTGCTCCCCCAGGATCCAGCGCAGGGCGTCCACGATGTTACTTTTCCCGCTCCCGTTAGGGCCTACGATGGCTGTGATACCCGGGGGAAAGGGAAGGGAGACCCGGTAGGGGAAGGACTTAAACCCGTAGATTTCCAGTCGCTTTATGCGCATGGGCGCTTCTATTTTACCCGGGGACCCTTGACTTTTGGAGAGACCTCTTTACATTTATAGGCGAACGGACGCGGGGTAGAGCAGCCTGGTAGCTCGTCGGGCTCATAACCCGGAGGTCGTGGGTTCAAATCCCACCCCCGCACCCAATTTTTTTATTTTGTAGCCCGGTCAGGACCAATCCTCGAAGGAAGATTCCTCTCTGATCATCTCTTCAAAGCGTTTTTCCGTAAGGCATGGATAGTCCCGGATATGATTTTGGACCCTTGTGGGGGTGGCGGGAGAGGGTGGTCAGTGATAGCACGAAACGACCCGGAACGACGCGGATTGATCCGGAAAACGGAGGCCCGGGAAGGTTGAAATTACAGAAATTCATAGAGGGCGCGGGGAGATTCGAACTCCCGACCTCTGGCTCCGGAGGCCAACGCTCTATCCAACTGAGCTACGCGCCCATCCTTTCCAAATTTTAAAACCCCGCCCCGGGCTGTCAACTATTCGTCCTCAAGGCGTAGATTCCGATATTTACAGACCAGATGCGGGATGAGGCCGCCGTCCCGCAAAAGTTCCTTCATGAAGGGAGGAAGGGGTTTTACCCGATAGATCTTCCCCTGTGTGAGGTTCCGGATCTCCCCGGCCTCAAGATCCACCTCCACCTCATCGCCCTCCCGGATCTCGCGACTGGCCTCCGGGGCCTCCACAATAGGGAGACCGGTGTTGAAAGCGTTGCGATAGAAGATCCGGGCGAAGCTTTCGGCGATCACGCAGGAGACCCCGCAGGCCTTGATGGCTACCGGGGCGTGTTCCCGGGAGGACCCGCAACCGAAGTTCTTCCCGGCCACGATGATGTCCCCGGGACGGACCTTCTTCACGAACTCCGGATCCGCGTCCTCCATGCAATGTTTGGCCAGCTCCCGGGGATCGGTGGTGTTGAGATAGCGGGCCGGGATAATCACATCGGTATCTATATTGTCTCCGAACTTAAAAACCCTTCCCCGAAAACGCATCTCACGCCTCCTCCTTGAGTCCCAGTTCCTCTGGGCTTCCGATTCTGCCCAGGACCGCCGAGGCCGCGGCCACCGCCGGGCCGGCAAGATACACCTCGCTTTCGGGATGCCCCATGCGCCCTACGAAATTGCGGTTGGTGGTAGCCACCGCCCGTTCGCCCCGGGCAAGGATCCCCATGTGGCCCCCGAGACAGGGCCCGCAGGTGGGAGGAGAAACAATGGCTCCGGCCTCAAGAAACACCCGCAGATAGCCCCGGCGCAGGGCCTCGCGATAGACCTGCGGAGTGGCCGGAATAATGATGGCCCGGACATTGGGGTTCACCCGGCGACCCTTGAGGATCTTCGCCGCCACCGCCAGATCCTCAAGCCGCCCGTTGGTGCAGGAGCCGATCACCACCTGGTCGATGGGGATCTCCGGGATCTCGGTCACGGGTTTCACATTAGAGGGAAGGTGAGGAAAAGCCACCTGAAGATCTATCTTGGAGCAATCATACTCCCGCACCTCCAGATACCGCGCCCCCCGGTCGCTGCGGTAGATCCGGGGCTCGCGTCCGGCCCTTCCGCGTATATAGTTCAAAGTCTTTCGGTCCGGCTCCATAAGCCCCACCTTGCCTCCGGCCTCGATGGCCATGTTGGACATGGTGAACCTTTCGGCCATGGAAAGTCGCCTTATGACCTCCCCGGAAAACTCCATGGCCCGGTAAAGGGCTCCGTCCACCCCGATGTCCCCGATGGTATAAAGGATAAGATCCTTTCCCGAGACCCAGGGTTTGAGGCGCCCTCGATAGACGAACTTTATGGTCTCCGGCACCTTGAACCAGGTGCGGCCGGTGATCCAGGTCGCGGCAAGATCCGTGGACCCCACCCCGGTGGCAAAGGCCCCGAGCGCCCCGTAGGTGCAGGTGTGACTATCCGCACCGATGACGATGTCCCCCGGAACCACCAGCCCCAGTTCCGGAAGAAGGGCGTGTTCTATCCCGCAGGCTCCTCCCTCATAATAGTGCCGGATTCCGAAACGACGGGCAAATTCGCGACAGATCCGCACCTGCTCGGCGCTCTTTATGTCCTTATTGGGGGTGAAGTGGTCCATGACCAGCACGATGCGCTCCGGGTCAAAGACCCGGCTTATGCGGGTCTCCTCGAAGATCTTGATGGCCAAGGGCGCGGTGATGTCGTTGGCCAGCGTGAGGTCCACCGGGACCTCCACCAGCTCCCCGGGCTCCACCGCCGCCACCCCGGCCCGATCGGCCAGTATCTTTTCCGCCATGGTCATAGGACGTTTCATCAGGTACCCTCCTTCCTGAAGCCTAAAACCGGAACGCAAGTCTTTCTAACCCGCAAGAGGCCTTTCGACAAGGCCTGAGTTAAAATAATGAACGTGAAGGCCCTTAGGGAGGCGGCAAGGGATCTCGCCTTTCTCCTTGATCGGGGGTATCCGGAAAGAGCGGCCTTAAAGCTCGTGGGGGATCGTTTCGGTCTTTCCCGGGCCGAAAGGGAGTTCCTTATCCGGGCCACGCCTCCCCGGGAGATAGCCCTAAGCCGCCGCCAGAAGAGGGTGCGCGCCGCGGAGCTTTCCGGAAAAAGGGTTACGGTTGACGGCTACAATGTGCTTGCCACTCTCAGCCACGCCCTTTCCGGTCGCCCGCTGGTCCTTTCCCGCGATGGTTTCGTCCGCGATGCCGAAAGGGCCTACGGGCGTTTTCCGGGTCTCGAAATCCAGCTGCCCCGCATGGAGAATCTTATCCTGTGTTTCTTCCGGCGCTATCCACCGGCCTTCCTGGGGATTTACCTCGACGCCCCGGTCTCCGGCTCGGGCAAACTCGCGGAAAGGTTGCGTCGCCGGATCCTGACCCCTCTGGGAGTTCCGGGGGAGGTGCTTGCGGTAAAGGAGGCCGAACGCCTGGTCCTTTCCGGGGAGGTGGTCTGCACCGCCGACGGAGCCCTCATCGATCGGGCCAGGCGGGTTTTTGATCTCGCCGGGCACCTCATCCGTTATTCCCTGAGGATGGCCCCCGAACGTTTCTTCGGTTGAACCCACCCCCCGGACTTGGTTCCGGGCCAGGAAAAGTTATAATGGATTAGCCTCACGGAAAAAGGGAGGTATCTATGGCCGGACATTCTCACTGGGCCCAGATAAAGCGTAAAAAGGCCGCACAGGACGCCAAACGGGGACGCATCTTTACCAAGATCACCCGCGAGATCATGGTAGCGGCAAGACTCGGGGGCGGCGATCCGGATTCCAATCCCCGGTTGCGGGCAGCCATCGCTGCGGCCAAGGCCGTTAATATGCCCAAGGAAAATATCGAAAGGGCCATCCGTAAGGGACTGGGCCTGGAGGAAGGCACCCGCTATGAGGAGGCCACCTTCGAGGGTTACGGGCCCGGAGGGGTGGCCATACTTATCCAGAGTGTCACCGATAATCGGCGTCGCACGGTCTCTGAATTGCGTCATATCTTCAGTAAATACGGGGGGAATCTGGCCGAACCCGGGGCCGTGTCCTGGATCTTTGAAAAGAAGGGGCTTATCGTGATTCCCCAAAACGGCCTTTCCGAGGAACAGGTCCTGGAAGCCGCTCTGGAGGCCGGGGCCGAGGATGTGAGGACCTACGAGGGAGAATTCGAGATCATTACCGGCCCCGAGGAGTTTGAAACCGTCCGCTCCGGGCTGGAGGAAGCCGGCCTTTCCATCGCCTCGGCCCGGGTTACCCTGGTCCCCAAAAGTACGGTCCGGGTGGAGGATGAGAAGACCGCCCAGCAGATCCTGCGCCTTATGGAAAAACTCGAGGATCATGACGATGTTCAGAACGTTTACGCCAACTTTGATATCCCCCAGGAATTGCTGGAAAAACTTTCCGGGAATGAGTAGGTGCGGATACTGGGAATAGATCCCGGCTCCCGGGTTACCGGTTACGCGGTGGTGGAGGAAGAGAGTAACCCCCGGGTCCTGAGCTGGGGTATCCTATCCTTGAAAAGACAGGACTCGCTGCCGGAACGACTCAGGACCCTTTATCAGGAACTGCTGCATCTGTGGGAAGAGTTCCGCCCCGCGGTGCTGGTCCTGGAAGAGGTGATCCCGGAACGATTCCCCCGGGCGGCCCTGGCTCTGGGACAGGCCCAGGGGGTGGTTCTTCTTCTGGCTGCTCAAAAGGGACTCTCCTGGTATCTCTATCATCCCTCCACGGTTAAACAGACCCTTACCGGAAACGGCAGAGCCAGCAAGGAACAGGTGGCCTATATGGTAAAAAACATGCTGAATCTGGAGGAGGACCCTCCTCTGGATGCTACCGATGCCCTGGCCCTGGCCCTGACTCACCTCCTGAGGATGCGTTCATGCTTTCCGAGATAACCGGACGTCTGCGACGCAAACTGCCGGGCAGGATCTGGATCGAGACCGGTCCGGTGGTGCTGGAGGTCACGGTGCCCTTCACCCTGGTGGAAACCCTTCCTCCGGTAGGGGAGGTGGTGCGTTTGCCGGTATGCCTGTGGATTCAGGAGGGGACCCCCGAGCTTTTCGGTTTCGCCGACGAACCCTCGCGCGAGACTTTTCGTCTTCTGGCCTCGCTTTCCGGAGTGGGCCCGCGTCTGGCCCTGAATCTTCTGGCCTTTTTTCGGCCGGAAGAACTGGAGGAGGCGGTCCAGAGAGAAGACATCCGGGCCCTTTCCCGGGTTCCGGGTATAGGCCCCCGTCGGGCGGAAAGACTGTGTGTGGAGCTGAGGGGAAAACTGGCGCTCCAGAAGAAGAAAACGGCCCCTTCTCCGGTTTACGAGGAGGCCCTTGTGGCCCTTAGAAACCTGGGTTTTTCCGCCCGGGAGGCCGAGGAGGCCCTGGCTGCGGTCTTCACCGGTGAGGAGAATCTGGACGAACTTCTGCGTAAGGCCCTGAAACACTTCTCCCCGGGATAGGCCCTGAGTATAATTCCTCTTGAAAATGGAGAATCTGCGTCCGCGGACCCTGGCGGAATATATCGGCCAGGAAGACATCAAAAGGGAACTCCAGGTGTATCTCTCCGCGGCTCGGGCCCGGGGAGAGCCCCTGGATCACATGCTCCTTACCGGTTTCCCGGGGCTGGGAAAGACCACCCTGGCCCAGGTAGTGGCCCAGGAACTGGGGGTGAACTTCAGGATCACCTCCGGGGCGGCCCTGGAGCGTCCGGGGGATCTGGCCGCCATCCTCACCACCTTGGAGGAAAGAGACATCCTTTTCATCGACGAGATCCACCGTCTTCCCAAGGCCTGCGAGGAGGTGCTCTATCCGGCGATGGAGGATTTTGCCCTGGATCTGGTGGTGGGGAAGGGGCCGGGGGCGCGGGCGGTGAGGCTCAAGTTGCCGCGTTTTACCCTTATCGGGGCCACCACCCGTCCGGGGCTCCTCTCCGCTCCCCTGCGGGATCGATTCGGGATCATCTTTAAACTGGATTTTTACGATGAGGAGGCCCTGGCCCGGATCATCGAACGTTCGGCCCGGATCCTAGGGCTTGAGATCAGCGAAGAGGCCGCCCGGATTATCGCCTCCCGTTCCCGGGGAACCCCGCGGGTGGCCAATCGGTTGTTGCGCCGGGTGAGAGATTTTGCTCAGGTGCACGGCCCGGGCCCTATTACCCGGGAGGTGGCGGAAAAGGCCCTGGAACTTATGGATCTGGATCCCCTGGGGCTGTCTCCCCTGGACCGTCGTATCCTTCTCACCATCCTGGAGAAGTTCGACGGGGGGCCGGTGGGGCTTTCCACCCTGGCCACCGCCCTGTGTGAGGACCCCCAGACCCTGGAGGATCTTTACGAACCCTATCTCATCCGCTGCGGGCTTCTGCGGCGCACCCGCAAGGGCCGCGTCCTCACGGAGAAGGCCTATCTTTATTTGAAAGCCCCCAGGGATTCGTTATTCTTTTAAGGAAATGGCCCGTCTGACCATACCCGAGATCCAGAACCGAAAGGGTCGGGAGCCCCTGGTGGCGCTGACCGCCTACGATTTTGTGTCCGCCCGTCTGGCCGAGGAAGCCGGGGTGGATATTCTCCTGGTGGGTGATTCCGCGGCCATGGTCGTTCTGGGCTACGAGGACACCCTTCCCATTACCATGGACGAGATGCTGGTCTTTGCTCGAGCCGTGGTCCGGGGCTCAAGCCGGGCCCTGGTGGTGGGAGACATGCCGTTTATGTCCTATCAGACCGGTCCGGTGGAGGCCATTCGCAACGCCGGGCGTTTCGTGAAGGAGGGAGGCTGTCAGGCGGTCAAGATCGAGGGCGGCGAGGAGATGGCCGAGATCGTAGCCGCGGTGGTCAGGGCCGGGATACCGGTCCTGGGGCACATCGGTCTCACCCCCCAGCGGGCCTCGGCCCTGGGAGGATACAGGGTCCAGGGGCGGGATCTGGAATCCGCTCAAAAACTCCTGCGCGACGCCGAGGCCCTGTGCCAGGCCGGGATCTTTGCCCTGCTCCTGGAATGTGTGCCTGCGGAGCTGGCCCGGGTCATCACGGAACGGGTCCCGGTTCCCACCATCGGTATCGGGGCCGGCCCCCACACCGACGGCCAGATCCTGGTCTTCCATGACGTGGTGGGGCTCTGGCCGCGCTTCAAACCCCGCTTTGTGCGTACCTACGGGAAAGCGGATCAGGAGATCCTTCAGGCGGTCAAAAATTACGTCCAGGACGTCCGGGCCGGACGCTTTCCCGGCCCGGACGAGAGTTTCGGAATGTCACCGGAGATACTAGAGACTCTGAAGCTCTAGTTCGTCCCGATCGTGAATTCCCAGAAGCTTGATGCGGAAGATTACGTTCTTCCCGGCCAAAGGCGGGTTAAGATCCAGCACGATTCGATTTTCATCCACCGCGGTAACCAGGGCCGGGAACTGCATCTCTCCCTGAGGGGTATCCACAATAAGGTTGAGCATCATCCCTTCCCGGGGTTCGGTCTCCAGAGAGATAGCCCCCCTCGGGATCTCCCGAACCAGATTCTCATCCCGCGGGCCGAAAGCCTTGTCCGGGGTGAGAAGGACCTCCTTTTCCTCCCCCTCGGCCATGCCTATCACCGCCTCCGAGAGCCCGGGGATGATCTCCGGGGAACCCACCTCGAAGAAGAAGGGCTCCCCTTCCGGGGTCTCCTCAAAAATCTCCCCGTTTTCCAACATCCCAACACAATAAATGCTTACTACATCCCCTACCTTTGCCCTACGCATACAAAACTCCTTCCGTGGATTTGATTATTTACGACTGGGAGAGAGGCGAAACCTCCACCCCCGGCCGCAAAATTATCTTACCATGCTTTGGCCGAGGTCAATACCCCGTTTGGCCGCCGGCTGGGGACAGGGGGGAAGAAAGAAGAATATCCGGGTGGGTATGCCGTCGGAGAGACGGGTAGCACCGGGAGCCGAAAGCAGATTCTTCAGGGCCTCGATATGCAACCGATGGCCGGAAAGCTCGGCCTCTACCTCTCCTTTAAAGGCCCATCCGCTTCCGAAGAGATCTCCCACCAGGTCCAGGGCCTTGTGACGTACGAACTCGTCCGATCGCTGCAATTTCCCGTTGAGGACCCCTTTTTCGTCCAGCACGATGGCATTGGAAAGATTCCCTCCGCGCAGGATCCCCTTTTCCTTGCGTCTGAGCAGATCATCCTTGAAACCGAAAGTTCGGGCCGGAGCGAGTTCCCGCTGATAGGTAATGGGATTTATGTTCAGGCTGAGACTCTGTTCCCCGATGAGCGGATGATCGAAAGCGATGCGCACCCGGATGATGAATTGGTCGGCGGGGCGGAAACGGATGATCCCCACGCCGTTTCGGACCTGAAAGGGTTGTACCACCTCCACGAAACGTTTGGGGACCGGCTGCACCCGAATCCCCCGACAGAGGATCTCCCGAACAAAAACGGTGGCCGAACCATCAAAAAGGGGGATCTCCGGGCCCCAGACCCGCACGATCAAATTATCGATGCCCAAACCGTGAAGGGCCGAAAGGAGATGTTCCACCAGATAGACAGAATGTCGCCCATCCGAAACCACCGTGGCTCCATCCGTGCCCAGGATGTTTTCCGGGCGCAGGGGGATACACGGGGCCCCGGGAAGATCCTCCCGCACAAAGAGGATACCCTGCCCCGGAGGCGCCGGTTCCAGCACCAGCCGAATCTGTTGCCCGGAAAAGACTCCCTCTTCCTTCAATTCTACGCTGTCCGCCACGGTCTGCTGTAGAGTGTGCATCTCGCCTCCGCACCCGAAATGGGATCGCTTTTATAATAACAAGATCTGTGCCATATCCCAGGAGGTCTTCGGCCCGAGAAGAGTGGGCCTTTTCACCCTCTCCGGCTCCGCGATCTTGCAGGGAATCTGTCCGTTTAAGGAGACAGTGTAACTTTGAGGGAAAGCCTCCTTCGCCTCAAAAATAGGGAAACTCCAGCCGACGCAGCAGCCTTTCCTCCTTGCGCCAGCCCCGAAGCACCTTTACCCAGAGGTCCAGGTAAACCCGCTTTCCGAAAATGAACTCCAGCTCCTCCCGGGCCAGGGTGCCAATCTTCTTGAGCATCTGTCCGCCCTTTCCGATTACGATCCCCTTCTGGGAATCCTTTTCCACGTAAATGGTGGCCTGAATGATGAGGAGGTTCTTTTCCGGATCCTCCCGGAATTCCTCCACCACCACCGCCGTGGAATAAGGGATCTCCTGGCGGGTGAGCAGGAAGAGCTTTTCCCGAATGATTTCCGCGGCCAGCACCCTTTCGGGTTGATCGGTGACCATCTCCGGGGGGTAGTAGGCCGGCCCCTCCGGAAGCATGGCCACGATCTCCTGGACCAGCTCCTCCAGCCCGTCCCTTTCCAGGGCCGATACCGGCACGATGGCCCGGAAGGGATGGGCCCGGGAAAAATAATCCATCATGGGTAGCAACTCGCCTTTTTTGATCAGGTCGATTTTATTGAGGACCAGAATGGTGGGTTTTTCCGCCCGTTTGATGATCTCCAGGATTTTTTCCTCGGCCTGGGGCCGGCGATCCGAGGCGTCCACCACCCAGACCACCCCGTCCACCTCCTCCAGGGCGCGCAGCGCCTGTTCCACCATCAGTCGATTGAAAAGATCCCGGGCCTCGTGAATGCCGGGAGTATCCACGAAGACGATCTGATAGTTCGGCCCGGTAAGAATCCCCCGCAGATTGAAACGGGTGGTCTGAGGCTTGGGAGTGGCTATGGCCACTTTGCTCCCTACGAGCTGATTCATCAGGGTGGATTTTCCCACATTGGGAAGCCCTATGATAGCCACAAAGCCGGAACGAAAGCTACTGGAATCCACCGGAACACTCCTTTAGTTTTCTTTCTGTGAGGAAAGGTTAAGAAGCCCTTGCAGTTTGTGCAAGGCCTTACGGGCCGCCTCCTGAGCGGCCTCCTTTTTGGACCCTCCCTGCCCCCGGGCCAGGGGCTCTCCCCCCAGCAGGACCTCTACCACGAATAAAGGGGCGTGCGAGGGCCCCTCCTCCTTCACCACCCGGTAGGCGGGGGTCTCCTTGAAGTGGGCCTGAGCCAGTTCCTGAAGACGCGAACGATAATCGGCCAGCAGCCCCCTGCGGGCCTGAGGGATCAGGGACCGAAAAAGTCGTTTTACACAGGAGAAGGCCTTATCGTAGCCTCCGTCCAGATAAACGGCCCCCAGAACCGCCTCCAGAGTGCCGGCCAGAATGGAGGCCTTGCGGGTGCCCCCGGAACGCTTTTCTCCCTGACTGACCAGGATGAAATCCGAAAGGCCCAGACGTTCCGCCACGCCGGCCAGGCGTTCCTCCCGCACCAGCCAGGCTCGCATCTTGGATAGATCCCCTTCCGAGGCTTCCGGAAACTTTTCATAGAGCAGATGGGCTATGGCCGCCGAAAGAATGGCATCGCCGAGGAACTCCAGTCGTTCGTTATCCGAGCCCGAAGGGAGTCTTTTTTCCACGGCATAGGAGCGATGCACCAGGGCCCGGATCAGGAGGCCCGGATCCCGAAAGCGGAATCCCAGACGTTCTTCCAGAAAGGGGAGACGGGCATAGATATCTTTCATCGGGCTACCAGAAAGGCGGTAGGGAATTCCTGTTTTAATTTTTGCGCCTTTTTTCGCGCCAGATCCAGATCATAGGCCAGAAAGATCTTGACCCGATAAAAGGTGCCCCGGGGCGAGGTGTAGGGCTCGATGAGCACAGAGGGAAAACGTCGGGCCAGTCTTTCCCGCAATCGCACCGCCAGCGCATAGTGCCGAAAGGCTCCCACCTGGAGATAAAACTCCCCCTTGCGCCATCGAGGGATACGCTGGAAGACGATCTGGTTTCCGGAGCGATGGCCCTCGGCCAGGGCCACCAGCCGAACCCGCACCACGCCCTTTTCCAGCATTCCCAGGGCCCGGGCCGCGGCATAGGAGAGATCGATGATCCTCCCCGGGACAAAGGGCCCCCTATCGTTTATGCGTACCACCACCCGGCGTCCGTTCTCCAGATTGGTTACCAGGACATAAGTTCCCAGGGGAAGGATGCGGTGAGCCGCGGTAAAGGCGTACATGTTATAGATCTCTCCGCTTGCGGTTCTCCTGCCATGAAATCCCGGGCCGTACCAGGAAGCCAGCCCCTCCTCCACATACCCTGCTGCCGAGGGCAGGGGATAATAGGTGTGCCCGTTTACGGTATAGGGTTTGCTCCAGGCCGGATAACTCTTTCCCGCGGGCTTGAGAGGTACATGCACAATACGCACCGTATTCCGCGGCCCTCCGCAGGAAAAGAGAATCAACAAAAACCCGCCCACAAGCAAACACCGGTAGAGACGAAAAGGCATGGCCTTCCTTCTTCCGGAAGATTATACTACAATGCCGCCGTGAGGAAAAAAGTAACCCTTCGCTCGGTCCTGGAGATCCTAGGGCTCACTCTTCTTCTAGGGGGCCTCTTTGAGGCCGTCCTTCTCCCTGGGGCCAGGATCTTCCTCTTCTTTCTCTTTCTGGTCGTCTATGGCCTTTACCTCCGGTCTTATCACCGCAGGGGGGCCTTGAAACTCTTGGTAAACTTTCATCTCCTGGAACTCGTCCTCTTTCCGGTAGCGGGTCTCCTTTCCGGGGTCCTCTTCTATCTTCTGGCCCTTTCCTTTCTCGGAGGAAGGGACTACGGGGTTCCCATGATCCCCGCCCTTGTCGTGGGAGTCCTCGCCTTGATCTTTTTCCCACCCCTTTTCCTCTCCGTCCACTGTGCCCTGGTCCTCCTTGTGCGCCGGTGGGGGATCCTCCGGACCGCGGGCCTGACCGAGGCCCTGCGCTTAAGCCTCCTTTCGGCAGGCCTCCTCCTGGTGGTATCCGCAGGGATAAAAGGCGGAATCTCTCTCTATTTCTCCCGCCTTACGGAAAATCCCGAGGTGATCTCCGGCCCGGAGATCACTTTCCGCCCTCCTCCCGCGGGGCTTCCCGGGGCCTACGCCCTCCTCAATGCGAAATTTTTTCACGGCAGAAGGATCGTCTCCTCCCGCCTGATCCTTAAGGGGAAAGGAGCGCCGGTCCTTTTTAAGGAGATGGTGGGGGAGAGACTTCTCTTCTGGGTTCCGGAAAGGTTTGAGCCTTCCGCGGAGGGGGGCCTGCTGCGTCTTGAGACCGTGGAGGAGTATCCCTTCCTGGGGGAAGGCCCCGGACCGATCTATGAGCTTCCGGTAGGGTTCGGAGCGAGGCTTCCGGCAACGGAACTCCGGAAGGCCTTCTGGGTTGAGGGAGGGAGCCCCGGCCTGCGCCTTGAGTTCGAGGCCCATCTTCCCGGGGAATTCCTTGAGGTCTGTCTCAACTTCGGAGGGCGCCTTATTCTTTGGGCCGGAAAGGGACGAGAGCTTCGTTTTAAGGCCTACGGCGGACGCTATATAAAGCGGGGGGAAGAGGAATACCTCTGTTACGAACCCCGAGGGATTCCGAAACCCCCGATCCTCGGGCCCTTCTCCCTCTTTCTTCCCATGCCCCGCGAGGACTTTGAGGTCTTAAAGAGATACGGACTTGCCGGATCCGGTTTCTCCCCCGTAACCCTAAAGGGCCTTCTTCGGGCCCGGGCCCATCTCCCCGGAGCCTCCGGGAAGATCCTTGAGGATCGCTTTGAGGCCGCACTCGCCCCGCCCCATGAGAGGAGATCTTGAAGCCGAGAAGAAAAAATTGAGAGAGCTTGTCTGGCGCAGACTTACCGAGGCCGGGGTGGCCCGTTTCCCCGGGGCCTACGGACGCATACCCAACTTCGTCGGGGCCGAGGAGGCTGCCCGCAGAGCCCTCGAGCTGCCGGAAGTGCGGAAGGCCCGGGTGGTCTTCGTCAATCCCGACAGCCCTCAGTATCCCCTACGGGCCGCCCTTCTCTCCGAGGGCAAGATCCTGGTCCTGGCCAAACCCGGGCTTGAAGGAGAAATTCCCTTCCTCCTGCTCCATCCCTCCCGGCTCCGGGTGCATCCCCTGCGGGCCGCCACCCTTAAGGGGGCCTTCCGCTACGGAGAACCCCTGCGAAGCGAGGACCTTCCCCCGGTGGATCTCTTCGTTACCGGATGCGTGGCAGCAAGCCCCCGGGGAGAAAGACTGGGAAAAGGAGGGGGATTTGCCGACCGGGAATACGCCCTCCTTCTTTCCCGGGAGAAAATCGGGCCCGAGACCCCGGTCCTTACCACCGTGCACGAGATCCAGATCCTCCCCCGTATCCCCCAGGAAGATCACGATCTGCGCCTTACCCTCATCGTTACCCCGGAACGTATCCTGCGTGTTTCACGTGAAACACCGGCATCTTGTCGAGGTAAAGAGTCAACGCTAAAATATTTTTAGTGAAAAATTCTTTTGTTCCCGAGATCCTGGATCTTCTCCCGGATGGGGTGATGGTCCTCGATGGGGAGGGGAGGATTCTTTATGCCAATGAGGCCCTCTCCTCCATTCTCAAGGTTCCGCTCCCCCGGATAATCGGGGCTCGTTGTTACGAATTGCTCCACCGCAGCAAGACCCGTCCGCCCTTCTGCATGCACATGCGGGTGAATATTGAAGGGCATCCCTGTATGGACGAGTTTTACGAGGCTCATCTCGGGTGCTGGCTCTGGGCCTATGCGGCCCCGGTGAAGGATGAAAGGGGAAATCTTCTGGGTATCTTCCATATCTTCCGGGATGTTACCGCGGAAAAGAAACATCTCCTCGGCAACCACCTCTTCGTAAAGATCGTGGAGACCCTTCCGGGTTTCTTTTATCTTTCGGATCACGATTATCGGATCCTTGCGGCCAATCGTCGTTTCAAGGAATGGGTGGGAGAGGAGCCCATAGGTAAGCGTTGCTACGAGGTCATTTACAAGCAGAAGGAGCCCTGCAGCTGGTGTCGTCAGGAGGAGGTCTTCCGGGAAGGAAAGACCATTCAATGGGAGGCCGTAAATCCGCGGGATGGTCGATGGTACCTGGCCATTAACTCCCCCTTTGATTCTCCTACCGGGGAACGCCTCAAGATCAGCCTTATCTTTGATATTCACGAACGTAAGCTCCTGGAGGAGAAGCTCCGGAGGCTCTTCGAGGACAATCCCGCCGGTCTGGTGGTTACGGATCTTGAGGGGCGCATCCTTATGGCCAATCGGGCCCTGAAAAGACTTCTGCGGGTTTCGGAGGAAGTCGATCTGCGGGGGCAGGAAGTGCAGCAGTTCTATCGTGACCCCCGCGAACGCGAGAACCTCCTTAAGGCCCTCCTCGAAAAGGGGGAGATTTCGGGGTACGAAGTCCTTCTGAGGGATCGATCCGGTGGGGAGAGGACCTTCCTTGTCTCCTCCCGGGTCTTTCGGCAGGGCCCGCGGCTGGAGATCTGGAGCAGTCTTCAGGATATAACCCCCCTCAAGAAGATGGAACTGGCCCTGGCCGAAAGCGAGGCCCGCTTCCGTACCCTGGCCGAAAACGCCCCCCTGGCGGTTATCCTCATGGATGAGGAGGGCCGGATCACCTACTTCAATCCCGCCGCCGAAAAGATCTTCGGTTACCAGGAAAAGGAGGTCCTGGGAAAGGATCTTCACCTCACTCTGGCCCCTCCCGAATATCACGAGGCCTATCTCAGATCCTTCGCCCGGGTCAAAAAGACCGGAAAGAGTCGTCTGGTGGGAAGACCTCTGGAATTCAAGGCCCGCCGGAAAGATGGAAGTCGTTTCCCGGTGGAGGTATATTTTTCCATCATTCAGGTAGGGAAGAAGCGTTTCTATCTGGGAATAGTTCAGGATATTTCCGAACGTAAACTTCTGGAGGAGGAAAGGGTCCGGCTGGAAAAACACCGGGCCCTTGAGCTTCTCGCCGGAGGGGTGGCCCACGACTTCAATAATCTCCTGACCTCTCTCCTGGGCAATCTGGAGCTCCTTTCCCGTACGGTGGAGGATCCGAGGGTGCTCGAGGTCCTTTCCCGTTGCGAAAAGGTGGCCCAGCGGGCCAAAAATCTGGCTCGGGATCTGCTTACCTTCTCCCGGGGAGATATTCCTCAACCCAAGGAAGTAATCATCAAGGATTTCCTCAAAGAACTGGTATCCTTTCTGGTGCACGGCTCCTCGGTGCGGGTGCATCTGGAGATCCCCGAGGGTATTCCCCCTTT
>DRMH01000055.1 GCA_011322625.1 Thermosulfurimonas dismutans | reverse complement strand
CTTCCGATCTAGCCGGTGGTACGCCCCACCGCCGAGGAAATGCGCTTCCTCTTTCGCATCAAGGTTCTGAATCCGCGCTGGATCGAAGGCCTGAAGCAGCACGGTTTCAAGGGCGCCGGGGACCTATCCCGGATAGTGGATCTCATCTTCCAGTGGGATGCCACCAGCGATGTGGTCTCGGACCGGATGTGGAAGGCCCTGGCTGAGACCTACGCCCTTTCCCCGGAGATGCAGGAATTTTTCCGGGAACACAATCCGGCAGCCCTCCTAAATATTGCCGAAAGGCTCCTTGAGGCCGCCCATCGCGGACTGTGGTCTGAACCCGATCCCGAGATCCTGAACGCCCTCAAGGACCTTATTCTAGAAATGGAAAAGGAGATGGAATGACCGAGATACTTACTCCTTATGAGGGGCTGGTGATAAAGAGGGGAGAAAGGATTCTCTGCGCGGAGTTTATTCGTCCCCACACCGTGATCTCCACCTGTCGGGTGAATGGAGGGATCCGGCAGGACCTGCGGTTCCTGACCAACCATCAGGCCTGTGAACCCAGGCCGCACCCGGACTGCGGCCACGGGGCCTGTCTGGCCGGCCGCGATCCCGAACGCTATCATCGCTTGATCTGCGAGTATCACGGTCTTCCCCCGGAAAGGACCGCTCTTCTCGGAACCGCGGCCAATATGTATCTGGCCGGATTCTCCCGCCAGGGTTTCTCTCCCCCCGCAGGCGGAAGGAAGACCTCCGGAGAGCTTGTCGTCTTCTGTGCGGCCACCGCCGGGGTGGAGACCAACGCCGGCCGGGCCGGAGATCCGGCTTCCTTTTACGAGGAGGAGGGTCGTTTCCTGCGACTCGACGGAGAGGCCCCGACCTGTGATCGCCGCGGGACCATCGTACTCATGCTTTTCATCAACCGGGCCCTTACGCCCGGCGCCCTGGTGCGGGCGGTCAAGATGGCCACCGAGGCCAAGGTCACCGTACTTGAGGAACTGCACGTGGCCTCGCGTTATTCCTGCGGTCTGGCCACCGGCACCGGGACCGATCAGATCGGGGTAGCGGCGCTGGAACACGGGGGACGTCCCCTTTCCGGGGCCGGAAAACACGTAAAACTCGGAGAACTCATCGCTCTGGCCGTACGCGAAGCCCTTTTCCGGGCCCTGGCCCTTCAGAACAAGCTCACGCCGGATCTGGTGCGCTACGCCCCACGACTTCTGGAACGTTACGGACTTGGCGAGGAGGACCTGCTAGTGGCCCTGCGCGACTTTCTCCCTGCACCGGTCCATGCATGGCTGGTGCACAATGTACGCCCGGTAATGGGCGATCTGGGACTGGTGTCCCATCTCCTGGCCTATCTTCATCTCTGGGACCAGGTACGCTACGGAATACTTCCCCCGGAGATCGCGGCCGAGGCGCTCCTGGATCAGGCCGCACTCATGGCCTGCGCCCTTTCCCAGCGCAGAGGGGATTTCCCCTCCTTTCGGGAAAAACTTGCCGCAGAAAAGGACGACCCCCGGAGACTCCTTCTTGCAGCCCTGGCCCTGGGGTTTTCCGCCAAATGGCACCATCCCCTGGGGCGAGCCGTGGGCGTGATCCCGGAATGAAAACCCTGAAGCCCCTTTCAGGACTCTTCCTGCTGATCCTGGCCGTAAGTATTGCGGGGTGCCGGAAGGAAAAATCCTCGCCCCCTAAAGCCCTCTTCGTACCCCTGGGAATCGAGGTTTCCGGAATCCCTCCCGAGACCCCGGTATCTCTCTACCGGGCCTCCGGGGACCTGGTGCTGCGTTACCCGCCGCTGGCCACCCGGGATCTTCTCCTTATCTTCCCCTGGAGACCGGGGGAGGTCTATCGCCTAAAAGCCGGCCCTACCTCCCTGGTTCTGCGGGCCCCGGCCTCACGGCCTCTGGCCACCCTGGAGGTCTTTGCCCCGCTGGGAAGTCCCGGAAAGAAGATTACGGTGGAAAAAAAGAGAACCGCACTCCAACTCACCCTTCTTTCCCGAAGGGAGGCCCCGGAAATAGGCCTCCTCGTAACCTCCTTCGTCCCGGGGTTAAACCTCTCCCTTTCTTCCGGAAACTTTACCCAAAAATACTTCTTTCAGGGAGAATTCGCCCGGCGTCTTCTGCGTCCAAGGATATATCTTCCCCCGGAGGAACCCCGACGACTCCGGCTCCTTTTCCAGGCCCCCGGGCGCACCGCCGAAGTGGATCTGGTCCTCCGACGCCGGGTCTTCGACCTCCGGGGAAAGGTGCAGCTGGTCTCCTGGAGGCTTCCCACCGAGGAGTCGGGGCTCAGTCTGCGCTACCGGCGAGAGGGGCTTCTGGTGGTGCCCAATCCGCTCTTTGAAAGGCTGGGATATCTCCTGGGACTAAGGGCCCGGGGTTACTCCCGCTACGAACCTCTGGCCTATGAAACCCTGGAATTCCGGAACCTGACCGATGTGCCCCTTAACCTGGTGGTGCGGGGTGAATTTCTGGATCCGAAAAACCGCAAGCCGGTAAAAGGGTTCTATCCTCCGCGTTTCGGTATGAGCGGACACGCCCGAAAACCCCTGGCCCTGGTCTATCTTCCCCCCCGGGGAAGGGCCCGGGCCGTGCTTCCCATCTACGCCCGAAAGGTACCTCCGGGGGAATATCTGGCCCTGATCAGGGTCTATCCCCTGGGGGAGAAAACCCCCATTCTGCTCAAGACCCGGCGTATCGGTCTTACCCGTGGAAGCCCGAAACTCGCCGCGGGGCTGCTTCTTATTCTCCTTGCCGGAGGGACTTATTCCCTGATAGTCTTTCTGGGGCTCAGACGGCTGCTTTCGGGCTTTCGTCTGCGCGAACTTTCCCTGGTGGCCCTTTCCGGAGCCGTGGGTTTCGGACTGGACTTCCTGGGAGGGGTCCTCTCCAACATCCTTTACGCCCTCCTCGGCCCTTTCAACATCCTGGTGGGAGGACTCATTACCGAGGTGGTGCATTATGCGGTCTTTACGGCGGTTTTTGTCCTGGTGCCACGGCCGGGATTCGCCACCCTTTCCGGACTGCTTCATTATCTCATGGGGACGGTTCTTTTCGGAGGCCTTCGGGCCACGGACCCCTTCTTTGTGGGCTTCAGGCTCCTCACCCTGGAGACGGCCCTCTGGATCTTCAGGGTCTATGCACACCCGGAAGGCCGCCGCACCATCCTCGCCCTGGGACTCGCCGACGCCCTGAGCACCCTCAGTTCCCTGGTGCTCCATATGACCTTTTACCGACTCTTTTTCCCGGAGTGGTATCTCTGGCTCTCGCTCCTGGTCAAAGGTTTCCTCTATACCCTGGTGGGGGCGGCTCTGGGGGTCCGACTGGGATTACATCTCCGGGAGATGGAAAGATGAGAGTCCTTGCGGTCAGAGATCTGACCTACCGGTATCCCGGAGGAAAGGCCCCGGCCCTGTGCGGGGTGAGTCTCACGGTGCAGGAAGGGGAAATGGTGCTTCTGGCCGGAGAGACGGGTTGCGGAAAAAGCACCCTCCTTTCCGTGCTCTGCGGACTGATTCCCGGGGCCGCGGGAGGAGAGTTTTCCGGAGAGGTGGAGGTCCTCGGGCAGAGGTGGCCGGTCTCCCCAGGGGCCCTCTTTCCCCGGGTGGCGGTGGTTTTTCAGAATCCCACGGAGATGCTGCTTGCCGAGACCGTGGCCGGGGAGGTGGCCTTCGGGCCGGAGAACCTGGGACTCTCCCCCAGGGAGATCCGTTCCCGGGTGGAAAAGGCCCTTTCCGAGGTGGGGCTTTCGGGTTTTGAGTCCCGAAGACTGGAGGAACTATCCGGGGGGGAACGCCAGCGGGTGGCCCTGGCCGCGGCGCTGGCGGTAAACCCCAGGCTTCTCCTTCTGGATGAACCCCTGGCCCAGCTAGATCCCCAGGCCTCCCGCAGGGTGATGAACATCCTGCGAAAACTCACCCGAAAAGGCATAACCGTGATCCTGGCCGAGCACCGCCTGGACCTGGCCCTTCCCTGGGTGGACAGGGTCTGTTTTCTGGAGGAAGGGCGGGTAATCTTTGAAGGACCGGCCCGGGACTTCCGTCCGCCGGAAAGACATCTTCCCCGGCCAGGGACCTCCTCCCCCGGCGAGGTCCTGATCGAGGTGCAGGGGCTTTCCTTTTCCCGCCCCGGAGGGCGGGAGATCTTCAAAAACTTGCATCTCCGCTTTCGGCAAGGGGAAAGGGTGGCCCTCTGCGGCCCCAATGGTTCGGGAAAGACCACCCTCCTTCATCTTCTGGCCGGACTCCTCAGGCCCTCGCGGGGAAGGATCGAGATCCGGGCCCGAAAGGGAAAAGACGCCCTTCTTCTGGGACTTCTCCTTCAGGACCCGGATCTCATGCTGGTAAGGGAAAGTGTGGAGGCCGAACTTGCCTTTGCTCCGGAAAACCTGGGACTTTCCCCGGGAGAGATAAAACGACGGGTGCTCTCGGTGGCCGAAAGACTGGGATTGGTTTCCTTTCTTTCCCGGGTACCCTTTTCCCTTTCCCGCGGGCAGCGCCTCCGGGTGGCCCTGGGAGCGCTTCTTACCGGCGCCCCGCGCATCCTTCTCCTGGATGAACCCACCACGGCCCAGGACGCCCGCCATGTGGCCCGCCTGATCTCCTCCCTTTCCGCGGATCTCCTCCTGTTTTCCACCCACGATGAAGAGGTAGCCCGGGCGCTGGCCACCCGGGTCCTTTATTTTCGAAACGGCACCGTGGAGGAAATACGGCCATGAAAAACCTCCATCCCTATACCAAGCTGGTTCTTTCTTTCCTGGTCTCCGGGCTTTCGGTCCTTCTGGACCGGCCCTTATCTTTAGGGCTGCTGGCCCTTTTCTCCCTGGGCCTTTTTCTACTTTCCCGGCCGGAAGGACGCATTCTTAAAACCCACCTTTTCCTTGCGCTCACCACCGTCTGGGGCATCATGATAAGCCAGGGACTTTTTTACCAGGACTATCCCCGAACCGTGCTCCTCTGTCTCCTTCCTCCGGGGGAACACTTCTCCGGCCTCTGTTTCATCAAGGAGGGTTTCTCTTACGGATTGATCCAGTCGTTGCGGCTGCTTGCAGCCCTTTCGGCGGGGCTTTATCTGGTGACCTCCACCTCCCGGGAACTCTTTTTCCGGGCCGTGGCGGCCCTGCCCCTTCCACGGGGATTGACCCTGATGGCGGTTTCCGCGGTGCGGTTCCTGCCTGCGGTGGCGGAGAATCTGCGCCTGGTACGACAGGCCCTGCGTTTGAGGGGCTACCGCCCCTTAAGACGCGGCCTTCTTCACACCCTGCGGACGGAGCTTTCGGTGTTTTATCCCCTGATCTCGCTTGCGGTACGCCAGTCGAGAATCCTGGCGGATGCCCTTCTTACCCGGGGGTTTGATCCCCTATCCCCGGGCCGGAAACTCTTCCTTCCGTCCTGGCCCACCCGCGAAAAATGGCTCTCCGCCGCCCTGCTTCTTCTGGGACTGGCTGTGCTTGCGGTCAAGATCCTTTTCTGGCTATATCTTCAGGAGGTTTTCTATGCTCCGGCCCTGCGCCCCCTTTATGCCCTGGTCAGGAATTATCTCTAAAACGCTTGAGGCGTTCGGCCTCAAGCAGGGTTTCGGGTTTTCCGGAAAATTCCGCCCCGGAGAGGAGGCGGACCCCTCGCGCTTCGGCCGCCTCAAAGAGGGGCCCGGCCCAGCGCCGCCAGGAAAGATCCCGCAAAAGATGGTGATCCAGGATCAGGACCTCGGGACCGAGATCCCTAATTATGCGGAGGAGATTTTCCCGGGCCGCCTCCAGGGCCTCAAGACCGAACCTCGGGCCCAGATAGGTGGAGGGGCCATCCACCAAAAGGAGATCCGGTCGCTGCTCCAGGAGGAAATGTACCACCTCGGGCCTCACCGGACCGGACACATCCGAGGTATGCACAAAGACCCGGCCTCCGACCCTTACCGCCACCGAAATTACGCATCCGAATCGGGAATCCGGACCGTGAAAGAAAGGTCCGGAAAAAAGGATCTCTCCCCCGGGAAGTTTTATCCTTCGGCCTTCGGCCACCTCCCACTGCACACCGGCCCGGATAAGCCTCTCCAGGAATTCCGCCGCCCGACGGGCCTGATTGCGGTTGATGTTCCGCACCGGATCCTTAAGAAAGACCCGTTTCCCTCGAAGATCTTCCGCCCAATCGGGAAGATAGTGATCAAAGTGATAATGGGTAATCACCACCATTTCGGCCTGACGGAGTCTCTCCCGGATAAGGGACCTGGCCCGGGAAAGCTGTTCCAGTTCCAGACGATCCGGAGGAAGACCGTATCGTCTGGGGCCCAGGGCCGCCCCGGGATCGATAAGGATCCTCACCCCGGAGCACTCCACCTCCACAGCCATGGAACGCACCCCCAGACTTTCGGCCGCAAGGATCTCCACCCTCATGCCCTCCAGGATAGCCGCAAACCCGGCCTGCGAGAAGTGCTGTGGGGAATCCTCCTTTTCTTTCTTCTGGTCTCCGGGCTAAAGGCCCAGAAGATCAAGGCCTTCGGGCTTGAACTGCTCTGGGAGTATCCCCTAGGAGACGTGTCCTTCCAGGTAAGAGCCGGACACACACCGGATTCCTTCGTGCGTTTCTCCCCGGACGGAAGATATCTCGCCCTGGGCACCTTCTCCGGAAGACTCATCCTCTTCCGGAGTGGCACCGGGAGGATCCTCTGGGAAAAGAAGATCCCCGAGGCCATGGTCAAACGGGTGGCCTTCTCCCCGCAGGCGGAGATCCTCTACTACGGAGAACAGAGTCCGGAGGGGGCGGTCTGCGCAGTAAAGGTCTCCTCCGGCCAAACCCTCTGGTGTTTTTCCACCGCCCGGGACCTTCTCCGGGGCGAACCCCCGGCCCCGGGTGATGTCTATGGGATCTATCAACTGCCCGGTATCTATCGTCTCCGGGTCCTTCCGGGAGGCGATCTTCTGGTGCTCGGGGTGCACTCCTGGTTCGACCGACGGGTCCGGGCCTGGCGCAGGCTCTCGCGGCTCTATCGTCTGAGCCCGGAGGGCAGGGTTCGCTGGGCCTATCCGGCCTCCGGTCCGGCTCCGGTCACCATCATTTACGCGGATAGTGATTCCACCGGAGATCGCGTGGCCCTGGTATCCCTTCTTCCCTCGGAATACCGGGAAGACCTTCGTTTACCCGGCCCCCCGCCCCAGAGTTTTGTGGCCCTTTCCGGAAGGACCGGACAGGAGACCTTCCGTTACCTACTTCGTCCGCTCCGGCCTTATTTTGATCGGGTTTCGGCCTGGGAATCGGTGGCGGTCTCCCCTGACGGGCGTTTCGCCGCCCTGGGCACCGGCGACGGGAGGCTTTTCCTCTTCGATCTTACCGTCCCCAAACTCTCCCGGATCCTTTCCCTGGCCACGCCCATCCTCTTCGGAAACTTTCCGGTTTCCGCCACCCTGGGCTACGGACTCTTCGGCCCCCGGGGGGTCCTCTATATCCTTTCCGGAGAAAGCACCCTCCCCTACGGGCTACCCCTTTCCGTGGATCGCCCCGCCGGACCGCATCCCGCAGCCCGCACCCTCTTTGCCCTGGACCCCGAGACCGGGCACCTCCTCTGGCGTTTCACCTCTCCGGTGAGGCTTCAGGGGCTTGCGGTGGATACCCGGGGACGAACCCTTGCGGTCTCCGCAGCGGCCTTTCGCCGCGAAAACCTTCGGGTGCGCCAGTTCGGAGTCCTGGTCTTTGACCTCCAGGGCCGGGGAGGAGGACTTTCCCGACTCTCCGGATACTTTCCCACCGAAGGGACCTGCTTCTTTCATCTGGCCGTTTCTCCGGACGGGAACCTTATCGCGGCGGTAGAAACCCCCTGGCGCGATGAACTGGGCCGTCTTTTCGGTAAACACCGGTTGCTGGTGCTTCGCCGGATCCCAAATTCCGGATTTCGATAGGATCCATTATAATGGATTTATGCGAAGGCTACCCCTGGATACCTCCTCCTTCAAACAGATCCGGGAGCGGGTCTGGGTCTATGTGGACAAAACCCCCTGGATCCACCGCCTGGTAACCGAGGGCATCTGCTACTTCCTCTCCCGCCCCCGGCGGTTCGGAAAATCGCTCACCATCAACACCCTGAAGGAACTCTTCCGCGGAAACCGCAAGCTTTTCGAGGGGCTTTATATCCACGATAAGTGGGACTTTACCGAACACCCGGTCCTCATCTTTGACTTTAACGAAATCTCCCATGAAAACGCCGAAAACCTAAAAAGAGGACTCCAGTATCGCCTCATAACTTATGCCCAGGATTACGGCGTGGATCTTCCCGAGGGAGATCTCCGGGAAAGATTCGACCGGTTGATTAAGGCCCTCTACCGCAAGACGGGCCGTCCGGTGGTGGTCCTGGTGGACGAATACGACAAACCCATCCTGGACCACCTGGGCCTGGGCGAAGAAAGGATGCATATCGCCCGCCAAAACCGGGAGGTCTTAAAGAATT
>DRMH01000054.1 GCA_011322625.1 Thermosulfurimonas dismutans | reverse complement strand
GATCCCCGATCAGTTCCTCTTCCTCCGCCAGGATGAGGGCGGTGCGTTTCAGATTCTCGCGCACCCGGGGATGGAAATGCTCCTCGAGAAAGGGTAAAAGCAGGTGTCGCACCCGATTGCGCCAGAATCGAGGGTCCTGGTTGCTTTCGTCCTCCACCCATCGCAGCCCTCTCTGTCGGGCAAAAGCCTCTATCTCCGCCCGGGTCACCAGAAGAAGGGGCCGCACCACCACCTCTTCCCTCTTTACCGGGATACCGGCCAGCCCCCGACGCCCGGCCCCGCGGATAAACTTGAGCAACACTTCCTCGGCCAGATCGTCGGCATGGTGGGCCAGGGCCACCTTCTGAAGGTCCAGCCTGCGCCTTAAGGATTCAAAAAAACGATAACGTAATTCCCTTCCGGCCATCTCCAGACTGATCTTCTCCCGACGGGCATACTCCCGCACCGGACCCACCCCGTAAATAAAAGGCAACCCCCTTCGCCGGGCCTCCTGCCGCACCCAGAGGGCCTCCTCCAGAGACCCTCTCCTCAACCGATGATCGTAATGGGCTACCCACAGGGAAAGCTCGTATTCGCGCTGCAAAAGATAGAGGACCTCCAGCAAGACCATGGAATCCACCCCTCCGGAGACCGCTACCAGCACCCGGTCTCCGGGACTGAAAAGGGCGTATCTTTCGATGGTCTGCCGGACCTTCCTAAGTAGCGAGGATCTCAAGAAGTTGTTTGGCCTCTCCGGTATGTCTTCGGTAAGCCTCCTTGGCCAGGGCCAGAAGCTTCCCGCTTACCTCCTTCCACCGAGGAAGTCCCTTGAGATCCACAAAACGACCCTGGGGAGAAGGGACCCTGGCGAAACGCAATTGTTCCTCAAGCCCCTCCCGGGACCCCCCTTCTATGGATACCGCCATCTCCGAAGGGGTGCCGCTCTCCAGGGAGGAAAAGAAGGCGAAGATGCTCCCCAGGTCGTACTCCCGGTGGAATTCCTCGATGTCCTCGTTGATTCTCCTGGCCCAGTGTTCCAGGAAACTCAGCTTTCTCTGGTAAAGGGGGAGTTTCTCCCAGAGCCTTTTATAGGTGTCCTCAAAGAGACGTAGAAATTTACCCTTGGAGGTGAACCCCCGGGAACGCAACTTCCGAAACAGACGCTTTCGAATGGTGGGAGAGGAAAGGATATATTCATCATAATAGGGCTTAAGATGGAGCCCGGTAATTTCTTCAAAACGCTCCAGAAGATCCGGATCCTTGAGAAGAACCATGAGACGCAGGAGTTCGCGGAGGATCTTTTCCTCTTCCCGTTCGAAGTTTTTCAGGGTTTGCTGATACTCCTCGATCTCCTCCTCTATCACCTTACGATGGGTAAAATAACGTTCCGCAATCTCCCGTTTCACCTCCAGGGAGAGGCTTTCGGCCAGATCCTCAAAACCGTTGCTCATGACTCCACCTTGACCCCGGGGATTCGAACCTCGAAAACCGTTCCCCCCTCCGGGCCGGAGAAATATTTAAGTTCACCCTTTAGATTTTCCACTATCCTATAGACCACCGCAAGCCCGAGACCCGTTCCCCGGGCCTTGGTGGTAAAGAAGGGGTCAAAGAGCCGGGAACGGACCTCCTCGGGAATGCCCGGCCCGGAATCCTCCACCCGGAAGACAAAATAGTGATCCTCGAAAAAGCCCCTCACCTTCACCCGGGGGGAAGGACCCTCCAGAGCCGCTTCCACCGCATTGCGCAGAAGGTTCTCCCAGATCTGGCGCCACTGTTCCCGGTTGGCCCGCACCCTTCCCGGGGGAAGATCCCTTTCCAGCCGAACCCGGGAAAAGAAAGCCGGATCCGCCTTAAGAATCTCCTCCATAAGCTCCCGCGGGGAAAAGATCTCGGTCTCGCCCCGTTCCGGTCGGGCGAAAAAGAGGAAGTTGGTCACCAGCCGATTCAAACGTTCACTTTCCCGGGAGATAACCTCCAGAATCGGGGCCAGATCCGGCGGATTCCCCAGTCGTTCCCTCAAAAACTCGATCCCCCCGCTTATGGTGGCCAGAGGGTTCTTGATCTCGTGAATAAGACCCGCGGCCATGCTGCCCAGGGAGGCCAGCCGCTGGGCCTCCCGAAGCTTCTCCTCCTTTTCCCGGACCTCGGTAATATCCTGAAAGAGAAACCCCCAGCCCAGAATCTCGCTGTTCCGGCGGATGGGGAAAAGGGAATATCCCAGGATGATCCCTCCCTGACGCATCTCGCCCCGGGAGGAGTTGGGGCGTATTTCCGAGCCCACCACCCGGGAAAGAGGGACCCCCTTCTCCAGCCCGGGAAGGATCTCCCGGGCCCTGGGATTCCAGGAAAGGATACGCATGTTCCGGTCCAGGAAGACCAGCCCGGCGGAAAGCGAATCCAGGAGGTTCCGGCGAATGTCCTCCTGACGGCTCAGTTCCGAACGCAGGGAGGAAAGCTTAAGGGCCAGAAAACCGGTAACCCCCAGGGCCCCCACATAGACGAAAAACTGTAACCAGTGCCGAAGACCCGGGTGTTCCGAACGAAAGAAAAAATAAAACAGTCCGAGCAGGGCCACCAGAGAGGTGAGGTCGGTGCGCAGCCGGTTCCCGGAGAAGGCCGTCTCCAGGGAGGGCAAAAAGATAAAGAAAATGAAAGGGCTTTCGGCCCCTCCGGTGAGCCCGATCAGCCCCAGGATGAACCCGAAATCCAGGGCCCTTCCGAGCCAGAAAAATACGGCCTCGCGCAGATAGCGGGCCCCGAAGAGAAAAAGAAGGGCCTGGAGCAACAGATACACCCCTGCACCCGGAATCAAATAAAACCGATATTCCGGCGGCAGGAAGAAGAGAGAGACCAGGACCAGAAAAAATCTTATTCCTAGGGGAAAAACACTCATAAATCTTCCGTTTACTCCAGCCGGTATTTTTGCAGTCGATACCGAAAAGACCTGGGGGAGAGTTTGAGGAGCCGGGCGGCTTCTTCCTTGCGCCCCCCAGTTCGCTCCAGGGCCTGACGCAACAACCCCATTTCCACCCGGGCCAGGAAGGCCTCAAGATCCAAGCCCTCCGGGGGAAGCTCCACCGAAAAATCCTGGCTTTTTCTCCGGCCCGGGCGAAGGGTCAGGGTCTCGGGAAGAATGAGAGGACCGGACTCCAGGGCCACCGAACGTTCGATGATGTTCTCCAGCTCCCGCACGTTTCCCGGAAAATCGTACTCCATGAGGGCCTTGAGGGCGTAATCCGAGATCCCCAGCCCGGATTTTCCCATCTTCCGGGAATACTTTTCCAAGAAATGCTGGACCAGCAGGGGAATATCCTCCCTCCTTTCCCGAAGGGGCGGAAGATGGACCGAAAGTACATTCAGACGGAAATAAAGATCCTCGCGGAAACGCCCCTCCCGCACCTCCTCCTCCAGATCCCGGTTGGTGGCGGAGATGATCCTTACATCCACCTGAACCTCCTGGGAACTTCCCAGAGGGGTAAAGGTCTTGTACTCCACCACCCGTAATAATTTTACCTGGAGGTCCGGAGGAAGATCCCCGATTTCGTCCAGAAAGATGGTGCCGCCATGGGCCCGGGCGAAAAGTCCGGGTTTGTCGTATTTGGCCCCGGTGAAGGCCCCGGCCCTGTAACCGAAGAGTTCCGACTCTAGCAGGGTGGCCGGGATACCGGCACAGTTCACCACCACGAAGGGTTTGTCCCTCCTGGGAGAGAGACGATGGATGGCCCGGGCCACCAGTTCCTTTCCGGTCCCGGATTCTCCGGTGATAAGGACGTTGCTTTCGGCCCGGGCAATCTTGGGAAGAAGGGAGAAAAGGCGACGCATGGCCGGGCTGCGACCGATGATTCCCATAAACTCCCCGGTAATTTCCTCCCGCGGGGCCGAGCTTTTTAGCGCCTCCTTGAGCTTCCGACGCAGGTCCTCCAGACGAAAGGGTTTGGGAAGATAATCGTAGGCCCCCTCCTTTTTGGCCTTGACCGCGGAATCCAGAGAGGCATAGGCGGTGATCACGATCACCGGGGTCTCGTTACCCTGACGACGCAGGTGTTCCAGGAACTCCAGCCCCCCCATCTCGGGCATGCGCAGATCGAGCAGGATCAGGTCCGGATTCACCTCCTCCAGACGGGAAAGGGCTTCCTTTCCGTCCCGGGCCAGGGAGACCCGATAGCCCTCTTTTTCCAGGAAAAGCCTCAGAAATTCCCGAAAACCCGGATCGTCATCGACAATGAGGATAGAGGGGCTTTTCGAGGCCATCAGGATCTATTATAAGCAAATAAACCATGCACGACGACCTTTTTTATATGCGGGAAGCCCTGCGGGAGGGGCGCCGGGGGCTGGGGAGGACCAGCCCCAATCCCCCGGTGGGAGCGGTGGTGGTGGATCCCCGGAGCGGAAAGATCCTGGCCCGGGGATATCACCGGCGGGCCGGAGAACCCCATGCCGAGGCCCTGGCCCTGGCCCGGGCCGGGGAAAAGGCCCGGGGAGCCACCCTCTATGTAACCCTCGAACCCTGCCACCATCACGGCCGCACCCCTCCCTGCACCCAGGCCATCCTCCGGTCCGGTGTGCGGAGGGTGGTGGTGGGGACCCGGGATCCCAATCCCCGGGCCCGGGGAGGGGTGGAATTCCTTCGGGAAAGGGGGCTGGAGGTGGTCTGCGGGGTCCTGGAACGGGAGTGCCGCTATCTGACCCGGTTCTTTCTGAGACGAATGGTGTCCGATCGGCCCTGGGTGATCCTCAAGGTCGCGGCCAGCCTGGACGGACGCATCGCCACCCGCACCGGAGATTCCCGCTGGATCACCGGAGAGGAGGCCCGGCGGGAGGGGCACCGTCTGAGAAACATCTGCGACGCCATCCTGGTGGGAAAAAACACCGTAAAGGCGGACGATCCCCTGCTTACCTGCCGGCTCCCCCGGGGGCGCAATCCCGTAAGGATCGTACTGGACACCCGGCTTTCCCTCTCCCCGGATTTTCAGATCTTCCGCACCGCCCGCGAGGTTCCCACCTGGCTGGTCTGCGGCGACTCCGCCCCCCGGGACCGGGAGGAAATCTTCCGCCGGACCGGAACCGAGGTCATCCGGGTGAGGGAAAAGGACGGACGGGTGGATATTCCCTCCCTGCTGCGGGAACTTTCCCGGCGGGACATCCTCTCCCTCCTGGTGGAGGGCGGGGGAGAGGTGCACGGAAGTTTCCTCGAGGCCGGAGTGGTGGACGAGGTCTTTTTCTTCCTGGGTCCGCTCATCATCGGGGGCAGGGAAGCCCCCTCCGCGGTAGCGGGCCGGGGAGCGGAAAAACTATCCCAGGCCCTGTGGCTTTCGGACCTGAGGGTCCGGCGCCTGGGGGATTCCCTCCTCCTTCAGGGGCTCTCCCCGGAGGGCCGAAGACTTCTTGAGAGCAACCTCTGAACCCGGGCCCGCAATTCCTCCACCGGGACCTCGGAGGAAAAGACCCGGTGGGCCCGCCTTTCCTTTTCGGCCAGGGGCAGTTGCAGACGGAGCAAACCCCGAACGAGTTCCTCATCCCGGAGCCGTTCCCGCAGGCGCCGCCGCTGAATCTCCTCGGAACAGGTCACCACCCAGATCTCGTCAAAGAGATCCTCCCACCCCGCCTCAAAAAGGAGCGGGATCTCGGCAAAGACCGGCCCGGATCCCCGGTGTTTCTCCATGAAGGTCATGAGGTCCCTGCGCACCAGGGGATGGAGAAGCCCCTCCATCCGGGATCGAAAGACCGGGTCCTGCAGGAGTCTGCGCAGGAGGAGGCGGCGATCCAGGGTCCCGTCTTCACGCAGGGCTTCCGGGCACAGAGATCTCACCGCCTCATAGGCCTGCCCCCCGGGAGCCAGATAGGCGCGAATCTTCTCGTCGGCAGAAAAAACCGGATACCCCAGCTCCCGGAGGATCGCAAGAAGGGTGGTCTTACCGGTGGCCGGACCACCGGTTATTCCGATGCGAAGATCCTTTTCCGGCACGACGTAGTTCCTCCAGCAATTCCTCGAAGTCCCGGGGAAGCGGGGCCTCGAAGAAGAGTTTTTCTCCGGTAAGGGGGTGCTCGAAACCCAGGCGCCAGGCATGGAGCATCTGACGCGCGGCCCGGGGACCGGTGGGACGCCGCCCTCCGTAGAGGGGATCCCCCACCACCGGATGGCCGAGGTAGGAAAGATGGACCCTGATCTGATGGGTACGACCGGTGAGGGGACGTACCTCCAGGAGAGAGGCCCGCCGGAAGACTTCCCGCACCCGAAAGAAGGTTTCCGCCTCCCGCCCCCGGGGTGCACCGGCAAGCATACGCTGGCGATGAACCGGGTGTCTTCCTATGGGGACCTTTATCCTTCCGGAGGGAGGTTCCGGTACCCCGTGCACCAGGGCCAGATACCATTTCTCCACCCTGCGGCTCTGGAAAAGGGATACCAGGTGCAGGTGAGCGGCGTCGTTTTTAGCCACCACCATGAGGCCGGAGGTATCCTTATCCAGCCGGTGAACGATTCCGGGGCGCAATTTTCCTCCCACCCCGGAAAGCCCGGAGAGCCGGGCCAGAAGACCGTGTACCAGGGTGCCCCGGGTATGCCCCGCGGCCGGATGGACCACCACCCCCGGGGGTTTCACAATCACCGCCAGATGGGCATCCTCGTAAAGGATCTCCAGGGGCACCTCCTCCGGCTCCAGCCGGGGTTCCTCCGGAGGAGGGACCCGGACCAGAAATTCCTCCCCGGCCTTTATACGCCGGGAGGGCTTAAGGGGAGCGGTGCTTCCGGAAAGGGTAACCCGGCCCTCCCGGATCAGTTTCTGAAGCCTGGAGCGGGTAAGGTCCGGCAGACGGGAAAGCAGAAAGACATCCAGTCGTTCCCCGGCCTCGGAGGGCTCCACCCGAACCCGATGGAGGCGTTCCTCCCGGTTCATGGATCTCCGAGGGGTCAGGACTCCCCGGCCGAGGGACACAGATCCCGCACCGGACATTCCGAACAGCGGGGGCGACGGGAGGTACAGACCCTTCGGCCGTGAGCCTGAAACACGTAAGGAATAACCGCCCAATCCTCCCGCGGGATCAGACGCATGAGATCCCTTTCTATGCGATCGGGATCCTTTTCCCGGGTAAGACCCAGCCGTTGACTCACCCGGCGCACATGGGTATCCACCGGGATTCCCTCCACTATCCCGTAGGCATTGGCCAGGACGATATTGGCGGTCTTGCGGGCCACCCCGGGCAGTTCGAGCAGGGCCTCCATGCTCCGCGGGACCTCTCCTCCGTACTTTTCCACCAGGAGGCGACAGGCCTCCTGGATATATCGGGCCTTCTGCCGATAAAAACCGGTGGATTTGATATCCTGGGCCAGCTCCTCGAGGTCGGCCTCGGCAAAGGCCCGGGCATCCGGATATTTGCGGAAAAGCTCCTCCGTGACCTGATTCACCCGCTCATCGGTGCACTGGGCGGAAAGAATGGTGGCGATAAGGAGCTGCAGGGGGTTTTCAAAGCGCAGGGCGATTTTGGCCCCGGGATAGGCCTTCTTGAGACGTTCCAGGATCTCGCGCTCACGCTCCATGGGATAGGACCTCCTCCAGATATTGGTAAAGTTTCTCCGAAAAACCTTCCGGGGAGGGCAGCTCCAGCCGGGAGAATTCTCCGGGATAGGCCCTTTCCGCAAGATCCCGGGCCCGGTTTACCAGGCGGGAGGAAAGGGTGGGTTTGAGCCCCTCGGCCGCCAGAAAGAAGAAGAGCAGGCGCCGGAAGAGGTGTTCATCATAAGGGGGAAGGCCCTTGCCCGCCGAGAGACGATCCTCCAGATCGTAGCAGAGGTGTTTGAGCTGATCCAGAAGGGGAATGCGCACCTGGGAACGGACCTGTTCCTCCAGATGACAGTACTCCAGAGCGATGCGACCGTATTCGGCGGGATGATAATCCCGCAGGAGGAGGTGTTCCCGGAACCATTCCGCAAACCGGGTCCGGAGATAATCCACCAGACTCATGAAATCTATCTGGGCCCGCTGGAAGCGAAGTTCCTCTTCGGAAAGGCCGGCCAGGCGAGCGATACGTCCCAGGGAGAAACAACCGGTATAGATGTGCAGAAGGGCGGCCAGATAATGCCGGGGGGAAAAGGCGATCTTCTTGCCCATGATGGTATCCTCGGGACGGCGCCGAAGATAACGCTCCAGCGCCCCCTCCACCCAGGTTACGGTTAGGTAAGCCATATTCGCCTCCTTTTCGGAAGTATTATACCCGATCCCAGGGACGGGTGTTGTATCCCCTCGCAGGCCAGCTAAAATGGCTTCCTATGAAACCCGTGGAAGCGGTGGCCCAAATCGCCCTGGCCCTGGAGCTCCTGGTACCCCTCTTCTGGGTTCCATTTTATCTCTGGCCCGGCCTGAGGAAACGCCTGGGACTTTTTTATTATCTCGTGGTTCCGGGGCTCTGGCTGATCCTGATCCAGCATCTCCTTTCCGTTCGTTTCTACACTCGGCTGGGTAGCTTCCCCCTGCCCCACTCGTTCCGGGTGTTGGGGTTGTTCCTTCTCAGCGGGGGGATCCTGCTCGAGGGGATCACCTTCCTCTATCTTCGGGGGCAGATCGTGGGGCGTCATCACTTTCAACCCCGCTCCGGGCGCCTGGTCACCCGGGGGCCCTTCCGCCTGGTTAGGCACCCCACCTATCTGGGACACACCCTCTTTTTTCTGGGAGCCTCGCTCTTTTCCGGTTATCGGGTGGTGGCCCTCCTGGCCCTGCTGGACCTCCTGCTCCTGAGATGGGTCATCATTCCCCGGGAGGAAAGGGAACTGGAGGAGCTTTACGGCCGGGCCTATGAAGACTATCGCCGCAGGACACCCTGCCTCCTTCCCCGCCTAAGGAAGAGATAAATGCTGAGTTTCTATCGCAAAATGGTCCTGGTGGGTCTGCTTTATCTGGCCGAGGGCCTGCCCTTCGGCTTTGTATATGTCAGTCTTCCGGTGTATCTGCGTACCCGGGGGGTGAATCTGGTGGAGATCGGCCTCCTCTCCCTGGCCGGGCTTTCCTGGAGTCTGAAACCCCTCTGGGCCCCTCTGGTGGATCGTTACGGTCGCAAATACCACTGGATGGCCGGAGCCCTTCTCTTCCTGGCTCTGGCCGTGAGTCTCCTGACCCTGGTCCCCCCGGCCGGAAGGCTCTATTTCCTCCTGGTCTTCCTCTGCACCCTCTCCTCAGCCACCCTGGACATCTCCGTGGACGGATACACCATCGAACTGGTGGAAGAGGACGAACTGGGCCCGGCCAACGGGGTGAGGGTCTCGGCCTATCGGGTGGCCATGATCGCCTCCGGAGGAGGGCTGGTGGCCCTCTCCCATTTTCTGGGTTTCGCTCCGGCCTTCCTGGCCCTCACCCTGGTCTTCCTGGCCCTATGCGCCGTGGTCCTCCTCTGGCCCGACCTCCACCTTCCCTCAAAAACCAGAAAAAGTAGCAGTATAATCAAACAATACATTGAACCATTGAAGGATTTTCTCAACAGAGAGCACGCCTGGGTCTTTCTCCTTTTTGTTCTGACCTTTAAGATCGGCGATGCCACCATGGGGTCCATGATCTATCCTTTCTGGGTGGACCGGGGGTTCAGTCGGCTGGAGATCGGATTGATTTCCGGAACACTGGGCACGGTGGCCACCATTCTGGGGTCGCTTATCGGCGGGGGGCTGGTTCGGCGTCTGGGGCTTTTTCGGGCCCTCTGGATGCTGGGGATGTCTCAGTCCGTTTCCAACCTGGGGTATGCCTATGCGGCCCTGCCCTCTTCCGGGAAATACGCGGTTTACGCGGCCTCGCTGGTGGAGAGTTTCACCGGCGGGCTGGGGACGGCGGCCTTTCTGGCCTTTCTGATGCGTCTCTGCCGCAAGGACATGAGTGCCAGTCAGTACGCCCTGCTGTCCACCCTCTTTAGCCTTTCCTTCACCCTGGCCCGGGCCACCGGGGGCTACGGCGCACAGGCCCTGGGATATGCGGGCTTCTTCTTCCTCACCTTCTGGATTTCCCTTCCCCCTCTGCTGCTGATCCCGGTGATTAAAAGATGCCTTCCCCCGGAGCCGGATAGACCTTAAAATGTTATATCATGCGGCGCAATCCCTTTGAAATACTGGGGCTATCGCCCCAGATAGTAAAAGAACTGGACGAAGAAAGTCTCTTTCGGCTGGTCAAGGCCTGCTATCGCACCCTTCAGCAGGTCCACCATCCGGATCTTCCCGGCGGTTCCGGGGAAAAGGCCCTGGAATTGAACCTGGCCTTCGAGGCCCTCAACCTGGCCAAGAATCCCGAATCGTTTCGACGCTATCGGCAGGCCTATATTCGCAGGCTCTCCCGCCGGACGCTCCGCAACAAGATCCAGGAACTCCTTCTCCGCCTGGGCAGGTCCCTGCGGGAAAAGGAGGAACTGGAGGCCCGTTTCTGGGAGGACCTTCTGGCCCGGGCCCGGGAGGGGCATCTGGTCTCCCCCTCTCCCCGCAATCTCCGGGTGAGGCTTTACGACCTGGCCCTCAAGTATCGTCTGCCCTTTCCGGTCTTCGGACACCGGGCCCCCTTCCGCGAGGTTTACTTCGACGACCGGGGCGAGCTTTATCTCAAAGATTCCGCCCGTCACCCCCCGCGCCGGGCTTCCAGGATCAAAATCGTGGGATGCGTACCCCGGGATCGTATCGAACCCTGGCTGCTCCTGGAAAAAACCCCGGGAGAGGAGGGGCTGCTGGTGCAAAACTACATCCGGGCCGAAACCTTCCGCAAAACCTGCCTGGTCCACCTCCAGACCCGGATCCTCACCGAGGGCTACCTCTTCTCCTTCCGCTACGAAGACTACTCCCGCCTCTATCTGGAGGGGCTGGTCCTGGGAGTCTATCCCGACGGCTCCGATATTGCCACAAATGTGAAAAAAGTTTCAGAGGGTTTACAATTTTGCAAAGAAAAAGCGGATTCCTTCCCGGAGGGGGAAAGGATTTACCTTTGAGTTCACGCAGGTTTCCGCGGAAGGGCTCGGGATAAAATAGGCACCTATCTTGCTAAGAATCCCCTATAAGGAGGTGGTGATGAAGAAGATCGAGGCCATCATCAAACCCTTTAAGCTGGAAGAGGTCAAGGAGGCCCTGGCCGAGGTAGGGGTCCAGGGGATGACGGTGACCGAGGTAAAGGGGTTCGGCC
The DNA here is from genome assembly GCA_011322625.1 of Thermosulfurimonas dismutans. Taxonomy (GTDB): domain Bacteria; phylum Desulfobacterota; class Thermodesulfobacteria; order Thermodesulfobacteriales; family Thermodesulfobacteriaceae; genus Thermosulfurimonas_A; species Thermosulfurimonas_A dismutans_A. The sequence continues at coordinate 321 of DRMH01000054.1, read as the reverse complement.
GGCAGAAGGGACATCAGGAAATTTATCGCGGGGCGGAATACGTGGTGGACTTCCTGCCCAAGATCAAGATGGAGATCGTGGTGCCGGATGAGATGGTGGAACGGGTGGTGGAGGCCATCATAAAGAGCGCCCGCACCGGGAAGATCGGCGACGGAAAGATCTTCATCTATCCCATTGAGGAAGCCATCCGTATCCGCACCGGAGAGAAAGGAGAAGAGGCCCTTTAGACGTGCTGACCGGCATCGATACGGAGGGCACCCCCAGGGAACGCTGCATATATTTTGACAAATTTGTGAAGGATTTGTGGGATCCTCTTTTTCG
>DRMH01000053.1 GCA_011322625.1 Thermosulfurimonas dismutans | reverse complement strand
CGGTCCAGCCCCCGCCGCAGGAGCTCGAAGCGAACCGGGGGATAGTTTTCCAGTAGATGTTCTCCCACCCAGGAGGGACGGGCCCCGCAGCGCACCATCTCCGCCGCCGCCACAAAGGCCTCCTCCCCGGTGTTCTCGAAACGGAATCCCCCGGTATCGCTGTAAAGACCGGTGTAAAGATTCTCCGCCACCGCCGGAGACAGGCCCCAGTTCAGCTCCCGCAGAAGCCGCCATACCAGGAGGGCCGTGGCCGGAGCCGTGGGGTCGGAGTAATGTTCCCCCGGTAGGGGGGAACCGGTCTGCGCATGATGATCCAGGACAATCCTCCGGGGGATCCGGCGAAGCACCGGAGCCAGGTCCCCCACTCTCTCCTCCTCGGAAAGATCCAGGACCACGGCCACGCTTTCCGAATAAGGAAAATCCCGGGGCAGTCGATCCGGGGTCACCAGATCCTTAAACCCGTGCAGAAATTCCAGAAAAGAGGGGGGTGAACCCTCCACCAGGGGAAGGGTCTCCTTTCCCTGCTCCCGCAGGACCAGATGCAGGGCCAGCAGAGATCCCATCCCGTCGGCATCGGGATGGACGTGGGTGAAAAGCACGAAATGAGAAGCCTCCCTCAGGAGTTCCTTAATCCTCTTCATCGGCATCGTTTCCCTCGGAAGATAGGGCCAACAGGTCCTCCGGTCTGCGATCAGGATGGAAGCTCAGGTCCGGAAGGTAACGCAGATAAACGTGCTGCCCCAGAAGATGCCGCAGATACCTGCGGGCCCTCTGGAACCCCCTTTCCGCTCGTTTCCAGTCTTCCTCCTCTCCGTGAACCCGATAATAGACCCGGGCCCGGCGGAGATCCGGGGAGACCTCCACCTCGGAAATGGTGATGAACCCCTGCAAATCCGGATCCCGTACCTCATCCATCAGGATCACGGAGAGGGCTTCCCTTATCAGTTCGGCTACCCGGAGGTGTCGATAATGCATTTTAATAGGAGATAAAATCTATTTCCGCGGAAAGGAGCTCCAGGCCGTCGAAATTCTCCACGAAGGAAAGGACCTCGTTGAGACACCGATCCACCAGAGCCTGATCCGAACCCACGGTGGAAACCCCGATCACCGCCTTTTGCCAGAGATCCTGTTCCCCGACCTCGGCCACGGAGATCTTCCTGAAACGGGCCTCCAGACGATGCACCAGACTCTTTACCACCTGCCGCTTCCCCTTTAGAGAATGGTTCCCGGGGATAAAGAATTCCATCCGCACCACACCTACCACCATCTCTCGGCCCGCTGTTTTTTTTATCAGGATACCGGCCTTTCCGGCGGAAAGCCTTCGTTCATAATTCTTTCCGGACCTCCACCATCTCGAAGGCCTCGATCACGTCGCCTTCCTTGATGTCCTGAAAGTTCTCCAGCCCTACGCCGCACTCGTACCCCGCTGCAACTTCCTTTACATCCTCCTTGAAACGCTTGAGCGAGGAGATCTTTCCGGTATAAACCACCACTCCCTCGCGCAACAACCGCACACTTCCGCCCCGTACCAGTTTTCCTTCCTTGACGTAGCATCCGGCCACCGTTCCCACGCGGGGTACCCGGAAGGTGGCCCGCACCTCGGCCACGCCCACGATCCGTTCTTCGTATTCGGGTTCCAGCAACCCGGAAAGGGCCTTCTTGACCTCCTCGATGGCCTGATAGATTACATCGTAGAAGCGGATATCCACCTTTTCCTGTTTGGCGATTTCCTTGGCCTTTCCGGTGGGGCGCACGTTAAAACCGATCACGATGGCCTCGGAGGCCGCGGCCAGCATTACATCACTTTCGCTGATGGCCCCGATTCCAGAACGGATGATATTTACCCGCACCTCGTCGGTGGAAAGTTTCTGCAGGGCCTCTTTCAGGGCCTCCAGGGTCCCCTGCACGTCGGCCTTGAGCACAAGGCGGAGCTCCTTGATCTCGCCCTCCCGAAGTTTTTCAAAGACCTTTTCCAGCGACATCCGGGCCTCACGGGCGGCTTCGGCCTCGCGGGCCTTGCGCTGCCGGTATTCCGCCACTCTGCGGGCCGCGGTCTCATCCGGCATGACGATGAAGTCGTCTCCGGCCTGGGGAACCTCCTCGAATCCCAGGACCTCCACCGGAGTGGCCGGCGGGGCTTCCTTCAATCTCTGTCCGTGTTCGTTGAGCATGGCCCGCACCCGACCGAAGGTCATCCCGGCCACAAAGGGATCCCCCTCGTGCAGGGTTCCCTCCTGGATGATCACCGTGGCCACCGGGCCCTTGCCCCGGTCCAGACGGCTCTCGATGATCCGTCCCCGGGCCGGCCTCTTCGGAGCCGCCTTGAGATCCAGCATCTCCGCCTGAAGCAGGACCAGCTCCAGCAGATCCTGGATCCCCTGCTGTTTTTTGGCCGAGATCTCCGCCACCAGGGTCTCTCCACCCCATTCCTCCGGCACCAGCCCCAGTTCCGCCAGCTGACTCTTTACCCGTTCCGGGTTGGCCTCGGGTTTGTCGATCTTGTTTATGGCCACCACGATGGGGACCCCGGCGGCCCGGGCGTGATCGATGGCCTCGCGGGTCTGATCCATGACCCCGTCGTCCGCAGCCACCACCAGGATGACCAGGTCGGTAACCTGGGCCCCCCGGGCCCGCATGGAGGTAAAGGCCTCATGCCCCGGAGTATCGATAAAGGTGATCTCCCGGCCGTCCGCCAACCTGACCTTGTAGGCCCCGATGTGCTGGGTGATGCCCCCGGCCTCCCGGGCGGCTACGTCGGTCTTTCTTATGGCATCCAGCAGGGTGGTTTTTCCGTGATCCACGTGCCCCATCACGGTGACGATGGGCGGCCGGGGCTCAAGCTCCTCCGGAGAGGGAGGCACGTACTCCAGCAGGGCCTCCTCCTCCACCGTGGCTGCTTCCACCTCGTAGCCGAATTCCGCCGCCACAATGGCCGCGGTTTCCGCATCTATGGACTGGTTGATGGTGACCATGGTCCCCATCTCCATGAACTTGCGGATCACATCCGCGGCCTTGACCCCCATCTCCCGGGCCAGTTCTCCCACCTGGATGGTTTCGTGGACCCGGATCTTTTTCTTCTTCGGGGGAAGAGTGGGGGGACGCTCCCTTTTCTTTTCTTCCTCTCCGGCCCTGCGAGCCCTGGAGGCGGCCTCCTCCTTCTCCTCCTCGATAAGTTCCAGCCCCTCGGGTTCCTTTTCCAGTTCCTCCATCAACTCCAGCTCTTCCAGGATCTCCTCACGCTCGCTCTTTACCTCCTCTACCACCCGTTTACGGGACTTCTTTTTGGGGCGCTCCTCCCCCTCCGGACGGGCTTTCTTCTTTTTGGCCGCTTTCTTTTCCGCTTCCTCCGGACGAGGGGGCGGGGGAGCCTCTACCGGAGCCCGACGGGGCTTGAAATCCTTAACCACCCGTTTCTTGGGCTTGGGAGCAATCTCCGCGGTGTCGATCCGGGAAACAATGCGGGCCTTAAGCCCCAGGCCCTCCCCGGGGGCTTCCGACGGTTTTTCCTCCCGGGCCTGTGCCACCGAGGGAGGTGCCCCAACCGAAGGTTCCTCGCCCTTTTCCTCCTCCGGAGAAACCTCTCGGGCCTCCTCGCGGGGTTCTTCGGGCGGCGGGGTTTCTTTTTCCGGACGATGCTTGCGGACCTTAAGTTTTATCCGCTTGGGACGCGCTTCTTTGTCCTCACGCCGCCGGAAGATGACCGCCTGCTGGTTCCTTTCCTCGGAAGTGTCTTCCGCGACCCCGGATGCGGGATGTTCCTTCTGGCGGAGGACCTCCTCCCGCACCCTCTCGGCTTCCTCCTCGGTGATGGTGGAGGAATGGCTTTTGATCTCTATGCCCATGGCCTTTACTTTCTGGGCCAGTTCTTTGGAACCGATCTCCAGTTCCTTGGCCAGATCGTAGATACGAATCCTGCTCATGGTGAATTACGCCTCCCCGTGCCCCAGAAGGGCCGCTACTAATTCGGGACGCAGACCTTTCATTCGACCCCTAAAGGCCCTTTGAAGACGTTTTTGCCCCCTGGGGGTCTTCAACTTTTTCAGACAATCCTCCGCTCCACAGAGATAGGCCCCGCGCCCCGGAAGTTTTTGCCCGGGATCATAGACCGGATACCCGGTCTCATCCAGGGCCAGACGCAAAAGTTCCCCTTTCGGCGCCCTCCGGCCGCAAAAAATGCACATCCGTATGGGTATATGTCCACGCCGGGCCATCTAACCTTCACCGGCGAGTTTTTCCCGGGCCCGGGTTACCAGTTCCTGGGCCTCGGCCAGCCGCAGCCGCCCTACCTCGGCTACCTTCTGAGGATCCGCCTCGGCCAGGGCCTTTACGGAATTGATTCCGGCATCGTAAAGCCTTCCGGCTACCTCCTCGGATAATCCCTCCACCTCGAGCATCTTCAGGAATTCCGGATCCTGCCTGCGAGCGTACTGGGTCTCACTATACACATCTATACGCCAGCCGAGAAGTTTGGAGGCCAGGCGTACATTCTGTCCCTCCCGTCCGATGGCGAGCGACAGCTGATCGTCGGGCACGATGACCTCAAGGGTCTTGGTCTCCTCGTCCACGATGACCTGGGTGCATTCCGCCGGGGCCAGGGCATTATAGACCAGACGGGCCGGATCCGGGTCCCAGGGAATGATGTCGATCTTTTCCCCTTTGAGCTCCTGCACCACTACCTGCACCCTGGACCCCCGGAGCCCCACGCAGGCCCCTACCGGATCCACCTCCGGGTCCTTGGAGATCACCGCCATCTTGGCCCGGCGACCGGGTTCGCGAGCCACGGCCACGATCTGCACGATGCCTTCCCTTATCTCCGGAACCTCCCGTTCGAAGAGTTTTTTCAGGAACTCGGGATGGGTGCGCGAGACCACCAGCTGCGGATCTCCGGTGCGCCTAACCTCGATGAGAAGGGCCTTGAGCCTTTCGCCCCGATGATATCTCTCGGTGGGAATCTGTTCCTTCTCCGGCAGCAGGGCCTCGGCCCGCCCCAGGGAAAGGATGACATCCCGCTTGTGAAAACGATGCACGAAACCGCTTACGATCTCCCCGATCTTGTCTTTGTATTCCTGATAGATAAGTTCACGCTCCGCTCCCCGGATGCGCTGGGTCAGGATCTGTTTGGTGAGCTGGGCGGCAATCCGCCCGAGGTCGCGTACATCCACCGGTTCCCCGATCACGTCCCCCACCCGGGCCGAGGGGTTCTTCTGACGAGCCTCGGAAAGAGAAATCTCCTTTTCCGGGTTGTGGACCTCCTCCACCACCTCATACAGGCGGAAGACCTCAATCTCGCCTTTTTCCTCGTTGTACATGGCCTCCACTTCGGCCTGAGGCCCCAGTTTCTTCTGAGCCGCGGTACGCATCCCCTCCACCAGGGCCGAAACGATGACCTCCTTGGGGAGCCCTCGTTCTTTGCTCATCAGCTCTACGATCTTTCTCACCTCGCCGGGCATGGCTCGCTCCTAAAATATGTTCTCCGGCTTGAGCCGGGCCTTCTTGATGGCCTGATAGGGGATGAGGACCTCTCCTTCAGCCACCTCCAGCACCACGCTTTCCCCGGAAAGCCCCTTGAGCGTGCCGGTAAAACTTCTCCGGCCGGAAAGGGGTTCCCGAAGTTCGATTCGTACCCTGTCTCCGGCAAAACGTTCAAAATCCTCCTTCTTGCGCAGGGGACGCTCCAGCCCGGGAGAGGAAACCTCAAGATGATAGGAATGATGAATGAGATCCCGGGCATCCAGAAGATCCCCCACCACCTCGCTTATCCGCACACAGTCTCCCAGGGTGACCCCTCCGGGTTTGTCGATGTAGAGCCGCAGCACCCAGCCCCGTCGTTCCCGCTGCCATTCCACCTCCACCAGTTCCATACCGCGGGCCAGGATCACCGGCTCGGCCAGATCCCATATTTCCTGAATGAGTTTTTCCCTCTCCATAACAAAAAAGTGGGCACTTTGGCCCACTTCGGCCTTTTCTTCTTTTCTGGAGCGGGCAACGGGATTCGAACCCGCGACCCTCAGCTTGGGAAGCTGATGCTCTACCCCTGAGCTATGCCCGCTCTGGAAAAGAATATAATATAAACCTAAAGGAATTTCAACTGGACCTGACTGGCGAGAAGTCTTCCCCGCGGAGAAAAGGAAAATCCCCGGTGGGAAACCTCAAGAAGCCCTAATTCCTTGAGTTCCCGAATCTCCCGAGCGAAGAATTGTCCCGGATCCCGACCGAAACGGGCGAGGAATTCCTGCCGGTCCACCCCTTCGCTGAGGCGCAGGGCCAGAATAACCGCCTCGCGAAAGGCCCCTTCCTCGGAGAGTTCCTCCTCCACCCGGGCCGGTAACTCACCTTCCCTTAGCGCCCGGAGGTAGTCCTGAAGATCCTCCGGATTGCGCAGTCGTTTTCGCCGGAGGAAGGAGGCCGCCGCCGGTCCCAGCCCCAGATAGGGCCGGGCCTTCCAGTAAAAGAGATTGTGGCGACACCTGAACCCCGGCCGGGCATAGTTGGAGATCTCGTAGGCCTCGTAACCGGCGGAAGAAAGCCTCTCCCGGATCATCCCGTGCATCCGGACCAGGGTGTCCTCCGAAGGGAGGACCAGCTCCCCCTCCCGCAGACGGCGAAAGAGAGGGGTGCCCGGTTCCGGGGTGAGTTCATAGAAGGAGAGATGTTCGGCCCCCAGACGGATGGCCTCCTCCAGTTCCCTTTCCAGAAGGGAGAGGGTCTGCCCCGGCCATCCGAAGATAAAATCCAGAGAGATGTTGCGGTAGCCCGCCTCCCGCGCCTGAAAATAGGCCCGGAGAGCCTCCTCCACCCTGTGAACCCGTCCCAGGGCGGTAAGCCCCCGGGGAAGAAGGCTCTGGAACCCCAGACTCAGACGATTGAACCCTGCGGTGAGGTATCCGCGGAGTCGGGCCCGATCGAGGCCCTCCGGATTGGCCTCCAGCGTGAGTTCCTCGGGTTGAAAAGGGAAGATCTTCCCCAGGTGTTCGAAGAGACGGGCATAAAATCCCGGGG
>DRMH01000052.1 GCA_011322625.1 Thermosulfurimonas dismutans | reverse complement strand
CGGCAAAAATAAACCTCCAAGGGGCGGGCAAATGTGCGGAATTTTCGGGGTCTTCGGGCATCGGGAGGCGGCTAAACTCACCTACTTCGGTCTTTACGCCCTGCAACATCGGGGGCAGGAAAGCGCGGGCATGGCGGTCTCGGACGGAAGGGAAGTGCGGGAGTACAGGGCCCTGGGGCTGGTACCGGAGGTCTTCGACGAGGAGATCCTGGTGAAGCTCCCCGGGCATATCGCCGTGGGACATGTACGTTATTCCACCACCGGGTCCACCACGGTCAAGAACGCCCAGCCCTTCTGCGTGACCCACGCCGGATGCACCCTGGCCCTGGCCCATAACGGCAACCTGGTAAATGCCCATCAGATCCGCAGCGAACTGGAGGCCCAGGGTTCCATCTTCCAGACCACCATGGACAGCGAGGTCATCGTTCATCTACTGGCCAAGGCCGCCCGCAAGGGCATCGTGGAGGCCATCCGAGAGACCATGGGGCTCATCCGCGGGGCCTATTCGGTGATCCTGCTCCTTCCGGATCGGTTGATCGCCTTTCGGGACCCTTACGGATTCCGCCCCCTGTGTCTGGGGATGGTCAACGGCGGATACGTGGTGGCCTCCGAGACCTGCGCCCTGGACCTCATTCAGGCCCAGTACCTGCGCGACATCGAACCCGGAGAGATCCTGGTCATCGACGAAGATGGGCTCCATTCCCATGAGGGGCTTAAGGCGGAAAAACAGGCCCATTGCATCTTTGAGTTTATTTATTTTGCCCGGCCCGACAGTTACATCTTCGGAGAAAACGTATATGTCTTTCGCAAACGCCTGGGAGAAGGCCTGGCCCGGGAGAAGCCCCTTAAGGTGGACTTTGTGATGCCCTTTCCGGATTCCGGAAACTATGCGGCCATCGGCTATGCCCAGGCCACGGGGCTGCCCTTTGAGATGGGGGTCATCCGCAACCATTACGTGGGGCGCACCTTCATTCAGCCCTCCGCAGGGATGCGGGACTTTTCGGTGCGGGTGAAGCTCAATCCGGTGCGGGAGATCCTGCACGGCCGAAAAGTGGCGGTGGTGGATGATTCTCTGGTAAGGGGGACCACCAGTCGCACCCGGGTCAAGGCCATCCGGGAGGCCGGTGCCCACGAGGTGCACATGCTCATCAGCTGTCCCCCCATCCGTTATCCCTGTTTTTACGGCATAGATTTTCCCACCCCCGGGGAACTCATCGCCGCCAAACATTCGGTGGAGGAGATTCGACGTTATCTGGAACTGGACAGTCTGCATTATCTCTCGCTGGAGGGGCTCATTGCCGCCGCCGGGGGCGATGGAGGGCGTTTCTGTCTGGCCTGTTTCACCGGGGACTACCCCGTGCCGGTGAAAAGAGGCCTGAGAAAAGATATTTTAGAGGTCCGCTAACCCATGTTCAGGCAACAGGTTCTTTTTAAAAGCTCGTTGGTGGAATCACCTCCGCGCGATGCGGAAAAAATTTGTTCCCGAAAGGAAAGACTTGGAGAGCTTCTCAAAGAGAATTTTGATTTCCATCACCAGCCCAGCACTTATGGCCGGCACAATTTACATGCTTTTGCCGCGAAGTTTCCTCCGCAGCTTCCGGAACGGTGTATAAAAATCCTTACCGAACCGGGAGAAGTGGTTCTTGACCCCATGGTGGGTTCAGGCACCACCATGGTGGAAGCCCTGCGTCTCGGAAGACGGGCTGTAGGAGTGGATCTGGATCCGCTGGCCCTCTGGATTACCAAAGCCAAGGTTGATGACTTTGATCCCCGGGAAACACAGCGTCTGGCCTTAAGAATTTTTGAAAAAGTTTTCCGTGCCGCTTCCCTTAATCGTCAGCTGGAAGGTGACGAGAAGACGCGAGAATTCATAACCTATTGGTTTGACGAACAGGCCATTTCTGAACTTTTGCTTTTGAAAGAGGCCATAGAGGAAATATCAGATCCTAAATATTTCAATCTTTTTCGGGTCCTTTTTTCCTCCATCATTATCACCAAATCCGGAGGGGTATCCCGGGCCAGAGATCTGGCCCACACCAGACCGCACCGAGATCCTCGTAAACCTTATCGTTCCCCTCTTAAAGAATTTCAAAATAAAGTAGAGAAGTTTTTACGGGATTCGGAAAATGTGGGAAGGGAGAACTATTAT
>DRMH01000051.1 GCA_011322625.1 Thermosulfurimonas dismutans | reverse complement strand
CTTCACCCCGATGGAGCCGTGTACACGGCTCTTGAGACGGTTGAGTTCGTCTCCGGTAGGGAATAAAATCAAAACTATGCTTGAAACTATCAAACTTCTCATACAGGACGTTCAGGATCCCCTCTATCGGAAGATTTTTGAGGCCCTCATCGGGGAGCTTGAAGCCACCCGGAGATGGGAGGAGCGGTTTGATAGACTGGAAGCCATCCTTGACGAGCTCATCAAAGCTCAGCGGAATTTCCAGCTCGCCCTGGAAGGAGTGCAGGAGGAAATAGAGGCTCTCAAGGAGGCGGTGAGAGAGACCCAGAGGGAGATAGAGGCCCTCAAGGAAGCGCAGAAGGAAACCCAGAAGGAAATAGAGGCCCTCAAGGAAGCGCAGAAGGAAACCCAGAAGGAAATAGAGGCCCTCAAGGAAGCACAGAAGGAAACTCAGAAGGAAATAGAGGCCCTCAAGGAGGCACAGAAGGAAACTCAGAGGGAGATAGAGGCCCTCAAGGAAGCGCAGAAGGAAACCAATCGGAGTATAGATGCTCTCCGTGAGGAGTTCAGGAAAGAAAAGGAGGACATCTGGAAGATTCTCACCAAGCTCACCGAAAATCTCGAAAAACTCCATAAGGATCATCGCGTCACCCGGGAGCAACTCGGGGGCCTGGCGCATGCGGTGGGCTATCTTCTTGAGGATCGGGCCTTTGTGGGGTTGCCCCGGCTTCTTGCGGAGGAGGGCTTTGAGGTGGAGGAGCCTTTCCGCAGAGAATATCTGCAGATCGGGCACGAGCGCTGGCTGGAGGTGAACATTTACGGCGTGATTCGCCGGAACGGGGAAAGGTTTTATGTGATCGGGGAGGCCAAAACCCAGCTTAAAAAGCGGGATGTGGACCAGTTTCTACGACATCTCAAAGAAGTGGAGCGGTGGCTTCCCGGACGCAGGCTCTTTCCCCTCCTGGTTACCTACCAGACCTCTCCGCAGGTCCGGGAATATGTCCGCAAGAAGGGACTGCGCCTTTACTTTTCCTATCAATTTCCTCTGGTGAGCGGTCCTTTTTAAATGAGAAACCTCCTCCTGGTGATTTTCCTCTTCCTGTTTTCCTCGTCTCTTTCCGCCCAGGACTACGGCGACGCCCTGGTCATCGGGACCATCGGGGATGCGAGCACCCTCATTCCCATGCTTGCCACCGATGCCGCAAGCCACGAGGTGGCCGGGCTCATCTTTAACGGCCTGGTCAAGTACGACCCGGATCTCAACATTGTGGGGGATCTCGCCGAAAGCTACGATATTTCCCCCGACGGCCGCACCATCACCTTCCACCTGCGAAAAGGGGTGCGCTGGCACGACGGGGTGGAGTTCACCGCCGAGGACGTGATGTTCGGCTTCAAGCTCATCACCGATCCCAAAACCCCCACCGCCTATGCCGGGGATTTCCTGGAGGTGGATCGGGCTGAGGTCCTCGACCGCTACACCTTTCGGGTGCACTACCGGAAACCCTTTGCCCCGGCCCTTTCCTCCTGGGGTAACCTGGTGGTCCTCCCCAAGCATCTTCTTTACGGAAAGGACATCACCCGCACCGACTTCGGACGCCATCCGGTGGGAACCGGCCCCTTTCGGTTTAAGGAATGGCGGAGCCAGGAGAAAATCGTGCTTTCGGCCAATCCGGACTATTTTGCCGGCCGCCCCTACCTCAACTGGATCATCTTCCGGGTCATCCCGGATCCGGCCACCATGTTCATGGAACTTAAGGCCGGGGGTATCGACTGGATGGACCTAACCCCCCTTCAGTACGCCCGGGAGACCAACACCCCGACCTTTCGCGAAAACTTTCGGAAATACAAGTATCTCGCTTTCTCTTACACCTATCTGGGATTCAATCTGCGCCACCCCTTTTTCCGCGACCGGCGGGTGCGCCAGGCTATCGCCTACGCCATAGATAAGCGCGAGATCGTGGACGGGGTCCTTTTCGGTCTGGGGGTCCCGGCCACCGGCCCCTACAAACCCGACACCTACTGGTACAATCCCGATGTAAAGCGCTACCCCTACGATCCGGAAAAGGCCCGGGAGCTTCTCGCTCGCGCCGGCTGGCACGATACCGACGGCGACGGAGTGCTGGATAAAGACGGCCGCCCCTTTGAGTTCACCATCCTCACCAACCAGGGGAACCTCTCCCGGCTCCTTGCCGCCCAGATCATCCAGCGGCGGCTTTCCCAGGTGGGCATCCGGGTCCACATCCGCACCGTGGAATGGACGGCCTTTATCCACGAGTTCATCGACAAACGCCGGTTCGAGGCCGTGATCCTGGGCTGGACCACCGGCCCGGAGCCCGACCTTTACGATATCTGGCACTCAAGCAAGATCAAGCCCCCGGGCTTAAACTTCGTGGGATATGCGAACCCGGAGGTGGACCGGCTGCTTGAGGAGGGCCGCCGGACCTTCGACCGCAAAAAACGTAAAAAGATCTACGACCGGTTTCAGGAGATCCTGGCCGAGGACCAGCCCTATGTCTTCCTCTATGTACCCATGGCCCTTCCGTGCATCCACAAACGTTTCCGGGGGATAAAACCCGCCCCCATCGGCATCTCCTATAATATTGAGCGCTGGTGGGTCCCCAAGAGCGAACAGAAGTACCTTACTCCCTAAAAAGGAAAGGGCCCCTTAGAAGGGGCCCTTTCCTCGGCTACCCTACTTGAGTCTTCCTTAGGCCGTACCGCAGGCCACACCCCACTCTTCCTGCTTTTCCGGACCGATCTTGGCAATGTAAGCCAAACCCACCAGAGCCGGAAAGATAGCAAACGGCCCCAAAACAGCGAAAGAAATTAACCCTAAACCCCCCAAACCTACAACTTTTAAGGCTTTCATCTTCAAACCTCCTTTATTTATTCCCTACTTATTAGATAGCAATTAAAAGATATTTTGTCAAGCCCTGAAATTAGAAAAATTTTTTTATATATTTGTTTTTAGAAAATAAAAACTTCATTTATCGAAAAATTTCTAAGAATTTTAAATCGGGTTCAGGGTTGGAGCTGACTCTCCTGAAAGTTCAAAAAGGCCTGAGCCGGAGGAGAAAGGGTGCGCCGGGCCGGATACACCAGAAAGAAATGTCGTCGAATATGAAGGTTTTTCAGGGGAAGAACCCGGAGTTCGCCCTTGGCCACCTCCTCCTCTACGGCCCGCCGTGAAACGAAGGCCACTCCCAGCCCTGCCTTCACCGCCTGCTTTACCGCCTCGGTGGAGCCCATTTCGGCTACCAACCGGATCTGGGCGGTGTCCAACCCCTCCTTCTCCAGCACCCGGAGCACCGTCTTCCAGGTGCCGGATCCGGGTTCCCGGGCAATAAGCGGGAGACGGGGTAATTCCTCAAGGCTTACCGGAGAAACGGAGTAATCCGGGGGAGCAATGAGGATGATCTCATCCTCACAGCAGGGCTTGAATTCCAGTTCCGGATCCTCCTCCCGGGCCCCTACCATCCCCAACTCAAGCTCCCCCTCCCTTACCCTCTCGATAATCTCCCCGGTATCCCCCACCTTAAGAAAAACCGAAATCCCCGGATAAACCTTCCTGAAAGAAGCGATGAGCCGGGGCAGCAAATAGTGTCCCGGAATAGTACTCCCCCCGAGATCCAGCTTGCCGGTCTTTTCACCCCGAAAATAAGCCATTTCCCGTTCCATCTCCCGATAGAGAAAGAGCAATTTGCGGGCATATTCGTAGAGAATCCGGGCCGCCCGGGTAGGAAGAACCGCCCGGGTATGCCGATCAAAAAGCCTCAGACCGAAATATTCCTCTAGGGCCTTGATATGCCCGGAAATGGTGGGCTGGGTAAGATGGATCTTCTCCGCCGCCCGGGAAAAACTACCCGTTTCCATCACCGCCACCAGGGCCTCCAGTTTACGCAGATCCAGCATCGTCCTCGCCTCCCCGGAAAAAGTGAGATAAAATTTTATCGCCCCTTCGAGGATTGTCTAATGGCTCGCCAGGTGCCTCGACGCCGAACCAGGGAAATACACGTCGGCTGGGTAAAGCTCGGCGGTGATCACCCGGTGGCGGTGCAGAGCATGACCAATACCGACACCCGGGATGTGGAATCCACGGTGGAGCAGATCCGGCAACTGGAAGAAGAAGGATGTGAGATCATTCGAGTCGCCATCCCCGACCTGGAGGCCGCCGAGGCCCTGCGCAGGATCATCCCCCGGATAGGTATCCCCCTTATCGCGGATATCCATTTCGACTGGCGTCTGGCAGTGGCTGCCCTCAAAGCCGGGGCTCACGGAATACGCATCAACCCCGGCAATATCAAGGGACGCTCCAACGTGCGCAAGGTCATCGAAGCCGCCCGGGCCTGCGGGGCCTGCGTACGCATAGGAGTCAACGCCGGTTCCCTGGAGAGGGATCTTCTGCGTAAGTACGGCTGGCCTCGCCCGGAAGCCCTGGTGGAAAGCGCCCTGCGCTGGCTGGATTTCGTGGTCGGAGATCTGGGATTCGAAAACCTCAAGGTCTCCCTCAAGTCTTCGGATCTCTGGCACACCGTAACCGCCTACCGCGAGTTCTCCCGAAGATCGGATTTCCCTGTACATATCGGGGTAACCGAAGCCGGGGGCCTCATCCCCGGAACGGTTAAAAGCGCCCTGGGCCTGGGACTCCTTCTTTCCGAAGGGATCGGAGATACCCTGCGCGTCTCCCTTACCGCTCCCCCGGTGGAGGAAGTCCGGGTGGCCTGGGAAATCCTCAAGGCCGTGGGGATAAGACGGCGCGGAGCCGAAATCGTGGCCTGTCCCACCTGCGGCCGTTGTGAAATAGATCTTATGTCCCTCTACCAGGAGGTGGAACGTTACGCCCGCAACCTCAAGGCCCCCATCAAAATCGCGGTCATGGGATGCGTGGTTAATGGCCCGGGAGAGGCCCGGGAAGCGGATATCGGCCTGGCCGGAGGCAAAGGGGTGGGGATCATCTTCCGCGAAGGGAAGATCATCCGGAAGGTGACCGAAGACCAATTGCTACCGGCTTTCCTGGAGGAAATAGAACGGCTTCTTCGGGAAAGGAACCGGTCTCAGCGTCGTGAATGAACCCGCTTCTTCCCGCGGGAGGTAACGCGCCGGGAACGCCTCTGGCTCCCGGCTCCCCCCCATTCGGAACGCACCTCCGCCGGGGAGACAAACCATTCCTCCTCCGGCTCGGGATAAAGGACCGGAATCTTGCGGCCCAGAAGTTCCTCTATTCCCTCCAGAAAGAAGGCCCCGGTTTCGTCACACAGGGAGATTATGGTTCCGGTAGTCCCTTTGATCTTGCCCGCCCGTTGCAGGAAATCGCTGGGCACCTCCGGAAGATCATAATTTATGATCAAATCCAGGTGCGGATCCTGGATAAACCGACAGCCGGCATCCGTAGCCACCATTATCCGGGCCTCTCCCCGGGCAAAAAGCTGGAGAAAATTAAGACGAAGAGGCAAGGGCAGCTCCGGTTTCAGGAATACGGCCTTTAGCCCCAGGGCTTTCAGATCCTCGGTGAGTTTCTGGGCCTCCAGTTTCTCGTTCACAAAGATGAGGACCCGGGGCCAGCCCCTCTTTCGCAGGAGCCCCAGAAGCAGCGAAAATTTCTCCTCCCGGGAAAGGTGGACCACCCAGAGCTCCAGATTCTCAAAATCCCTCCGTCCTTCCTCGATATAGATCTCCTCCGGATCCCGGGTAACCTCCGCGGCCACCTCCAGGGCCGGATAGGAGGGCTCCTCCAGAAGAATCAGGGTCTGGTGACGGTCCGGCGGCGGAAGCTTTTGAAGGATCTGGCGCATAAAGGTCTGGCTGCGGGCCACCATCCGATCCAGCTCATCCACGATGAGGAGTCTCAGGCCATGAGGCCTAAGGAGGTTCCACTTGAGGGCCCGATGGAGGCCATCCGGGGTAATGATAAGAAGATCTCCTACACCCTCCAGCGCCCGCAGCTCTTCCTCGGTAAGACGATCCTCCGAGGCACAAAGGGTCAGCGTCGTCCCCAGACCCCAGGCCAGACGCTCTCCCCAGGCGGCCAGGGTTCGGGCCCGGTCTTCCCCGGAGGTAAGGATGAGTACCCGGGGACGTGTCTCCCCTTCCCCGTCGGTGCGAACCAAACGATCCAGGGCGGCAACAAGCAGAAAGATCCCCTTTCCGCTTCCGCGGGGAGCCCGCAGGATCACGTCCCGACCCCGCAACACCTCGGTCAGGGCCAGATCCTGAAGGGTGGTGGTGCGCTGAAACCCCTGCTTCTCCAGGTTCTCTTTCAAACGGAAAGGAAGAGGGAAATGAGCCCAGGGCCGCCCGTGTAAGGGCACACGCAGTTTTACTGCTGCCTCTGCCCCGCCTTCCATGCCCCAAACTCTAGCCTGAGACTCCAATCCTTCGCAGGGAAGAAGGTAAGAAACCTTAAAATCTTTGTCAACCTCCCTTCGAGAGGCCTTTTTCTCCGGCTCCAGGATATCAATTTACGGTTTGACTAGGTCCCCCCTTTCGGGCTATCCTTGAGAGGGAAAATTCGGGAAAGGGGGTGTCGTGGTGTCCGAAGATCTCAAAAAGATGTATCGCACGGTCAAAGGCGATCATTTCCCTCCGGAGATACGCATAACCTTCGGGGATCAGACCCTGGTTTACCGTAAACGCACCTGGAAAATCGAGGTCGAGCCCGGGGTGATTGAAGAAAGAGGGCTGCGCTACGGAGAAAATCCGGACCAGGAAGCGGCTCTTTACGAACTGGTAAACGGCAACCTGATCCTGGGGGAATGCGAGTTTATTCGTCCGGGGTGGGGGTTGGTCTCCAGTCTCCGTGAGGAAGACATGCTTCAGTTCGGCAAACACCCCAGTAAGACCAATCTTACGGATGTGGACAATTCCCTGAATATCCTGCGCTATCTCTCCAAAAAGCCCTGCTGTGTAATTGTGAAACACAATAATCCCTGCGGGGTAGCTTATGGGGAAACCATATCCGAGGCTTTTATAAGGGCCTTCCGGGCCGACCGCATTGCCGCCTTCGGAGGGGCCATCGCCCTGAACCGTCCGGTGGACAAGGCCTGCGCCGAGGCCATCAGCGAACAGTATTTCGAGGTGGTAGCGGCCCCGGAATACGAAGAGGGAGCGGTGGAAATTCTCAAGAAACGACCCAATTTGCGCATAATTCGTATCCGGCGCATGGATCGACTGGAGGAATACTGGGGGCAGCGCGTGGTGGAATTCAAGAGTCTCATGGATGGTGGCCTCATCGTCCAGCAGTCCCAGGTCAACAAAGTCCGCGGCCCCGAGGACCTACAGCCCGCCGTGGCCCGCAAGCCGGATGGCACCGAAGTCCGATGCCGGCGAGAGCCGAGCCCCCGAGAAATCGAAGACATGCTCTTCGGCTGGGCCGTGGAACTGGGAGTAACCTCCAACTCGGTACTCTTCGTGAAGGATCAGTGCACCGTAGCCATCGGTACCGGAGAACAGGACCGGGTGGGGGTAACCGAGATCGCCATCTTTAAGGCTTACACCAAGTATGCCGATCTCCTGTGTTACGATCGCTATGGAATTCCCTATAAACAGCTGGAACTGGAGATCCGCAAAGGGGAGCGTCCGGAGTCCCAGAAGATCGAAATAGATGAGGAAACCCGGGCGGCCCGGGCCGGGCTGCCGGGCTCGGTAATGGTTTCCGACGCCTTCTTTCCCTTCCGGGACGCGGTGGATGTGGCCATTCGCGAGGGTATTACCGCCATCATTCAGCCCGGTGGCTCGGTGCGGGACTGGGAATCCATTGAGGCCTGCAATGAAGCCGATCCTCCGGTGGCCATGGTCTTCACCGGGCAGAGGGTGTTTAAACATTAATCATGGCTTATCAATGGCTCCCCCCCAGTAAAGATCACCGCCCCCTCTGGCCGGGACGGCTGGAGGAGGTGATAGATCTGCCCAACGGGCTTCGCCTGGAGATCTGGGATTATTCCCGTCGCCTGGCCGGAGACCGATGGCTGGTAGGAATGCTGGTGCAGATCCCTATCGAGGCCGGTCCTGAGCATTTCTCTTCTCCGGAAATTTACGAACGTTTCCGCCGGGAAACCGGAGGGGTTCTCTACTATCGATATCGCAAGGAACGTAATTTCATAGATGAACGGGAAAGGGAACGCATCTTCCGGAGTCTCAAGGAAAATTTCCTGCGAGCGGCCCTGAATTATCTTTCCCATCCGGAATTCAGAGAGAGGTTCCTGCGCACCGAAGTCCCCCTCTACGAACGCCGGGTGCGCTGGGAAGAGGAGGTAAAACGCAAGGATGAGGAGGCCGAAGAACTGGAGGAAATATGGAAGGATCGTCCCATCTGAGGACCCTCATCCTGGAAAACCTTGTCTTACACCTCCTCAGCCCCCGCACCCCCTCCCCGCTGCTTTTCCTTCTCCCCGAGGAACCTCAACCCCTCCACCGGGAGCTTTCCCAGAAGTTTCTGCTGGAGGGCTTCGCCACCCTCCTTCCGGAGACCTTCGATCCCGAAACCCTGCGTTCCCTTTTTAGCTCTATTCTGGAACTCCTGAAAAGAGAAAAGGTCTTTTATTCCTCTCTATGGTTATGGGGAGAAGGAGATGGGGCCCTCCTGGCCCTCCGACTGGCCCTGGAGTATCCCTCCGAGGTGACCGGCCTGGTCCTGGACAGTTTTCGTCCCCAGGCCCAGGAGGCCCTTAAGGAACTCTTTCCCTCGCTCCGCAAACCCTACCTTCTCTTTCACCCCCAGCTGGCCGAGGACTTCCCCTTCACACAGATGGAAAGGATGTTTACCTTATCGCCAGGGCAGGCCAAAAAACTTTTGCTCGTCCCGGGCATGCGGCGGGGCGAGGTATTACATAAAAGCATGGATCTTTATGTCCAGACCGTAGCTGAATTCATCAATCCCCGGGCGGGACGCTTCTTCCGGAAAAGCAAGATCTCTCACTAGGAGGTGATGTATGGCCCGAAAGGGAGAACGCTGGCTCCGTGAACGTCACGAATTTGAAACCAACGAGGACCCTTACCTCACCGACGCGGCCCCGGCCGGAG
>DRMH01000050.1 GCA_011322625.1 Thermosulfurimonas dismutans | reverse complement strand
TCCCAGGAAAGCCAGGGCGATAGAGAAAGGGATGGCCAGGGCCACCACCACACTCGGCCTGAACCCCCCGGTAAATAACATCAGGACCACGATCACCAGGATCATACCTTGACCCAGAGCGGAGGTCACCGTAGAGATGCAGGCCTCAACCAGACTCTTCTGTTCATAATAGGGAACGATGCGTACCCCTTTCGGAAGGATGCGGTTAATTTCCCGGATCTTTTGCTCCACCCGTTGGATGACCGTAGAGGAGTTTTCCCCATAGAGTTTTATTACCTGTCCGGCCACCACCTCGGTCTTACCGTCCTTGGTCTGAAGCCCGCGACGAACGGCTCCGCCGATCCTGACCTCCGCCACCTGGGAAAGATACACCGGCGTTCCGTCCACCGATTTCACCACGATACGCTTAAGATCCTCCAGACCGTGAGCCAATCCCACGGAGCGTACGATGAATTCCTCGCCGTGTTGGACCAGGAATCTCCCTCCAACGTTGAAGTTGTTACGCTGCAGGGCTCGGGTGATATCGGAAAGAGTGAGGCCGTAGCGCCGCAGGGCCTCGGAGTCCACCAGCACCTGATACTGTTTTTCGAATCCTCCGATTCCCAGCACCTCGGTTACCCCGGGAACGCTCATAAGGTAGGGTTTTATGATCCAGTCCTGGAGGGTGCGGAGATCCGTAAGGGTGTACTTTCCTGTGCTGTCCTCCAGATAATAAAAAAGCACCAGCCCCATGGAGGTGGAAATGGGGCCGAGCTGCGGAGTACCAAAACCCTCGGGAATGGAATCCCGGGCTTCGGCTAAACGTTCACTTACCACCTGTCGGGCAAAATAAATGTCCGTTCCATCCTTAAAGTAGAGGTTTACCAGAGAGAGTCCAAAATTGGACACTGAGCGAATCTTTACCAGCCCCGGAAGACCATTCATGGCCGTCTCAATGGGGTAAGTTACATACTTTTCCACCTCCTCCGGAGCCAGTCCCTGAGTTTCGGTAAAGACCTGTACCAGCACCGGGGTTACATCCGGAAAGGCATCGATGGGAAGTTTTTTAAAGACCATAAAACCTCCCACCATGACCCCGGCGGCTAAGATCACCATGAGTAGTCGATTGCAAAGGGAAAAATGGATGAGTCTTTCCCACATAACCCGCCTCCTTAATGAGAGTGTCCTTCGCCCAGATTTTCCCTTTCCAGTTCCGCCCGCAGGGTAAGAGCTCCCCGGGCCACATAGATTTCCCCAGGGGAGAGTCCGGAAAGGATTTCTACCCAGCCTTCTTCTCTGCGTCCGATTTTTACCGGACGGGCCACGAATCCCTCCTTTTCCCGCACAAAGATCACGGTGCGTCCCTCAAGGCGTTGCAGGGCAGATTCCGGTACGGCCAACACCTTTTTTCGACCTATCTCGATCCTGGCCCGGGCCAGAAGTCCGGGACGGAGTCTTCCATCGGGATTGGCCAGCCTTATCCGGGCCCGGGCGGAGCGGGTATCCTCCCGGAGAATGGGGTTTACGTAATCAATGCGCCCCTCCCGTGCAGGGATTCCGTGTCCAAAATCCACCCGAACCCTCTGCCCCTCACGCACCTCGGGAAGCCAGTTTCGATATACGGAAACCAGCACCCATACTTCGGAAAGATCGGCGATCTGGAAGGCTACCCGGGAAGGGGTGGCCATCTCTCCCCGGGAGAGATGTTTTTCCACGATGATTCCGGAAATGGGAGAGCGAAGTTCGTAACGTCCCAGAGGGCGTTTTCCATTTTCCAACTCACCAATATTTTCTGGAGAGAACCCTAGGGTAAGGAGTTTCTGGATTAGAGTCTGGACCTGAATCCTGGCCAGTTCCAGATCCTGTTGGGCCCGAAGGAAGGATTCTTCAGAGGTGATTTTCTTTTCCCAGAGTATTTTTTCCCGCCGAAAGAGTTCCCGGGCCAGGCGCAGGCGCGTACGCGCTATGAGATAGGAGGACTTGAGATCCGCCAGTTCCGGGCTATCGAGAACAGCCAGAACCTCTCCGGATTTAACCCTGTCTCCCCAGCGTTTGAGGGTTTGACGTACGAACCCTGCCACTACCGGCACCACATGTACCACCCGATCGGGGTCTGCAACCACCTCCGCCGGAAGTTCCACTACCCGGGGCATGGAGCGTAACCGGGCTCTTTCCAGCCGGATCTCAAACTCCTGTAAAATCTCCGGAGAGAGACGGACTATTTTTTCTTCGACCCGTTTTTCTCCGGCCAGGACCGGATTGGAGGTCATTCCCAGGATCCAAAGGAAGCAGACTGTCCAGACTATCTTTTTCATGGTCTCCACCTCCCCTAAAAGAGATCTTTTTCTATGCGGGCCATAAGGAAGAGGGCCTCGGCCTGTAAGCGGTGATAACGCCGATAGGCTTCGAGCCGGGAAAGACGTAGCTCAAAAAGGGTACGCTGGGCGTCAAGTACTCTTAGAAACTCGGCCTTGCCCAGCCGATAGGCCTCGAGGTTTCGACGATAGATATCCCGGGCCCGGGGAAGAAGTTGCCTTTCCAGGGTCCTGATCTCTTCCTCCACACGACGAAGTTCACTCCGTACCCGTTCCATTTTTCGACTCAGGTTCCATCGTTCGGCCTGAAGATCGAGTTTAGTAGTGGTGATTTTTTGCTGGAGGGAGGCAATCCGATCCAGATTGCGATTCAGAAGGGGAAGCGGAAGGCTCAATCCGAAAACGAAGGTCCGTTCGTCGCTTTCATTATAGAATCTTACTCCGGAGGAAAAGGTGATTTCCGGAAGGGCCTCCGCTCGCGCCCGCTCGATTTCTTTTTCCAGACGCCGCACCTCGGCCTGAAAACGTTTCAAGCGGGGATGGTCTTTCGGTAAACCCTTAAGGAAAAAGTCCTTTCGCCGAAAGAAATCGCCCCGCACATCCGAAGGCGGGGTTCCGCCCCAGAGGCGGGCCAGCCTGCGGAGGGCACTACGGTAAGCTTCGCGGGCGTTCCGCAAACGGGTTTCGGTATCTGCAACCACGATTTCAGCCCGAATTTTCTCGGTTTCCGGGATCTTTCCCGCCAGGAATTTGGCCTCGGAGACCGCAAGAAGCTTGCGGGAAAGGCTCAGAAGTTCCTCGTAAAGGGTTGCCCGGTGACGGGCATAGAGGGTCTCGACAAAGGCCAGGGCGGTTTCCCGGAAGAGAAGAAGCCGGGCCTCCTCTCCGGCAGCCTCAAGCACCTTTTTTCGGGCCAGTATGGCCTGGCGCCTCTTTTCCCGCTGGCCGAAAAGGGGTAAGGACTGACTGATTTCCAGGGTGGTTTCCGAAGACCGAATTCCGGAGAACTCCCCGCTTCCGAAGACATCTTCAAAGGTAAAAGAGAGTTCCGGATTTTTCAGACGGGAGGCCTGGGCAGCCTCGAATCTTACTGCTTTTTCCCTTTCTCTGAAGGTTTTAAGGGCAGGGTGTTGGGCAAATACCAGATCCAGGACCACCGGAAAGGATAGGGAGGAATTTTCCGCATCCGCGATCCCGGCCCAAACTCCCGGGCTCCATAGCCACAGTAAGACCAAGAATAACACCGTATTTCGGCGCATATTCATCCTCCTGACGCAATTTTTGAATTAACGCGAGTTTTTGGATCAGGTTAGAGGTGTGGAGGTGAAAGGAGGATTAAAAGAGCAGTCTTACATAAAGCAAAGGATTGGTGCTAAGAGGATTTGATTCTACAGACTCATGGTCCCGCTTAAAGGTAAATACCGGGGGGCTCTTTTTTTCCGAAGGATGGATTCCTACCGGAGAAGGAAAGGGGAGAAGATGAGGAAACACCCTTGGCAGGGAAATTTCCTCCTGGCTCTGTTTACACACCGAGGGACACTGACAGCCGGTAAGAGGATTTTCGAGCTTGACGCCGGTTTCAGGAGAAAAACAATATATCTGAGGACTGCTCAGGGCGAATATCCCCAGAACTAAAAAAGCTGTCAGCATCCACTTTAAATAGACCCGCATAGTCTAGAATATTAAACGACTAAAATTTTTCGTCAAGCCGAAGGATTCAGGCGGTTTCCCCTCGCCATTCGATTTCTATCTCCAGGGAATGTTTGCTCTTTTCCGGCTTGACCTTGCGCTCGGCCTTGATCTCCAGGATCAGGTTCTCCGGAAGGTTCAGAACCACCTCCCGCTCTCCCTGAGTCAGGGAAACCACCCCGTTTTCCACCCTATCCGCTATCTGACGCAGAAAGGCCGCTATTTCTCCCCGGGTTTTACTTTCTTCACTTTTGAAAAGGACTTCCTTTTCCGCCATCATGTACCTCCTTCAAACGATTTAATGGGGTAGTCCGGAGGGGACGATCTTGAAGATCTGGGTCAGGGCTCCGGAGAACCCCTCCAGGATCATCTGGACCGCCACCACCGCCAGGATCAAACCCATCAGACGGGTCATGACCCCGATCCAGGAAGGACGTAACCGTTTGGTAAGGGCCTCTCCGTAGATAAAACACAGATAGGTGAGAAGACAGATAACCGCAAAGACCAGGATTACGGTGAGGATCTTGAGCGGGTCGGTCTTGCGGCCCACCAGGGAGAGGGCGGTGGTGATGGTGCCCGGACCGGCCAGGATGGGGGTGGCCAGCGGGGTGATGGCGATATCCTCGGCTTCCTCCGCTTCCTCGGCAGTGGGATGATGCTGGTGAGAGCGTTTGGCCCGCACCAGATGGTAGGCGATCATGAAAAGAAGAACACCCCCCGCGATGCGGAAGGCCGAAAGGGTGATACCGAAGAGCCGAAAGATGAGGTTTCCGCCCAGGGTGAAGGCCGTAACAATGAAAAAGGCCCAGAGGGTGGCGGTGCGGGCTATGCGTATCTTTTCCTCCTCCGTAAAATCCTCCACCAGGGAGACGAAGAGGGGGGTGTTGCCGATGGGGTTCATGATGGCCAGGAAACTCACTGCGGTCTGAAGGACGAAAGCGGCCTCGGGCATGGTCCTTCCAGTTTAAACTCTCCGCCCTCTCTTGAGAAGTCCCGGAAAACGTGGTATGGAAGCCCAAATCTCCTCCGGAGGCCTTTTATGGAAAGGAAGATCAGGAAGATCTTGGTAGCCAACCGGGGAGTGCCGGCGGTGCGTATCATGCAGACCTGCCGCGACCTCAAGATCCCCACCGTGGCCGTCTATAGCACTCCGGATCGTCTGAGCTTACATGTTTTTATGGCCGACGAGGCCGTGCATATCGGGGAAGGCCCTCCGCTTAAGTCCTATCTTAATATGGATCGCATTATCGAGGCGGCGCTTAAGACCGGGGCCGATGCGGTGCATCCCGGATGGGGATTCCTGGCCGAGAATGCGGATTTTGCCCGCCGGGTAATCGAGGCCGGGTTGGTCTGGATCGGGCCCAGACCCGAGATCATTGCTCTCATGGGAGACAAGAAGGCGGCCAAGGAGATCGCCAAGCGGGCCAATGTGCCCACCATCCCCGGGATAGAAGACCCCAAGAGCCCGGAGGAGGTCCTGGAGTGGATGGAACGCTCCCGGATCACCTTTCCCATCATGCTCAAGGCCGCCCTGGGCGGTGGCGGAAAGGGTATGATCAAAGTGGAGAATGCCCAGGAACTGCCTCAGAAGTTCTCCCACGCTCAGTCCGAGGCCTACAAGGCCTTCGGCGATGCCAGCCTCATCGCCGAAAAATACATTGAACGGGGGCGCCATATCGAGGTTCAGGTGGTGGGAGACAAACACGGGCATGTGGTGCATCTTTTCGAGCGGGAGTGCACCATCCAGCGACGCAACCAGAAGATCATCGAGGAAACCCCCGCACCCTCCCTTGATGACGATCTTCGGCAGGAGATCTGCTTTACCGCGGTGCGTCTCATGCGGGAGATCGGTTACGATTCCGCCGGTACCGTGGAATTCCTGCTGGATACCGCCACCCGCAGATTCTATTTTCTGGAGGTGAATACCCGTCTTCAGGTGGAACACGGGGTTACCGAACTGGCCACCGGGCTGGATATCGTGGATCTCATGATCCAGATCGCCGAGGGTAAACCCCTTCCCTTTCACCAGCGGGATATTCAGAGTAACCGCTGGGCCATAGAGTGCCGTCTTACCGCCGAGGACCCCAAGACCTTTGCCCCCTCTTTCGGCACCATTACCCGGCTCCAGATTCCGGATGGTCCCAATATCCGGATCTCCACCGGGGTTTACGAGGGAGCCGAGATCCCTCCCTATTACGACTCCATGTTTATGCTTATCATGAGTGCCGGGGCGGATCGCGATCAGGCCATCCGGGTCATGGACCGGGCCCTGTCCCGGGGGTTGCGGGTGGATGGGGTGAAGACCATTGCCCCCCTTCTCATAAGCATTATTCGCCACCCCCGTTTCCGGGCCGGTGAATTTTCCACCCGTTTTATCGAGGAACACCTGGAGGAGCTTATTTCCACCTTTAAAGAATTCGACCCGGATGAGGAGGTCCTTAAGATCGCCCGTTACGTGGCCGAGATCTCGGCCCTCGGGCCTCAGAGCTGGATGTAAAGGAGGAGAACCATGGAGATCATTCGCATTTCTCCCGGGACCGAACCCGCCCGGATCGTGAAACTTCTGCGGGAAACGGATCGCATATTCTTTACCTCCACCTCCCTGCGCGATGCCGGCCAGTCGGATTACAAGAACCGGCATCGCCTGATCGATCTCAAGACCCTCTGTCCCCTCTATAACGAGATGGGGCTCTTCAGTGCGGAGTGTCACGGCGGGGCCCGCTGGCATGTGGGAATCATGAACCGAAGGGAGAGCCCCTTCGAAGAACTGCGTACCTACCGTCGCACCATGCCCAACGTGCTGCTTCAAACCCTGATCCGGGAAACCAACCTCTGGGGATACCGTCCCTACCCCCGAAACGTCATCGAATACGTGGTCTCCAGGGTGGATATCGATCTGTGGCGCTGTTTTTCCTTTCTCAACGACGTGCGGAACATGCGCACCGTGGCCGAGGTGGTAATGAGCCGGGGCAAACTCTTCGAGCCGGCCATCTCCTTTACCGACGCCGATTGGGCGGACAATGCCTATTATCTGAGGGTGGTGGACGAGATCGTGGCCCTGTGCGGGGGGACCGATGAGATCATCCTGTGCATCAAGGATATGGCCGGGGTGGGCAGCCCGGAGCGTATTCGCAGTCTGGTTTCCGCCATCAAGGACAAGTATCCGGACCTGGTGATCCATTATCACCGACATGCCACCGATGGTCTGGCCCTTCCGGCCTACCGGGCGGCGGTGGAGGCCGGGGTGAAGATCGTCGATGTGGAGGAGGATTCTCTGTGCCGCTTCTACGGGCAGCCCCCCATGCTTTCGACTTATGCCTATCTCACCGAG
>DRMH01000049.1 GCA_011322625.1 Thermosulfurimonas dismutans | reverse complement strand
GACAATGGGGCTGGGTCGCCTGTAGCCTGGATGGTGGGATAAAGTGGGAGAAAGTGGTAAGTGTTCCGGGGGCGTTTTCGGCATACGCTGGATGAGAAGGGGCGGGTGAGTATCCCGCGACGTTTTCGGGATGCCCTGCGGGAGCGATACGGGGGAAGTGCCCTGGTGGTAACGCGGTTGCCGGAGTGTCTGGTGGCCTATCCCTGGGAGGAGTGGCGACGACTTGAGGAACGATTTATGGCTTTGCCCCAGGATCTGCCCGAGGTGCGGCTTTATCTGCGTTTTTTCCTGGGGGCGGCGGAGGAGTGTTTCCTGGACCGGCAGGGGCGGATCCTTCTGCCGGTCCACCTGCGCGAGGCCGCGGGAATCCAGAAGGAGGTGGAATTCCTTGGGCTGCTGGATCGATTCGAACTCTGGAACCCGGAGCGACTGGAAGACCGACTCTCTCAGGCCGAGGCCGATTTTGAAGCCCTTTCCCGCCGCGTGGCGGAGCTCATGCACGGTGAAGGTCGGGCATGAACCGGTCCTGGTCCGGGAGGTGCTGGAATGGCTCGCGGTCCGGCCCGGAGGATGGTATGCGGACGGCACGGTGGGGCTGGGGGGGCATAGTGAAGCCATACTGCGAGCTTCGTCCCCGGACGGCTTTCTTTTCGGTTTCGAATGGGATGAGGAATCCCTGCATCAGGCCGAAAAACGACTCTCACCCTTTGCCGGAAGGTTCCGGCTTTTCCGGGCCAATTTCGCCGAGATGCCGCAGATCCTCGCCCGGGAGGGCGTGCAGGTGGAGGGAATCCTTCTGGATCTGGGATTGTCCTCCTTTCTCCTCAAGGGTTCGGGGAGAGGGTTCAGTTTCCTGCGGGAGGAGCCGCTGGATATGCGTATGGATACCCGCCTCCGGATAACGGCCCGCGATCTGGTCAACCGTCTTTCGTATCCTCAGCTGGTGGAGCTCCTGCGGAATTACGGAGAGGAACCCCGGGCCGCCAAGATCGCCCGGGCCATCGTGGAGGCGCGGCGCAAAAAGAGGATCGAAACCAGCCTGGAGCTGGCCCGGATAGTGGAAAAAGCGGTGCGTCCCCGTAAAAGGGGGGAGCATCCCGCAACCCTCACCTTCCAGGCCCTGCGGATTGCGGTGAATCGGGAACTGGAAAATCTCGAACACTTCCTCTCCCGCGCCCCCGAAATCCTTAAGCCCGGGGGTAGGTTGGCCATTATCTCCTTTCATTCCCTGGAGGACCGGATGGTCAAGAGGGCCTTCCGGGAGGACCCTCGATTACGGGTCCTTACCCGAAAACCCGTTCGTCCTTCCGAGGACGAGGTGCGCAGAAATCCCAGGGCCCGAAGTGCCCGGTTGAGGGTGGCGGAGAGATGTCGGTCCTGAGTCTGGGCTATGCCTATAGACCCCGTTCCGCCGCTCGTAAGGTCAGCGGCAGGAGTGCGGGGTGGGCTAGAACCCTCCGCCGCATATTCCTGGTGTTGGTGCTCCTTCTGCCCTGGGTGTGGAGTTCCTATCAGTTCGTTCGATACCGAAGGGCCATGGAGGTGCGAGATCGACTGCTGCAGCGTCAGGAAGCCCTCCTTACGCGCTGGGAAACCCTCACCGCCGAGGAAAGGGTGCGCCGGATCGTGGCCCCCAAGGGCCTCTTTAAACCCACCGAAAGGGAAATCCTGCGTCTGCCATGAGGGGAGGAATCTTTTTATTTCTTCTGGGGATGATTCTGGTGGGGGTGCTCTGGCACCCTCCCCTGGGGTCGAGCAGCCCGGAGCGCTCCGGCCCCTTCCCGGAGGTGCGAGATCGGGAAGGACGCGTTCTTGTGCGTACCGAGCGCCGCTTCCGTCTTTACTATCTGGAGAAATCCCCCCTCCCTCCGGCGTTGCGCAGACTGGCCTCCCCGGAAAGGCTTCGGGGCGCACCCCCTTATCTCCTGGCCGAGGATCTTTCTCCGCGGCAGGCCGCCTCCTATCGCCGAATCTCCGGGGTTCTGCTGGAGGAATACCGGGTTCCGTATTTTACCGGCGGGCGTCCCTTTGAGATCCTCCTTCAGCCGCTTCTGCGCCGGGGGGTCCTCTTTCGCACCCCTATCCTTCGGCTTACCCTGGCCTGGGAGGTCCAGGAAAGGCTCTATCGGAGTCTGCGACGGTTCGAATCCCCCGGGGGGCGTGTGGGGGCTGCGGTGATAGATCTGGCCACCGGAGAGGTCTATGGTCTGGTGGGCCTTCCGGTCTCCTCCCCCAACCCCCTGCTCCGGGAACTCTATCCGGTAAAAGGGGACCTGGCCCGGGAGGATGTCTTCGGCCTCAAAACAGGTATAGAGCTTCCCGAAGCCCCGGGAATCTACTGGCCCTCCGGGCAGATTCTGGCCACCCCTCTCCAGGTGGTAAGGGCGCTTTCGCGCCGACTCTGCGGATGGGCTCCGGAGATTCACCTGATAAAACACCCTCCCAGGGCCCTCTGTGCCTTTAGAGGCAAAATCAAGTCCGGGGAGTATATTTATAAGAATAAACGTTCCTGGTTTTACCTGAGGTTGTGGCCGGAGAAAAAGCCCCGTTTTGCCCTCTTGCTGGCCGGGGAAGGGGTACGCCTTCGGCCCGCGCCGGTGGTGCGGAGCTGGACCGAGGTCCTATGGCGGTGGTTGCCCGAGGGGCCTCGGGCCCTGGGAAAGGGATTTCCGGATCTCCGGGGCCTTACCCTGCGAGCGGCCCTGGAACGACTGCCGCGGCAGAAGCTGACCGTGGAGTTCCAAGGGGTGGGGCGAGTGATACGTCAGTGGCCCCGTCCGGGAACTCCCTGGGATAAGGTAAAGGAATGCAAACTTTATCTGGGCGATGCAACTTAAAGATCTCTTGAAGGAGATAGATGTCCTCGAGATCCTGGGCCCCCCCGAAGCGGAGGTAAGGGGGATAGAGGACGATTCCCGTCGGGTGTTTCCCGGGGCCCTTTTCGTGGCCCGACGCGGAGTCCGGGTGGATGGACATCGATATATCCGAGAGGCCGTATCCCGGGGAGCGGTGGCGGTGGTAAGAGAGGATTCCCCGGATCCGGGACTTCCCGTGGTCCAGATCAGGGTTCCCGATAGTGCCGAGGCCCTGGGGCGTCTTACCGGGGCCTTTTACGGTCATCCCCAGAGGGAACTATTTCTTATCGGCATCACCGGCACCAACGGGAAGAGTTCCGTGGCCTGGATGCTTCGGGAGGCCCTGCAAAGGCTGGGGCGGCCGGCGGGCCTGATAGGCACCCTTCTTTACGATACCCTGCGCCGCCGGGAGAAGGCCCGGGAGACCACCCCAGGACCGAAGCTCCTTTACCCCCTTCTGACGGAGATGCGGGCGGCCGGGGCCAGGGCCGCGGTGCTGGAGGTGTCCTCGCATGCCCTGGCTCAAAAAAGGGTGGCCGGGCTGTCTTTTTCCGTGGGGGTCTTTACCAATCTCTCCCGCGATCATCTGGATTATCATCAGGATCTCGAGGAATATTTCGCGGCCAAACGGCTCCTTTTCGAAAGACATCTGGCCGAAGACGGAGTGGCGGTGGTGAACGGGCGCGACCCCTGGGGAAGGAGGCTTCTGAGGGATCTTTCGGAAAGGGTGCGGGTGGTGCAGCTTTTCCGGAATCCCGCCGTGGAGATCGTGGAACGGACTTTCCGCGGGCTCCGGGTGCGCGTTCGGGAGGAGGCGGCCACCGTGGAGATAGGAACCCGGCTTTTCGGAGATTTTCAGGCCGAAAACCTGCTTGCGGTCTGGGCGGTTCTGCGGGTGATGGGATGGGGGCCGGAGGAGATAGCCGGGGCCCTTGAGGGGATCGAGGCCCCTCCGGGACGTCTCGAGCCGGTGGCCTCCTTTCGCGGCGGAAGGGTTTTCGTGGACTATGCCCATACACCCGAGGCCCTGGAGGTGGCCCTTTCCAGCCTGCGGAAGATCACCCGGGGGAGGCTTCTGTGTCTCTTCGGTTGCGGGGGCAACCGGGACCGGGGGAAACGTCCCCAGATGGGTCGGGTGGCAGCCAGGCTCTCCGACCAGGTTTTCGTTACCTCGGACAATCCCCGGGAGGAGGACCCCTGGGATATTATCCGAGAGATCCTTTCCGGTATGAACGGAGGGGCTCCCCGGGAGGTGGAGCCGGATCGTCGCATGGCCCTGCGCCGGGCCCTGCTAGCCCTCGGTCCCGGAGACGTGCTTCTGGTGGCCGGAAAGGGACACGAGGATTACCAGGAGATTGCCGGCCGACGCATTCCTTTTTCCGATCGGGAGGAGGTGAAGAGACTTGTCCGGGAACTTTCTTGACACCGAGGAAGTAATACGCGCCACCGGAGGAATGCTTCTCAACGGGGACATGGGGATCGTCTTTTCCGGGGTCTCCACGGATACTCGAACCCTGCGTCCCGGGGAACTTTTTGTGGCTCTCCGGGGAAAACGTTTCGACGGGCACGAATTCTGGCGCCAGGCCGTGGAAGCCGGGGCCAAGGGGTTGGTCCTCTCGCGGATTCCGGGAGATCTGGAATGGGAGGAATTTCCCAAGACCGTTTCCGTGATTCTGGTGCGGGATACACTCCGGGCTCTGGGGGAGATAGCCCGATATTACAAGGATAAGCAGGGGTTCCGGGCCCTGGCCATTACCGGCTCCTGCGGCAAGACCAGTACCAAGGAGATGTGTGCGGCGGTGCTCTCGCGTCGTTTCCGGGTCTTTCGGAACCCGGGAAACTTCAATAACCTGATTGGGCTTCCCCTTTCGGTACTTGCGGTTCCGCCGGATACCGAGATAGGGGTATTCGAGCTGGGAATAAGTGTTCCCGGGGAAATGTCCCGGCTGCGCGAGATCCTGGACCCGGTGGCGGCTATTATTACCAATGTTCGCCCGGCGCATCTGGAGGGTCTGGGTTCGATGGAGCAGGTGCTGGAGGAGAAGTTTCGTCTCTACGCCGAGTTGCCGGAAACAGCCCGGATTATCGTGAATCGAGACGAGGAGGAACTTTACCGCCGGAGCCGGGATCTTCCCCAGCCCCGCATCACCTATGGCCTGCATATCGAGGCCGAGGTGCGGGCCGAGGATATACGGGTGCGGCCGGAGGGGACGGAGTTTACCCTCTGGGTGGAGGAGAAACGGTTCCCCGGGGTCAGGATCTCCTTTCTGGGAGACCACTTTGTGCGGAACGCCCTGGCGGCGGTGGCAGCGGGGCTGGTCTTCGGGGTGCCACCGGAGGAGGCCCTTTCCGCCCTGGCCGAGATGAAACCGGTGCCCGGGAGGCTTCGTCCCATCCGCACCAAAAGATATTTTCTCCTGGATGATACCTATAACGCCAATCCGGGGTCCATGTACGAGGCGCTCAAGACCTTCTGGGAGGTGGCCCAGGAATTCTCTCCCCGGGTGGCCATTCTGGGGGACATGCTCGAACTCGGAGACGAGGCCGAGCGCTTTCACGAAAGCGTAGGATATATGGCCGGAAGGATAGCCCGCTGGGTCTGGGCGGTGGGGGAATACGCCTCGGTGGTGGCCCGGGCCGCAGGCAAGGTGGGGGCGCAGACCCGGGCCTATGCCCGGGTGGAGGAGCTTCTGCAGGAGCTGGACCTCCCTGCCGGGGCGGCGGTGTTGATCAAGGGCTCGCGGGCCATGGGCCTGGAGCGGGTAGTGGAGAAACTCAGGGAGGAATAAGGGGTGCTCTATCATCTACTCTATCCGCTTCGCGAATGGTTCGGGCCTTTTAATGTATTTCGTTACATCACCTTTCGCACTTTTTACGCCACGGTTACCGCCGGCCTGTTGGTCTTCTTTTTGATGCCCCGGTTTATTGCCTACTTTCGTCGCAAACGTATGGGGCAGATTATCCGGGAGGAGGGTCCGCAGAGCCATCACACCAAGGCCGGCACCCCCACCATGGGAGGGGTGGTGATGATCGCTGCGGTTACCCTGGCGGTCCTCCTCTGGGGCAATCTCACCAATCCTTATCTGTGGTTGGCCCTGGGGACTCTCCTGAGCTTCGGTTCCCTGGGGTTTGTGGATGATTATCTCAAACTTACCCGGGGCCGCAATCTGGGCCTGAGGGCCCGTGAGAAACTCCTGGTCCAGGCCGTGCTGGTGGCCGGACTCTGGTTCCTCCTTTTTCGGGTGGTGGGCCTTTCCGATGAGCTGGTCTTCCCCTTCCTGAAGACGCTCCATCCGGAACTCGGTCTGCTCTATCTTCCCTTCCTCTTTCTGGTGGTGGTGGGCACCTCTAACGCCATGAATCTTACCGATGGTCTGGATGGCCTGGCCATTGTGCCCTTCATGGTGGTGGCCGGGGTCTATGGACTCCTGGCTTACCTTACCGGACACGTAAAATTCGCCCATTATTTGCAGATTCCCTATGTGCCCGGGGTGGGGGAGCTGGCGGTCTTCTGCGGGGCCCTTTTCGGGGCCGGTCTGGGATTCCTCTGGTATAACGCCCATCCCGCGGAAATCTTTATGGGGGATGTGGGGTCCCTGGGGCTGGGAGCGGCCCTGGGAGCCGTGGCGGTGATGGTCAAGGAGGAATTGCTTCTGGTGGTGGCGGGAGGGCTTTTTGTGGCCGAGGCCCTTTCGGTCATCCTTCAGGTGGGATATTTTAAATTGACCGGAGGGCGGCGTCTCTTTCGGATGGCCCCTCTGCATCACCATTTTGAACTCTCCGGCTGGCCGGAAAATAAAGTAGTGGTGCGTTTCTGGATTGTGTCCGTGATCTGCGGCATTCTGGCCCTTTCCACCCTTAAGTTGAGGTGAAGATGGTGGATCTGAGAGGAGCCAAAGCGGTGGTTCTGGGTTTCGGACGCAGCGGTCGGGCCGCGGCCCGTCTGCTGGCGGTGCTGGGAGCCCGGGTGGTGGTGTCCGAGACCCGTCGGGCCGAGGATCTTCCTCCGGGAGATTATTATGCCCTGCAGGAGAGGGGCGTTAGGTTCGAGACCGGGGGCCACCGCCAGGAAACCCTTCTCGCCGCGGATCTGGTGGTGACGAGTCCCGGAGTGCCTCCGGAGGTGTGGGGCCAGGCCCGGAGGAAGGGGATACCGGTATGGGGGGAGCTGGAGCTGGCCTTCCGGGCCCTGCGCAAACCGGTGCCCATCCTGGCGGTAACCGGTACCAACGGAAAGACCACCACCACCGCCATGATCAGCGATATCCTGCGCCTTTCGGGGTTCAAGGTATTTACCGGCGGAAATTACGGGGTTCCGCTTTCCGAATATGTCCTTTCCGGAGAGCCGGCCGAACGTCTGGTGCTCGAGGTGTCCAGTTTTCAGCTGGAAACCGTGGAACGCTTTTCTCCCACCGTGGCCGCCGTTCTCAATCTGACCCCGGATCACCTGGAAAGGTATTCGGATCTCGGGGAGTATGCCCGGGCCAAACTTCGACTTCTGGAGAATCTTTCCGGGGAGGGTCTGGGTTTGATGCCTCATCCGGACCTGCCCGGAGCAGGCGGAGACCTTTTGTGGCGGGAGTTCCACGGATCGCAGCGGATCCTCTTTTTCGGTCGGGCTCCGGGGCTGGCCGTGGAGGTGCGCCAGGGAGAGTTCGTCCTGCGACCGGGGGAGGAAGAGGAAACCTATTCCCTTTCCGGGTTCAGGCTCTGCGGCGAACACAATCGGCTCAATTTCGCGGTGGCTGCCTTTATGGCCCGTGTTTGCGGAGCCGATCCCGGGGCCATCCGCAAGGCCCTGAGGAGTTTCGTGGGGTTCCCCCATCGTCTGGAATACATCGGGAATTTCGGAGGGGTATATTTTGTAAACGATTCCAAGGCCACCAATGTGGATGCCACCCTGCGGGCCCTGGAAAGTCTTCCGGCTCCCATAATCCTCCTTGCCGGGGGGCAACACAAGGGGGCCTCCTACCGGCCCCTTTTCCAGGCCGTTCGTTCCCGGGTGCGCATCTTGATCCTTATGGGGGCTTCGCGTTTTCTCATGGCCGAGGAGCTGGCCGGGGCTACCGAAACCCATCTGGTGGAGAATCTTCCCGAGGCCCTGGCCCTGGCCCTGCGTCTGGCTCGTCCCGGGGACACGGTGCTTCTTTCTCCGGCTGCGGCCAGTTTCGATCAGTTCTCTTCTTATGAGGAACGGGGCGAGGTCTTTCGGGATCTGGTGCTGAGTTACGCTCCCAGGGTGCTGGCTCCGGAGGAAAGACCGGAGGTCTATCACTGATGCGCTGGGTGATTGCCGGTGGAGGTACCGGCGGACATCTTTTTCCGGCTCTGGCCCTGGCCGAAAGGGTGAGGGCCGGGGGCGGGGAGGTGCTTCTGGTGGGCTGCGGCCGCCGGATAGAGGAAATGGTGCTTTCAGGGGCCCCTTTTCCGGTGGCTACCATTAGCGGCGAGGGGCTGCTGGGAAAGAACCCGATGCTCAAGATGCGGGCCCTGCTGCGTCTTTGCCGGGGGGTGCGCGAGGCCGTGGCCCTTATCCGGCGATTTTCCGCGGATGTGGTCTTCGGGACCGGGGGGTATGCCTCTTTCCCGGCGGTGGTGGCGGGAAGGCTCCTGCGCAAGGTCCTGGGGCTTCACGAACAGAACGCTCTCCCGGGTCTGGCCAATCGGATATGCGGGAGGATGGTGCACAGGATCTTTGTGAGTTTCCCGGGTACGGAGAGATATTTTCCCGCCCGCAAGGTGGTCCTTTCCGGGAACCCAGTGCGGGAGGAGATCCTGGCCCCCCGAAACCGGGAACACACCGGTCGAGGGGTGCTGGTCCTGGGAGGGAGTCAGGGGGCCCGGGGGCTTAATCGGTTGATGGTGGAGGCGGCTCCGAGGCTGCGGGATCGGCATCCGGATCTCTATCTCCTTCATCAGACCGGGGAGAGGGACGAAGCCTGGGTGCAGGAGACTTACCGAAAAAAGGGGCTTGCGGTGCAGGTGAAGGCCTTTATTCGGGATATGGCCTGGGCCTATGCCCAGGCGGACCTGGTAATTTCCCGGGCCGGGGCCACCACCGTGGCCGAGATCTGTGCCCTGGGTAAACCGGCCATTTTCATTCCCTTTCCTTACGCCACCCACGGCCATCAGGAAAAGAACGCCCGGGTGGTGGTGGAGGCCGGAGGGGCCCTTCTCTTTCGCGAGGGAGAGATTACCCCGGAGAAACTGGCCGAGGAGGTTTCCGCCCTGCTTTCGGATCCGGACCGATTGGCTTCCATGGGGGAAAGGGCCCGGGCCCTCTTTCGGCCCGGAGCCGCGGAGACCATCGTTCGAGAAATGGAGGTCTTGACCCATGTTTAAGGATCGAACCTTTCATCTTATAGGCGTGGGCGGGGTGGGAATGAGCGGTCTGGCTCGA
This sequence comes from Thermosulfurimonas dismutans, assembly GCA_011322625.1. GTDB lineage: Bacteria > Desulfobacterota > Thermodesulfobacteria > Thermodesulfobacteriales > Thermodesulfobacteriaceae > Thermosulfurimonas_A > Thermosulfurimonas_A dismutans_A. The sequence goes on along the minus strand of DRMH01000049.1, from coordinate 8,211 downwards.
TTGCTCAGGGCCCTGGGGGCCAGGGTTTCGGGCTGTGACCTGAGACGCACCTCCACCACCGAGGCCCTGGTCCGCGAGGGGATAGAGGTCTTTTACGGCCATCACCCCTCCCATCTGGAGGGTTGCGAGGTGGTGGTCTATTCCTCGGCCATTCCGCCTCATCATCCCGAGCTCGAGGCCGCCCGCCGGCTCGGGATCCCGGTGCTTCCCCGGGCGGAGATGCTGGCCGAGATCATGGCCTCCCATCCCAAAAGCATCGCCGTGGCCGGCTCTCACGGCAAAACCACCACCGCCTCCATGATCGCGGCGGTGCTCTCCGGAGCGGGTCTTGATCCCACCGTGGCCGTGGGAGGAAGGGTGAACAACCTGGGGGTGAATGCCTGCCTGGGCAAGGGCGAGTATCTGGTAGCCGAAACCGATGAGAGCGACGGGTCCTTTCTCATGTTGCGCCCCTATATAGCGGTGATAACCAACATAGATCGCGAACACCTGGACTTTTACGCCGATTTCGAGGCCATCAAAAGGGCCTTCCTCAGGTTTACCCACCGGGTATCTCCGGAGGGGGCCCTGGTGCTCTGTGCGGATGATTCCGGGGTACGGGAGATCCTACCCGGGGTTTCCGGAAGGTTTTTGACCTATGGTTTTACCTCCGAGGCCGAACTTCGGGGCGAGGTCATCTCCCGCGGGGCCTTTCCCCGGGTAAGGGTGAATTTCCGGGGCCGTCTCCTGGGCGACTTCCGGCTTCCGGTTCCCGGGCTTCACAACGCGGAGAACGCCCTGGCCGCCATCGGAGTGGGATTGCTCCTGGGACTTACCTTCGAGGATATACTTAAGGGGCTATCCATCTTCCGGGGCGTGGGAAGAAGGCTGGAGTTCAAGGGCGAGGTCTATCAGGTGCCGGTCTTCGACGATTATGCCCACCATCCCCGGGAACTTCGGGCCACCCTGCGCACCCTGAGGGAGCTTTTCCCCGAACGTCGCATTCTGGCGGTATTTCAGCCCCATCGTTACACCCGCACCCGCGCCCTCTGGCGAGAATTCGTGCAGGTGCTGTGTGAGCCCGATATCCTTTTCCTTACCGAGATCTATCCGGCCTCGGAGAGGCCGCTTCCCGGGGTAACCGGAGAGAGCTTTTATCGGGCGGTAAAACGTATTCGCGGAGCCAGGCCCACCCTTTATGCCGCCGATCTGGAGGCGGTGCGGGCCCAGGTGGAGTTCTTCCTCTCCCCCGGCGACCTGGTGGTTACTCTGGGGGCCGGGGATGTGTATCGGGTGGGAGAGGATTTGCTTCGGGAAACCAGGATGGTACAGGTGGCCTGAGATGCGGGCTCTGGCCGAAGACTTGCGCAGAATGGGACTGGCCACTAGAGAAGGGGTGAGCCTGAGGCGTTATACCACCGTGCGCACCGGGGGAAAGGCCGCCCTGATGGTCTTCCCCCAGACCCTGGGCGAACTGGAAAAGCTCTGGCTTTACCTTCGTCGTCGCGGGGTCCCCTATTTCCTTCTGGCCGGGGGCAGCAAGGTCCTTTTCCCGGATGAGGGGTTTTCCGGGGTGGTGATCAATCTTCGTCTTCTCTCCGGCTTTCGGGAACTCTCTCCCGGACGCCTGGAGGTGCTCTGCGGAACCCCGGTGGCGATGCTCATAGCTTACGGGCTAAAGAGGGGTTTTCGCGGCTTCGAGTTCCTGGCTGGCATTCCGGCCACCCTGGGTGGTGCCATCCGCATGAATGCCGGGGCCTTCGGGCAGACCACGGGAACCTTTATAGAGGAGGTCTGGTTCCTCGACTCCGGGGGTCTCCGAAAGGTGGATCGCACCGGGCTCTCCTTTCGCTACCGCCGGCTGGTTCCCGAGGGCCTGGTGGCCAAGGCGGTGGTACGCCTCCTTCCGGCTTCTCCCCCGGAGGTGCGGGAGCGGGTGAAGACTTTAATCCGGGAGCGCCGGTGCAAACAACCCCTGGGGCAGCCCTCCTTCGGCAGCACCTTCCTCAATCCGGATACCGGGCCCCCTGCGGGCTGGCTCATCGAAAAGGCGGGGCTCAAAGGCAAAAGGCGCGGAGGCGCCCGGATAAGCCCCCGACACGCCAATTTCATTGTCAACGAGGGAGGGGCGCGCAGCCGGGATATTCTGGATTTGATGGAGGAGGCCCGGGAAAGGGTCTTTCACCGCTTCGGAATCCTGCTTCAAACGGAGGTCAGGGTTGTTCGGGCTTAGGAGGGGCTGGCTTAAACTTGTTGCGGGGGTGTTGAGTTCGGGGATCCTTTTCCTGGGGGGCTGGCTTTTTCTACACCGGGTGAACCTCTTCCCTCTTGAGGAGGTGCGCTTTGAGGGCCTGAAAAGGGTCTCGGAGGCGGAGCTCCGTCAGATCCTTCCGGTGGAAAGGGGGACCAATCTTTTCCGGGTAAACCTCAAAGAGGTGAAAAGGATCCTGGAAAGGCATCCCTGGGTGGCTTCGGTGGAGGTCTCGCGGGATTTGCCTCATACCCTGAGGATATACGTGCAGGAGGAGGATCCCATAGCCCTGGTGGTCCTTTCCGGCAAACTTTATTTCGTGGATCCCCGGGGGAAGGTCTTTGCCCGGGCCCCTCGCAAGGCCCTTTTTGATTATCCGGTGGTAAACGTGGAGAAACCCTCCCTCCTGCGGAAGGAGGCCGATTTTTTGCGTCTTATGGCCTGGGTGCGGGATAAGGATATCTATCTTCCCTGCTACGAGAGTTTTTCTCAGATCTATCTGGGATCCGACCGGATCATTCTCTATACCAAGGAAGGTCTTCGGATCCGGTTTGACCCCGAGCCCCTGGACGAACTCAAGGCCGACTATCGCAGGCTGGATCGGATTATGACCTATCTTTACCGGGAAGGGCTTTACCGGAAGGCTGCGGCCATAAGGCTCGATTATCCGGGAAATACGGCCCTTTTGGCCTATCGGGAGGAGCCGAAAAGATGAAAGGCTCGAAGGAGAGATCTCTGCTGGCGGCCCTGGACGTAGGAACCAGCAAGATATGCTGTCTCATTGCCGAAAAAAGGGAGGAGGAACTGACGGTACTGGGGGTGGGGCTTTCCCCGGCCCGCGGTCTGCGTAAGGGGGTGGTAATCAACATCGAGGAAGCCGGGGAGGGGATTCGGCAGGCCCGGCAGGAGGCCGAGGCCCAGGCCTACGAGGAGATCCGGGAGGTCATTACCGGGATCGCCGGTTCCCATATCCAGAGCCGGGAGAGTCCCGGGGTTATCGCCCTCAAGGAGGGAGAGGTTCGGCCCGAGGACGTGGAACGGGTGCTTGAGGCGGCGCGGGCGGTCACCCTTTCGGAGGATCGGATCATCCTCCACGTCCTTCCTCAGGAATACAGCGTGGATCGCCAGAGCGGAATCCTTCATCCCGTGGGGATGAGCGGGGTGCGTCTGGAGGCCCGGGCCCTTCTGGTGGAGGCCTCGGCCTCGGCCGTCCAGAATCTCCTCAAATGTGTGAACTGGGCCGGGCTCGAGGTCTCCGCGGTGGTGCTCCAGGCCCTGGCTTCGGCCGAGGCGGTGCTTACCCCGGAGGAAAAGGAACTCGGGGTGGCCCTGATCGATTTCGGTGGAGGCACCACCGACATTGCCGTCTTTGCCGAGGGGTCCCTGCGCTATACAGCTTCGGTGCCGGTGGGAGGGGACCTTCTGACCACCGATCTCACCGTGGGATTGAAGGCCCCGCGCGCGGCCGCCGAAAGGATCAAGGAAACCCACGGGGTATGCCTTCCCGAACTGGTGGAAAACGACGAGACCCTGGAGGTCCCCTCCCTGGGGCAGAAACCTCCACGTCGAATTTCGCGAAGGATCCTGGCGGAGATACTGGAGCCCCGGGTGCAGGAGCTCCTGGAGATCCTCAACACCAATCTGGAACATTCCGGTCTCAAGGGTCGTCTGAGTGCCGGGGTGGTCATCACCGGAGGCTCGGCCCTGCTCGCCGGGCTTCCGGAGTTTGCCGAACAGATCTTCGAGCTTCCGGTACGTATCGGGTATCCGGTCAGGCTCTCCGGGCTGGGGGAGGAGGTGAATCATCCCCGCCTCTCCACCGCGGTGGGGCTTCTGCTCTATGCCGACCGATACCTGAATGTATCCTCGGAAAAGACGTCCTCTCAGGGTTTAATGGCCAAGTTTAAGAAAATACTGGGTTTAGGGGGGTAAAAATGAACTTTGAACTGGTGGAAAACGAATATCAGGCCCGTATAAAGGTGGTAGGGGTAGGTGGTGGAGGAGGCAACGCCATCCGGAACATGATTCGCAAGGGCCTCAAGGGGGTGGAATTTATCGCCGCCAATACCGATTATCGGGTCCTGGACCTCAATCCGGCTCCGGAAAAGATCCAGCTGGGCAAGGACCTTACCAAGGGGCTGGGAGCCGGGGGAAATCCCGAGGTGGGCAGGGAGGCGGCTCTGGAGGCCGAAGAGGAGATTCGTCGGGTGCTCGCCGGAGCGGACATGGTCTTTATCACCGCGGGCCTGGGGGGAGGTACGGGCACCGGGGCGGCCCCTATTTTTGCCCGGATAAGCAAGGAACTGGGGGCCCTCACCGTGGCGGTAGTCACCAAGCCCTTCCGTTTTGAAGGGAAACAGCGGATGCTGGTGGCTCAGCGGGGGCTGGAGGAACTGAAGAAATATGTGGATACCATCATCACCATTCCCAACGATCGTCTCCTGGCCATGGCCTCCCCCAATGCCAAACTGTTCGAGATGTTCGAAAGGGCCGACGACGTCCTTTATTATGCGGTGAGGGGTATTTCGGACCTGATCCTCTTTCCCGGATACGTGAACCTGGATTTTGCCGATGTGAGGGCGGTTATGACCGACATGGGCGGCTTGGCCCTCATGGGCACCGGGATAGCCAGCGGCGATCATCGAGCCGAGGCCGCGGCTCAGAGCGCCATTTCCAGTCCCCTTCTGGAGGATATTTCCATTTCCGGGGCCCGGGGGGTGCTTCTCAATATCACCGCCCATCCCGAAACCCTTACCATGGAGGAGGTCCAGCTTATCTCGGACAAGATTTCCCAGGAGGCCCACGAGGAGGCCAAGATTTTCTGGGGGGTGGTCTTTGATGAGGAGATCGGGGACGAACTCCGGGTAACGGTCATAGCCACCGGCATCGGATCCCAGGAGGAACGCGCCCGGGAAAAAGAACAGAAAATTCTACCCTTCGAGAAACCCCGGGAGGAGAGAGAGGATAAATCCGTACGTACGCGGCGTCGCAGCCGCATCCTGGACTACATTCCCACCGAGGAGGAACTGGAGATCCCGGCCTTTTTGAGACGCAAGGCGGATTAGAGCACTATGCGGACCATACGGTGGGCATGGCACTGGAGGTTTACCGCCACCGGCAGACTGGCGATGTGGGAGGGATGGGTCTCCAGGTGTACGGCCAGGGCCGTGGTTCGCCCTCCCAGCCCCAGAGGACCTATGCCCAGGCGGTTTATTTCTTCGAGAATTTCCCTTTCCAGACGGGCCACCTCTTCCCGGGGATGGAGATTTCCCAGGGGGCGCAGCAGGGCCCTTTTGGCCAGGTAGGCCGCATATTCGAAGTCGCCCCCCAGACCGATTCCCACGGTTACCGGGGGGCAGGGGTTGGCTCCGGCCTGAAGCACGGTTTCCACCACGAAACGTTTCACCCCTTCCAGCCCGGCAGCGGGAGGCAACATGGCCAGGCGGCTCATGTTTTCACTGCCGCAACCCTTGGGCAGGAGGAAGATTTCCAGATCCTCACCGGGAGCGAGTTCCAGATGGATGATCCCCGGAGTATTGGTTCGGGTGTTCTTCCGGGAAAGGGCCTCACACACCGAGGCCCGAAGATAGCCTCTCCGGGCCCCTTCGCGCAGTCCTTCCTCTACCGCCGCATAAAGTCCCCTTACCCGGACCTCCTCTCCCATGCGGATAAAGACCACGGGTATGCCGGTATCCTGACACAGGGGGAGCCCGTTTTCCCGGGCCAGGCGGGCGTTTTCGAGGAGGATCTCCAGCGAGGCCCGGGCCAGAAGATAATCCTCCCTTTCCCGGGCGGCCTGAAGGGCCTTTTCCACCTCCTGCGGCAACTCCCGTACCGCAAGCTCCAGACCCCGGGCGATGGCCTTTGCGATCTCCGTTGAAGGTATCTCCCGCATCCTCCCCTCATTTTCCTGCTTTTATCCTTAAAGTTCAACCCCGTTCCGGAAACCCGCGGGTTCCAAGGTTGACCATACCTTCAAAAAAGACTATTTTTAGCCAGATTCTCAAAGCGTGAAGGTAGATGCCCAAAAAGAAGAAATCCGCACCGTTACCGGAAGCCTATAGTCGTTACTGGCCCTGGATTATTATCGGCGGCCTGTTGTTGCTCTTTTTTGTGGGGCCTTTGTTTTTGACCTATCCCAAGGAGGAGATCGCCTATAGTGAATTCAAGGTCCTGGCCCGACAGGGGCTGGTGGACAATCTGGTCCTCTCCCAGGACTATATCGAGGGGGAACTCAAGCCCGGTGCGGCGGAGGTCCTCTCGCGTTTACGAAAGAAACCCCTGAAGGTGGGTCGATATTTTCGCACCGGCCGGGTGAACGATCCGGAGCTGATCCCGCTTCTGGAGAAGAAGGGCATTCGGTTCAAGGCCCATCCCCGATCCGGCTGGGTTTCCACGGTGCTTTCTTGGGTGCTTCCCCTTTTTCTGCTGGTGCTTTTCTGGCTTCTCCTCTTTCGGCGCTTCGGCCCTCCGGAAGGCGGGGTTATGGGGATCGCCAAGAGCAAGGCCCGTATCTACGTGCAGGAGGATATCAAAGTCACCTTCAAGGACGTGGCCGGGGTGGACGAGGCGGTGGAGGAACTGAAGGAGATCATCGAGTTCCTCAGGAATCCTCAGCGGTTTACGGCCCTGGGGGGGAAGATCCCCAAGGGGGTGCTTCTGGTGGGGCCTCCGGGCACGGGCAAGACCCTTCTCGCCCGGGCCGTGGCCGGGGAGGCCGGGGTGCCCTTTATTTCCATCTCCGGGTCCTCGTTCGTGGAGATGTTCGTGGGGGTGGGGGCGGCCCGGGTGCGCGACCTTTTCGCCACCGCCGAACAAAAGGCCCCCTGTATCATCTTCATCGACGAGATAGACGCCCTGGGTAAGGTGAGGGGGGTTTCTCCGGTGGCCGGGGTGGACGAGAGGGAGCAGACCTTAACCCAGCTCCTCACCGAGATGGACGGTTTCGATCCCAAAAAGGGGATCATTATCATCGCCGCCACCAATCGTCCGGAGATCCTGGATCCGGCCCTGCTCCGTCCCGGCCGCTTCGACCGCCACATCGTGGTGGACCGGCCGGACTTAAAGGGCCGGGAGGAGATCCTGAAGATCCACACCCGTGAGGTGAAGCTCGCCCCGGACGTGGACTTAAAGGTCATCGCCGCCCGCACCCCGGGGATGGTGGGGGCGGATCTCGCCAACATCGTGAACGAGGCCTGTTTGCTTGCCGCCCGTAAGGGTAAGGACCAGGTGGAGATGGAGGATTTTGAAGAAGCCGTGGATAGGGTCATTGCCGGTCTTGAGAGGAAGAACCGCTATCTTTCCGCGGAAGAGAAGCGTCGCGTGGCCTATCACGAAACCGGGCACGCCCTGGTGGCGGCCTCGGTCCCCGGGGCGGATAAAGTGCACCGCATCTCCATCATCCCGCGGGGTATCGGGGCCCTGGGTTATACCCTCCAGCTTCCCACCGAGGACCGCTATCTTCTCACCCGGGGGGAGCTTCTCGATCGGCTGGCGGTGCTTCTGGGAGGAAGGGCGGCCGAGGAACTGGTCTTCGAAGAGGTTTCCACCGGGGCCCAGAACGATCTCGAGAAGGCCACCGAGATCGCCCGGGCCATGGTCATGGATTACGGGATGAGCGACAAACTGGGGCCCCAGACCTTCCGGCGGCGCGAACACCTCTTCCTGGAGGTTCCCTTCCGCGAACGGGAGCTTCTCTCCGAGGAGACGGCCAGGGCTATCGACGAGGAGGTGAGCCGTCTCCTGAGAGAGGCCTATTCCCGCGCCCGGGAGATCCTTTCTCAAAATCGCGAACGCCTGGAGAGGATTGCCCAGCTTCTTCTGGAAAAGGAGGTCCTGGAGGGGCAGGAACTGGAAGATCTGCTTTATTCCGGGACGAAAAATACCCGAGAACCGGACTAGGAAATTTTTATTTCCTAAAAGTCCCCCAAATCGTATCTTGACAAACTATCATAGAGTGATTTACAAATATCTTAGGAAGG
>DRMH01000048.1 GCA_011322625.1 Thermosulfurimonas dismutans | reverse complement strand
GATCTTTTTTGCCCACCCGCAGGGCAAAAGAAAAAAGGAGAGAAACCACACTACCAAAACTATCCTTTTCTTCATGTCCTGAAAGTTTAACCCAAAAATTCGCCTGATTCGAGATTTGCCCAAAGGATTTTTTTAAGCCCCGGAAAGAAATCCCTTGGGAAAAGATCTCCTTTCCGGCTCGGGCTTCAACCCGGGTGGGAGGCTTTACATCTTTACAATACCTTTGACGTAAAACTTTACATCCCCTGGTAACTACTTTTCCTTCCCTTTGTTGAGAATAGCTGATTTCAGGGTTTGGCACGCACCTTGCTTAACTATCCAGTACTATGAGCCGAAAAATTTTTTTAACCCTAATCGGTCTTCTCGGAGTTTTGATAATCACTTCGAATAATGCTCCGGCCCTGGGGGAGGGGGTCTCCCTTCGGCTTGAGCTAGTCTCTTCGGCCGGGCTGGAGAGGGTTCGGGGTGGGGCGGCTTCCCGGCTCCGTTTTCTGCTGGAACCCGGAAGGGTGATCCTCTGGGACGAGCCCTCGGTCACCACCAGCGATTATGTGGTGCATCAGAGCGGTTCGGGAAACACGGCTTCGCAGGGATTAACCACCCAGCGGTGGCCGTAAGGAGAGAGATGATGTTCAGGATTCGGAAGCGAACGATCTGGATGATTTTCCCGCTGCTGGTATGGGTTATCCTGGCCGGAAGGGGATGGGCCGGGGAGGGTCTTTATAATTTTACCTCTCTTGAGGACAGGGTCTTTTCCGGGGCTCGGGGGCTGGGAGGCATAAATCTGGCTTCCGGCGAGGCAAATCTTCAGCTAAATCTCTGGAGCATTGCCCTGGGGGCTCCGGCTTATTCCCTGGCCGAACAGGAAGGCCCTTGTCTTACAAGTTCCTGGCCGGAAAGGGCCCTCAATCTGATTTCCGGGGAGGCCTTTTCTCACCTGCGGGGCATCTTTTCCGTGAATCAGGCCGCGGGTTCCGGAAATAAAGAGGCCAATCTGGTGGCCATTTCTCTGGGACAGGAGGTGGGGAACCATCTTCTGGCTCGAAACACCGGAACCACGGCGAGGTCCCGACTCCCTGTGCGCGGAGAATTTGCGGATGTGATCTCCGGAGAGGCCTTTGCCGGTGCCAGGGGATTGGTGCAGGTCAATCAGTCTTCGGGCCTGGCTAATACCGTTTCCAACCAATTTTCTTTGGGCTTTAAGGGACCGGTCCCTTAGAAACTAAAAACACTTAAAAGGAGGTAGGTCATGTTTGGAAGGTTAATGAGGAAGGTAAAGGGAAAGGGTAAATGGATCGGGGCTTTGGCCATGTCCGCGGCCTTGCTGGCCCCGGTGGGAGCGGGCGCAAAGAGCATAGATCCGGGTATAGGTATCGATCTGCCCTGCGGGGAGTGCTCCTTTGCCTACGACGGTGAATTGAGCGGCAACCTGGATCTCACCCTTCAGGTCATGGGGGTGGCGGATCTCGAAGCCTACATCACCCTGGTAAGCACCGAGATCGACGTGAAGAATCCCGGGATGCGGGTGGCCGGGCTGGTAAGGGCCCTGAGCAAGAACGATCAGTTTCTCATGTTCAACGAGGAGAGAAATCGGGCTGTCCGTAATTCCGCTTCCCTGACGGGCGAGGTCCTCAAGAACGCCCAGGGGAACATCGGAGCCAACGTGGCTGCCGGAGACTTCAATGCCCAGAGTAACATAGCCGCCATAGCCGCGGGCAAACAGGAAACCTCTCTGGTGGAATCCAAGACCTTTAGCGTTCAGAAGTCCATGTATAATTTTGGTCGAAACCGGGGGACCCAGAACACCGCCTCCGCGGGCGACGAGGTCCTGAAGAACGCCAAGGGTAACATCGGGCTCAACGTGGCGGCCGGGGCCAATAACGCCCAGACCAACCAGCTGGGCGCTGCGGTAGGGCCGGCTCGCGTGGGTGCGGCGGTGGCCTATGTGCAGCAGAAGAGCCTTTACAATGCCGCCAGCAACAAGCCCATCACCGAGCGCTTTGTCCGGCTCTATCGGGTAAGACTGGGACTTTCCGCTGCGGGTTCCACCTCCGGGGCCCGGTTCTCCGGGGTTTATTCCGGTGCCGAGGGCGGCACGGTCACCGGGACCGTTAACGGTCACAGCTATCAGTCCAATAACTTTTATCCGGACATCTGGACCGGATCTTCTCATACCTCCGGGACTCAGATCGGCCATGTGGATCTGGACAACGAGATCCAGGGTGCCGTTCCGAACCCGTTTAAGCAGGGTGTGGGCGGAATCGCCTTCGACAACTACCATTCCATTAACGGACGGTACAGCGGTAAGGAGAGCGGCAGGCTGGGAGGCACCATCGGAGCCCAGAGGGTCAGACTGACGGGCACGGTTACCGGTTACATTCCGGTGGTGATGGTCCGCCGGGTGGACACCATCAATACCGCTTCCCTCAGCGGTCAGGTGTTGATGAACGCGGTGGGGAACATCGGGGTTAATATTGCGGCCGGAAGCAACAACCTTCAGGCCAACTCCCTTTCCGTGGTGGCCCTGCCGGCTACCTCCAGCCAGGTTCCCACTCCTACCCCGGGTGGTGGTACGGAATAAGTTTCTCCGGGAGGGGGCTTCGGCCCCCTCCTTCTTTCCGGGAGGAAGGTATGAAATTAAAATCGTCGCTTCTCCTTTCCTGGGTCCTTTTCTGGATCCTCCTTTCCGCCGCCCGGGCCGGTACGGTGGAGGTAAGAGTGGGGGCTCTGGGGGGTTTTTTCCGGAAACGGGTCATGAGCATCCGGGAGAGGAGATTTGCTTATCTGGTGCGCCAGCGATACGATTTGAGTTGCGGCAGCGCCGCGCTGGCTACCCTGCTTCGTTACTACTATGGCCTGAAGGTTACCGAAGAGGCCATCATCAAGGACATCCTTCGCCATGCGGATCCCGGAAAGATCCGTTCCTGGGGTTTTTCCATGCTGGATCTCAAATTGTGTGCCGAACGATACGGATTCAAGGCCGCGGGTTACAAACTTTCGCCGGACCGACTGCATCTTCTACACCTTCCGGTAATCGTGCTTCTTGATCTCAACGGCTACCGGCATTTTGTAGTCCTCAAGGGAGTGCGAGGAAACACGGTCTTTCTGGCGGATCCGGTCTATGGCCATCGAACCATGCCTTTGAGCCAATTTTCTCGCTCCTGGAACCGCATCTTTCTGGCTGTCATAGGCCCCGAGCGTCCGCTGCCGTGGAAGCTTAAGGCCCTGGCGGTGCCCAAGGAAAGGATCTGGGCCCTGGAGCAGATAAGTATAGGCCAGCTGATCCTGAATCAGCCTTTTTCCATCAAACCTTAAGGGGGTAAAAATCATGAAAGGATCTATCTTGGTATTAACGATGATGGGTTTATTGATCTGGGGGGCACAGGTCCAGGCCCGGTCCGTTCCCTTTGGAGATAAAGAGCTTGGAGCGGTCCCCGTCGGGGAAGAGACCATGGGACATCTGCGGGGAGGATATATGGGGTTCTTTTTTCAGGTGGTCTTCGAGGGGTTCTGGGATACCACCGGACGGCAGTGGGCCAGAGTAAATGTGCAGGGAAACTTCGGAAACACCGGCCGGACCTTTGTTTCCGGCGATAATCATTCCCCCACCACGGTAGAATCTTCCCCGGACGAGGATACGGTGTCCCCTCAGGTGAGAAGCATGGCTGTTCTGGGGGGTTTTCACGGAGGCCGGGGTATCTTTCAGATCAATCAGGTGCCGGGCTCCGGAAACATCGTAAGAAACGGCCTCATCATTAATATCTATCTCCTGAATCAGTCGGTAAAATCCCCGAAGAGTTCTATCTATCAGTCTATAAATAGATTATTGCTTCCTTAAACTTGAAAAATTTTTCCATCTTGCGCGATTTCTGAATCATGATTATTTTGCTAGAAAAAGGGGGTGGGTGGCTCTATGCGCATGGATATTCGTCTTCCTACTCCTGTAAGAGGTCTTCTTTTAGAGAATCCTCATCCGCAGGAGATAATTCTAGAGGGGCTCAGTCTAAGCGGGGCTTATCTGAGGCCCCCGGTTCGGGTGGGAGAAGCCATCCTGGAGATCCAGTTGCCCGAACTGGAGGATCTCAAGCTTTCCGCCCAGAAGGTTAGGGAGGACGAGAGAGGTACGGCGGTACGGTTCCTTTTTGCCGAGGAACAGAGTCTTCTAAAGCTCTGGAATTTCATCCTGGCCAGGTTGTCTCCCTACTGGGGCAAAGCCTGTCCCTACTGTAATCGGGGGGTGGTGGTTAAGGGCCGCTGTTCCACCTGTCGTTTTCTGGTGGACATAAAGAAAAGTACATACATATATGAACATATGGCCGAAACCCTTCCTCTGCGGGTAGGGCAGTACGCCCGGGTTCTGGCCTCCGGTGAGGCTTTGCGGGTCTATACCCTGTTGAACCGGCTGACCCTTTGCAAACAGGGTTACAAGCCGGATATCGAATTTGTGGGTTCCTGTTCCCGGATGCTGGAGGTATTTTCCCTGATTCGGAAGGTGGCCCCTCTGGATGTTCCGGTCCTGATCCTGGGGGAGTCCGGGACCGGGAAGGAACTGGTGGCTCAGGCCATTCACGAAAGAAGTCTGCGGCGCAACAATCCTTTTGTGGCCATAAACTGTGCGGCCATACCGGAGGCCCTGCTCGAGGCCGAGCTTTTCGGTTATGAGAAGGGTTCCTTTACCGGGGCCTCGGCCTCCAAGATGGGTAAGGCCGAACTGGCCCATACCGGAACCCTGTTTCTGGATGAGATCGGCGATCTTCCCCTCAACCTTCAGGCCAAACTGTTACGTTTCCTGGAAAAGGGCGAGGTGCAGCGTATAGGTGAGGTTCGTCCCCGCCGGGTGGATGTGCGGATCCTTGCGGCCACGAACAGGGATCTGTCCCGGGCGGTAAGGGAGGGGGCCTTTCGGGAAGACCTTTATTATCGATTGGCCGTTTTTACCCTGGAATTGCCCCCGCTGCGGGAACGGGGAGAGGATAAGCTGATCCTGGCGGATTATTTTCTCCGGAAGTTCTCCATGGAATACCACGTAAAACGGAGATTTTCGGCAGCCGCCAAGAACGCCATTCTGGAGTATGAATGGCCGGGAAATGTGAGGGAGATGATTAACAAGATCAGAAGGGCCATCATTGTCTCGGAAAGCGAGGAAATAACCCCTGGGGATCTGGGGCTGGGCTCAAACGGACCGATGGAGAAGCAACCAACTCATCCCTCAAGGATGAAGGCCCGGGATCTGGATGGGGAGGCCCTTTATCGTCTCCTCTCGGAGAACGATTTTAATGTCTCTCGCACGGCCCGGAAGCTGGGGGTGAGCCGTCCCACCCTTTATAAGTTGATCAAAAAACACGGTTTAAAACTTGAACGGTAACCGGATTTCGATGCTGAAGTCCGGAGCGTCGTCGGTCAACCCCACTCCCACCGAAAAGTTCAGGGAGGTGCGGGAGGAAAGCACGTAAGAAGAACCGAAATAGAGGATACCCACGTTGTAGTCGGTATCCGGTTGTTTTTCTCCGTCCACCTCGGTGCGAGAATAGACCCGCTCGGTGAGGTAGGTGTTCAGGGAGAGCTTTTCGTTAAGGGCATAGGCCACCCCGATGGTAAATTCCACGCTATCTCCGGGTTTGTAATCCCTTCCTCCGATGGTCCTCTTGAAGTTGTAAAAGTAGGCCACGCTCCCGAAAAGCACCCCGGGATCGCTTCTTTTCACCCAGGAGAGTCCCAGGGATACCCCCCAGTGTCCGTTTCCGGTGGGCAGTTCCTTGGGCCGACCCTGGGCATCATATTTGAGTCCGTAGGGATCCTTTCCGGTTCGACTCTTAACCTTGAAGTTAAGGACCAGATCCGGCCGGCTTCCCTTTTCATAGAGGATCTGATAGGAGGCGCCGAAGGTAATATCCCCGAAGGCCGAGTCGTCCACCCTCTTTTCCTGGGTGGTGGAATCCTCCTTGAAGGCGTAGCGATCGTGGCGATAAAGATAGGGCACGCTGAGGTCCACCTGGAGCCCCTGGCTAAGACCGTATCTGAAATTTAACGAACCGGTGAAGACATCCTTTTTGACATCCTCGGTCTTTATTTCCCCCAGGACGATGGCCTGAAGGATGGTAAAGCCGCTAATGGCGATAAAGGCCCTAGAGGTATGAGAGTACTGTACCGAGGGCTCCACCACCAACACCCCCCGGGGAACGAGAACTCCGCCCTTTTCCTGAAGAAGGGTCTCTTCCAGCGGCGTGGATCGTGGCGACGGCTTTTCCTGGGCCCGGGAGACTCCGGAGGCGATAAGCAAAAAAAGCAAGCAAAATATACCGACTTTTCGCATTTAAATACCCCCCATATTTTTAAAAAGAGTTCAAAATTTCCATAACATAGACAATAACAAAAGTCAATTCTTTCTTAAGAGCAATTCTTTAAATCTTTCTTTTGCTTTTATGATCTATTTTTGGAACAAATCGAGGACATGAAAGATGATCCATTTGGATCTCCGAAAATTTATCTTCCGGAGGTTCTATCGGAAAGGATTTTCGGTGGTAATCTTGGGGTAAAGCAGAGCCCTAGGGAGGAGGCTTTGACGAAGGGAGTGCGAGTCTTTAATTGGGTGTGGAGCGGGGTGCTGGTTCTTCTTTTAGGGTGGCGAATCGGGGATTTCGTGGGAGAGTTTATGGCCGGGAACTATCACATGACCCTGAGACATGTTATTCTTCGGGGGCGTCCGGCCGAAGTCCTCCAGTTGTTGATCATCCTGGCGCTTGCGGGGCTTTTGAAGTGTAGTATGAAAGGAATAAGAATGTGAACCGCCCGGACAACGCGACAGTCCCCCCTAGAGCCGCTATAAAGGGAGTGTCCACCCAACTGTGGAAATTGTAGAAT
>DRMH01000047.1 GCA_011322625.1 Thermosulfurimonas dismutans | reverse complement strand
TCCCAGCACGGTAATCCCGTTCCTTTCCCTGGAGAGACCCTCGGTTTCTATGTCCAGAAAAAGAACATATCTTTCCGGATCCCGGCGAAGACTCAGGGCCAGATCCGGGGGGAGCCCTTCCAGATAAGCATCCGGGATCATGGAAGGTTCTCCAGGTGCACCTCAACCGGGTATTTTTTGCGCAATTCCCGCAGAAGCGCCATCAGGCGCTGATTCTTCTTTTCCTCCAGGAGATCCTTGCGCACCTGTTCCTTCACCTTTTTATAGGGCTGAACCTGAGCCGGTATGCGGGCCGAAATCCGTACAATATGATACCCGAAACGGGTACGGATCGGAGGACTGATCTCTCCCACCTTGAGTTTAAAGACCGCCTTTTCGAACTCGGGAATCATCTGCCCCCGGGAAAAGAGCCCCAGGTCTCCGCCCTTGTCCCTGGTGCCGGGATCCTGGGAATATTTTTTGGCCATGGTGGCAAAATCGGCTCCGGCCAGGAGTTTCTGCCGGATCTCCCGGGCCTTGGCCAGCGCCGCGGCCTCGGTCTTCTTATCCGCCCCCTCCGGAACCCGAATCAGGATGTGCTGGGCCTGAACCCTCTCGGGAAGAGTATAGTCTTTCTTGTGCCGGAGATAATATCGCTGCATCTCGGCCTCGGTAACCTTGAGCCCGGAAAGGACCTTCCTCTCAAAATAATGCCGTGCCAGGATCATGCGCGTCTGTTCCTCGATCTCGGCCCTGATCCGGGGATCTTTCTCCAGCCCGGCCTCCTTTCCCCCAAGGCCCAGAAGGTTGACCTCCACCCAGCGCTCCACCAGAACCCTCTTCATCTCCGGTTTAAGGGAAAGAAGGGCTCGCAACTGGGGATTCTGGGCAAGCTCTTTTTCAAAATCCGCCCGGGTAAGGGTGTAGGGCCCCACCCGGGCGATGACCGTCGAATCCTTCGCCTGGACCGGAAAAGCAAAAAGAAAGAAAAAAAGAACAACCCCCCACCACACTCTGGACATTATTTCCTCCTTTTATCTCTTTTGGGTATTCTAACACCCGGATTTTTCGTCCGAAAGGGCTTCCGGATGGAGAAAGGCCCGATAGATGCGACGGGTCTCCCCCTCCAGAAAGATCCTCTCGTCCTCAAGATAAACGCGAAGGACCTCGCCCCCGCGGGTACGGACGGAAACCGGCGCGGAGACCAGGCCCAGCTTTACCGCCACATAGGCCGCAGCCGAGGCCCCGGTACCACAGGCAAGGGTCTCGCCCTCCACCCCTCGCTCATAGGTACGCACCGAAAGCCCTCCCCCAGGAAGGACCTTCACAAAGTTCACATTGGCCCCGGCCGGGGCGAAGCTTTCATGAAACCGAATCCTCCGCCCCAACTCCTCTACCGCCACTCCCTCAAGATCCTCCACCAGGACCACCGCATGCGGAACCCCGGTGTTTACGAAATGGACCCGGAGGGTCTCCCCGGAAAGGGAAAGATCGAGGTCAAGCCTTAAGTCCCTCGGCGGAGTAAGTTCCACCTTGACCCTCTGGCCTTTGACCTCGGCCCGGATCTCTCCGGCCAGGGTCTCGAAGGTGAGCCTCGGGCCGGAGATCCCCTCCTCCACCGCAAAACGGGCCGCACAGCGGCCCCCGTTTCCGCACATCTCGGCCTCGGAACCATCGGCGTTAAAGAAACGCCAGGAGAAGGCGTTCCGCGGGTTTTTCGGAGGCTCGATGAGGATCAGCCCGTCGGCCCCCACCGAAACCCTCCTCCGGCAAAGCCTCCGGGCAAGCTCCGGACCCTCGGAAGGAGAGATCCTTCCCTCAAAGTTTTTGATCAGGATGAAATCGTTTCCCGAAGCCTGCATCTTTACGAAAAAGATCTCCCTCATGCGCAAAGCTCCTCAAGCACTTCAAGGATTACCTTCCGCGAAGGATCCTGGTAAAAGACGAACTCCCCGATCCGCCTTAAAAGCACCATGGTAAGACGCCCCTTCCAGACCTTCTTGTCCGCGGAAAGAAAGGCGAGCACCCGCTCGGGAGAAACCCCCGAGGGAAGCCTTGTAGGAAGCTTAAGCCGGGAAAGTAAGGCCTCAACCCTTTCGGCCACCGGCTCTTCGGCCACCCCGAGGGCCTCGGAAAGCCTTGCCGCAGCCACCATCCCCACGGAGACCGCCATCCCGTGAAGGAGCTCATAATTTAAGGCCGCCTCAAGGGCGTGTCCCACGGTGTGCCCGAAGTTTAAGACCCGCCTTAGTCCCGCCTCTCTTTCGTCCCGCGAGACCACTTCGGCCTTAAGCCGGCAGCTCTCGTAGATAACATGCTCCAGGACCTCGGGCTCGTAGAGGAAGAGGCGTTCGGCCTCGCGCTCAAGGAAGGAAAAGAGGTCGGCGCTTAAACTTGCGCCGTATTTCACCACCTCGGCGAGTCCGTTCCGGAAGTGCTCCCCGGGAAGGGTGGAGAGCACCCCGTAGTCGATATAAACCCGGCGGGGTTGATAAAAGGTCCCGAGGAGGTTTTTCCCCTCCGGAAGATCCACCCCGGTCTTTCCGCCCACGGAACTGTCCACCTGGGCAAGAAGGGTGGTGGGCACCTGGATATAGGGCACCCCCCGAAGGTAGATGGAGGCCAGAAACCCGGCCAGATCCCCGGTGACCCCCCCGCCCACGGCCAGCACCGCACTCTTGCGGTCAAACCCCGCCCGAACCATGGCCCGGGCGAGCTCCACCACGGTCTCCATGCGCTTTGAGGCCTCACCCGGGGGGAAGGAAAAGATCTCGGCCCGGAAACCCGCTTCCGAAAGCAGGCGGCGGAGGTCCTCGGCGATAAGCTCCCGCACCGTATCGTCGGAGACCAAGGCCAGATCACGGGATTCGAGCACCCGGGGAAGATCCTCGGGAAGATCGGTAAGGATCCCTCCTCCAATGTGAATTTCGTAGGGTTCTTGAGTGCGAACGGTAAGGACCTTCATTTCCTTTCAGCGGCAGAAACCAGCTCGGAAAGGACCCGTTTCACCCGTTCCGGGGCCCTTTTCCCCTCGGACTCAACGATCCTTACCAGGGCGCTTCCCACCACCAGGGCCTCGGCGTGCGGGGCAAGAAGGCGCACCTGTTCGGGCGTAGAGATGCCGAACCCCACCGCCACCGGAACCGGCGAGACCTCCCGGCAGAGGTCAAGCCTCAGGACCAGGTCCTCGGGAAGACGATCGCGGGCCCCGGTGATCCCGGTAACCGAGACATAATAGAGGAAACCGGTTGAGGCCTCGGCGATGCGTTTGAGCCTGGCCTCGGGCGTGGTGGGGGCGGCAAGGAGGATTCCCGCAAGTCCCTGTTTTCGGGCCTCGGTGAGCCAGGGTCGGGCCTCCTCGAGGGGAAGATCCGGGATGATGGCCCCACAGAGCCCGGCCTTCCGGGCCTCCCTGGCAAAACGCTTTATCCCAAACCGGAAGAAGGGATTGTAGTAGCCCATGACCACCACGGGAAGGGGATATCCTTCGGCGTAAAGCCGAAAGACAAATTCCAGGAAATCCTCAAGAGTGGGCCTATGGCGCAGAGCCCGCTGGGTTGCGGCCTGGATGGTGGGCCCGTCGGCAAGGGGATCGGAGAAGGGAAACCCCAGTTCCACCACGCTGGCCCCGGCCTCGGCCGCGGCCCAGAGAAGGGCACGGGTGGTCTCAAGATCCGGGTCCCAGGCGCAGAAATAGGGGATGAGGGCCGCGCGCCCCTCGCGATTCCGGGCTTCTATGGCCGCCCTCACCCTCTCGGCCCCGGTCATCTCTTTTCCCTGCCCGAAAGATATTCCTTCACCGCGGCCACGTCCTTGTCCCCGCGGCCGGAAAGGTTCACCACCACGATGGCGCCCTTGGGGAGCCGATCCGCGATCCTGGCCAGATAGGCCACGGCATGGGCGCTCTCCAGGGCCGGTATGATCCCCTCGGTTTCGGAAAGGAGACGGAAGGCGGAAAGGGCCTCCTCGTCATCCACCGCCACATACTCCGCCCGTCCGCATTCCTTGAGGAAGGCGTGCTCCGGCCCCACCCCGGGATAATCAAGCCCGGGGGCAATGGAGTGCGCCCCTTTGATCTGCCCCACCCGATCCTGAAGGAGATAGGTCATCATCCCGTGGAGCACCCCGGGTTCCCCCACGGTGAGGGTTGCGGAGTGGCGGACGGAATCAAGCCCTACCCCTGCGGCCTCCACCCCCACGAGCTTTACCTCCTGATCCCGCACGAAGGGATAGAAGATGCCCATGGCGTTTGAGCCGCCTCCCACGCAGGCGATGACCATATCCGGAAGGCGCCCCTCAAGGCGGAGGATCTGCCGGCGGGTCTCCCTTCCGATCACGCTCTGAAAATCGCGCACCATCATGGGATAGGGATGCGGCCCCACCACGGAACCGATCACGTAAAAGGTGGTTTCCACGTTGGTGACCCAGTCCCGGATGGCCTCGTTTATGGCGTCCTTTAAGGTCTGGGTCCCGGAGGTGACCGGCACCACCCGCGCCCCGAGAAGCTCCATGCGAAAGACGTTCATGGCCTGGCGCACGGTGTCCTTGGCCCCCATATAGACCACGCACTCAAGACCCAGAAGCGCCGCCGCGGTGGCCGTGGCCACCCCGTGCTGCCCGGCCCCGGTCTCGGCGATGATACGGCGTTTCCCCATCCGCCGGGCAAGAAGCACCTGCCCCAGGGTGTTGTTGATCTTGTGGGCCCCGGTGTGAAGAAGATCCTCCCGCTTGAGATAGATCTTTAAGTGCCCGCCTAAGGCCTCGGAAAGCCTCCTTGCCGGATAAAGCGGAGTGGGACGCCCGGCGTATTCCCTAAGGTACCAGGCAAGCTCCCGACGAAAGTCGGGATCTTTGCGTAAGCGACGGTAGGCCTCCTCCAGCTCGTAAAGGGCCGGCATCAGGGTTTCGGGGACAAACCGCCCGCCAAAAGGCCCGAACTTCCCGTGACGGTTGGGTAGCATGTCCCTATTTAACTTGATGGAATCCCTCTTGACAACCGCGGAATTCAAACCCGGTTTTCAGGCCAGTAGCACCGCCACGATCCCGGTGAGGAAGATTCCATCGAAGGTACCGGCTCCCCCTATGGAGGCCACCGGGGCTCGAAGGCGGGGCAGATCGCGCAGATGGAGAAGATCCGCCCCGATAAGGGTGCCCAGGGTCCCGGAGATATACGCCACCGCCGGGGCCTTCTGCGGCACCATCAGGAGGGCGTAAAGGGCCGCAACGATAGGAGGAATGAGAAAAGGTACGGCTATCCCCACCCCGGGTACCGGCCGGGCCAGATGATAACAGATCCAGCTTACCAGGATTACCCCCAGCAGCGGACTGAGCAGGAATCCGTGTTTAAACCAGAGATAAAGCGAAAGCAGGGTGGGAATGAGCCCCCCTCCCACATTCAGGGCCACCACGGTATGACGTTCAGCCACCCTGGGGGGCACCGCATACGGAATACCGAAAAAACGCACCAGGGTCTCCTCCAGAGGATCCGGAGGCCGGGGCACCCGGGCCAGCGGCAGGTTAATATGGCTTCCTATCAGGGAAGCCATGAGAAAGAGAAAGATCTGATTGACGGAAAGCCCGAGTTTCTCGGCGGCTATAGCGATGATTCCCACGTGCACGATGACGAAAAGAACGATCAGGAATAAAAAGAGGAAAAAGACAAAAAGCAGGGCAAAGGGGCTAAAGATCAGCATCTTAGACGGACTCCACCCGATAGCCCTGAGATCTCAATTCCTGAAGGAAGACCTCCCCATCCGGCACCCTTTCGAAAAATTCGGGAGGACGGGTTTCCGGGATACCGTATCGAGCCAGAGATCGGGCGCAGATCACCAGCCTACCTCCATCCAGCACGAACTGCCGCAGGTAGCGAAAAGGTTCGGGATCACAGCGAGGGCATCGAACCACTCCCTGGTCCTTGATCAGGATCACCTCGCTCTTTTCCTCGCGGGGAAGCTCCGCGAGCTTCGATTTTAACCGATCCCAGGCTTCGGGGGTTTCCACCACCCAGACCCTCATGCGGAACCCTGCAAGCGTTTTACCACCTCTTCGGGAAGAAGGTCCTCCCGTTGGCCAGTGCTTCTTTCCTTGACCTCCACCCGCCCGGTCTCTTTGAACCTTCGCCCCACGATTATCTGAAAGGGAATACCGATAAGATCGGCGTCCTTAAATTTCACTCCCGGGCGCTCGTCTCGATCGTCCCACAGGGTTTCCACCCCGGAGGAATTCAGGGTGTGGTAGATGCGCTCGGAAATTTCCATAAGTTCGGCTTCCGGTCCCAGGGTAAGGATCAGGGCCTCAAAGGGGGCTATCTCCCGGGGAAAGATGATTCCGGCGTGGTCATGGTTTTGCTCGATAGCCGCGGCCACGGTACGCCCGATCCCGATCCCGTAGCAGCCCATCACCAGGGGGCGTTCTTTCCCCTCCCGGTCAAGGAAGGTGGCCCGCATGGCCTCGCTGTATTTGGTACCGAGCTTAAAGATGTGCCCCACCTCTATGCCCCGGGTTACGGCCAGCGGTCGCCCGCAGCGGGGACAGGGATCCCCCTCGGAGACCACGCGCAGGTCATAAAACTCGGGCTCCGGAAAGTCGCGGCCGTAGTTTACGTTTACCAGGTGGGCATCGGCTTCGTTGGCCCCGGTGACGAAGTTTCGCAGGCCGCGCACCGAAAGATCGGCCAGGATCCTCACTCCGGAAAGCGCAACCGGCCCGGCAAAGCCCACCGGAGCCCCGGTAACCCGCTTAACGGTCTCCGCGTCGGCCATCTCCACCTCCGGCACCCCGAGGAGGTTCCGGAGTTTCACCTCGTTGAGTTCAAGGTCTCCCCGGATGAGAACCGCCACCACCTCGCCGCCGGCCCGAAAAAGAAGGGTTTTTACCAGCTTTGAAGGGGGGACCCCGAGGAAGGCCGCAACCTCCTCCACGCTCTTTACTCCGGGGGTGGCGACCTTCTCTAGCGGCCTTTCTTTCTCCTCAGGATAGGAAAATTCCTTTTTGCTTTCGGCAAGCTCCACATTGGCCGCATATCCGCAGGCCTCACAGAGGGCCAGGCGATCCTCGCCGGTCTCGGCGAGCACCATAAACTCGTGGGACTCCGAGCCCCCGATAGCCCCGGTATCAGCCAGCACCGCCCGAAAGCGAAGCCCGCACCGGGAAAAGATGCGTTGGTAGGCCTCGTACATCGCCTCATAGCTCCGGTTAAGCCCCTCCTCGTCGGCATCGAAACTGTAGGCATCTTTCATGAGGAATTCCCGGGCCCGCATGACCCCGAAACGGGGACGTATCTCATCCCGGAACTTGGGGGCGATCTGATAGAGGATAAGGGGAAGATCGCGATAGGAGCGCACCTCCCGGCGCACCAGATCGGTGATGACCTCCTCGTGGGTGGGACCCAGGCAAAAGTCGTGTTCCTTGCGATCCTTAAAGCGCAGAAGTTCCTTGCCGAAGTTGTCCCAGCGTCCGGTCTCCTTCCAGAGCTCCGCGGGTTGCACCAGGGGAAGGAGCACCTCCAGGGCCCCGGCCCGGTCCATCTCCTCCCGGACGATATTTTCCACCCTGCGCAGGGTCCTTAAACCCATGGGGAGCCAGGAATAGATACCGGAGGCCAGTTTACGGATCATTCCGGCCCGAAGCATCAACCGGTGACTTACGGCTTCGGCTTCGGCCGGATCTTCTCTAAGGGTGGGTAAAAAATACTCCGAGAGCTTCATGGGAGAACTTCCGGATTAAGGGCTTCCAGATACTCCCCTCCCATTCGGACCAGGAGCACCCCTCGGCGGTTGGCCAGAGGGATCAGATCTTCGGGAATCCTCATGGCTGCAAGTACCGGTATGAGGCGTTTCCCCTGCACCGGAGAGAAACGTTCCGGCAGGTCCTCCAGGGCCTTCCGGAGTTGGTCGAAATCATCGGCCCGGGCGGTGCTTTTCACCTCCACCACAAAGGCCACCTCGTCTTCTCCGGGTTTTCGGGCCAGGAGAACCACATCGTACTGGCGATGTCCTTTAAATTCCAGATCCACAAATCGAGCCTGAACCTGATATCCCAGCCCCTCCATAAGATAGGGCACACCCGGGACAAAGATGTCCTCCGCCAGACGCCCCAGCCTCTCCGAGATTTCCCCCCATTTCTTCCGCCACTTCTGATATTCCTCCTCGGAACTCCGCCTCATCCTCTCCATTTCACGGTCGAACTCCTCCCTCATCTCCGCCAGCTCACGATAAAACCTCTCCTCCCGCTCCCGGGACTCCTCCCTCATCTCCGCCATCTTCCGATCAAACTCCTCCCGCGAAACCCTCATCCCCTCCTCAAAATTCCTCCTCATCTCCGCCAGCTCGC
>DRMH01000046.1 GCA_011322625.1 Thermosulfurimonas dismutans | reverse complement strand
TGGCCTTGGCCTTGTTCTTGTAGGCCGAGTACTGACTAATGGCCACCGCCGCCAGAATGGCGATGATGGCGATGACGATCATCAGTTCCACCAGCGTAAAACCCTTCTCCTTCCTTCTGGCCTTCTTCTTCCTTACCTCCATGACTCACACCTCCTTAGCTCGATTTTTTTACCCTTTTCTTTAATCAAGATCCGTGCCAAAAAGTTCGGGCCGCGTTTTTCGGTAAAAAAGCGAGATTCGGAAAAATAAGCGATGCAGACGAAGAATTTGTTCAAATGGATTTTATGACAAAAATTGTCTATTGACCGACAATTTTTGTCACAGGCTCGGAAATTTGCCCTCCTAACCTTTCCCGAGGGAGGAAATTAAGGCCTCGCCGGGGCGTAAACTCCGAAGAAATTCCTCCACCGGGAGACAGGGGATGTCCTTTACGCGCAGAGCGTGTCTTCCCCGATAGAGAAGAAGAACTTGGGCCTCGGGATAGTCTTCTTTGAAAGCGAGAAGACCCCTTAGCATCCCGGAATGAACGACCGTAGAGTTTTTGACCTCCAGGGCCACAAAGAGATCCGGCCCGTAAAGGACGAAATCCACCTCGTTTCCCGCGCGGGTGCGCCAGAAAAAGAGATCCGCCTGGATGCGACTGTAATCCATCCAGGCCCGGAGATGCTGAGCCACCAGCCCCTCTAAGGCCTGCCCTTCTATCTCCGAAGAACGATCGAGAGGACCTTTAGGCCTGAGAATCCTGAAAACCCCGGGATCAAAAAAGTAAAACTTGGGGTGAGCGGTAAGGTGTCTTTTGGCCCGCCGGGTGAAAACCGGCACCCGAAAAGCAAGCAGCAGATCCTCAAGCACCGAAAGATAGCCCTCCACCGTCTTGCGCTTAACCTGAGCCTCCCTGGCTATCTCGGAAAGGTTAAGGACCGAGGCGTGAGAGAAGGTCATCACCTCCAAAAAGCGACCGAAGGCCCCGATGTTTCGCACCAGGGCCTCGGCCTGGACCTCTTCTTTAATGTAAAGCGAAACATAAGACCGAAGGGTTTCCTCCGGAGAAGAGCTCGCAAGAACTAAGGGAATCATCCCTAAGGAGAGGGCCCTTTCCAGAGAAAATTCTTCCGCAAGTTCCCCGGCCATGAAAGGATGAAGATAATAAACCGTAGCCCTTCCGGCCAGAAGATCCACGCCGGCCCTTTTAAGTTTCCTGGCACTCGAACCGCTGAGAATGAAGCGGAGCCCCTTTTTTTCGATGAGAAGGTGCACTACATCCAAGAGGGAAGGCAACTTTTGGATTTCGTCTATCACCACCGTAGCCCCGGAAGGAAGGGCCTCGGCTTGATAAAGCAAAAATTCCGGATGAGCGGCCAGTTCCCGATAGGTTTCGGGATCAAGAAGGTCCAGATAGAGATCGGCCCGTATATTTTGCCTGAGCCAGGTGGATTTTCCGGTGCCCCGCGGACCAAACAGGAAAAAGCTTCCCGAAGGCTCCTTGAAAAATCGCTTCTTTAATGCCATTTTGCATGCTTTTTTGGCATCTTTGTCGCCAATATGAAAGGATTAAGGAAAGTTGTCA
Source organism: Thermosulfurimonas dismutans (assembly GCA_011322625.1). Taxonomy (GTDB): domain Bacteria; phylum Desulfobacterota; class Thermodesulfobacteria; order Thermodesulfobacteriales; family Thermodesulfobacteriaceae; genus Thermosulfurimonas_A; species Thermosulfurimonas_A dismutans_A. Next base: position 21,497 of record DRMH01000046.1, on the reverse strand, counting down.
AGGGAGGTTAGCTCTCAAATTCGTAGGACCAGACCGGAAGGATGTCGCGGGAGCGGAGGAGATCTTCGATGTCCGGAGGAAAATCGTGGGCCACAAAGAGCCGAAAGACGGGAAGACCTTCCTTTCGGGCCAGGGCATCGGCCAGTTTCTCGAAGCGGGCGATCTCCTTCTTGGAGGGCCGGGTCTTCACTTCTCCCAGGATAAGAAGACGCTCGCCGTTGCGGCGGGCGTGGCCATAGACATTCACCTGCCGGAAACCCCGCCCCACCTTCACATACTTGCGGATAAGACGACCCTCCACCTCGAGACCGTAATTCCTGAGGATGGCCGGAAGCGCCCGATAGGCGGCGTTCTCCAGGGTATAGCCCACAGTGTCCGAAAGCCCCTCGAGTCTGCGCCGCGTCTCGGCATGCTCCGCAGCAAGCTTCTTAAGCTCCTCCTCCGTGCGCTTCTGCGCCTCCGCTAGCTCGTTTACCCGTTCCTCCGTCCGCCTCTGCGCCTCGGCCAGCCCCTCTATGACCTGCCATACATGCTTAAAGTTCTTGCGCGTCTCCTCCTTGAATTCCCTTAACTCCTCCTCCGTTCGCCTCTGGGCTTCCGCCAGTTCGGCTACCTTCCGGGCCAGTTCCTGCACCGCCTTCTTGAGTTCCTCGAATTCCAGACGGGATACATAAAGCTCCTCCAGCCGGGCATTCTGCTTCTCCATTTCCTGCAAAATGTCCAGCAAAACCTCGCGTAAGGAGGGATCCATCCCTTCGAGCTTGCGTATCAAATGAACCAGCGCGGCCATTCAACCTCCTCCCCGAAAAGGCCGGTCTATGCCGAAAATCTTAGCATATTTTCATCTTTTCCAACAGCCTATCCATTCCCGGTTTATCGGTCCGCGGGAAAGGATTCGACCGTAAGGATCGATCAGACCGGAAATACCGGTATTAGCCACCTGGAGCACATATCGCCGGGTCTCCACCGCTCGCAGTACGGATTGATAGAAATGCTGAGGAAGTGCAGCCGAGGACCCGAACCAGGCATCGTTGGTCAGGACCACCAGGAGATCCGCCCCCTCCCGCACCCGTTTCCGGGCCAGGAAGGGAAAGGCGTTTTCGAAACAAATGAGCAGGCCCAATCGCACCCCCCTTATCCTGATCACCCCCGGGCCCGTCCCGGGCGCATAATTACCCGAGGCCACCGCCAGTTTTCTCAACCAGGGGAACCAGCGAACCAGGGGAACATATTCCCCGAAAGGGACCAGATGCTCCTTGTCATAAAGGCCCAGAACCTCCCCGGAAGGGGCCAGAGCCACCGCGCTGTTCTTAAGCCTCCATCCCGAAAGGGTCCTCTCCACCCGGGGGACCCCGAAAAGGACCGGAACCCCCAGCTCGCGCACCCCCTTCCTCAACGTCTGAACCAGGGGAGACACCGGATAGACGAAGGTAAGGGCCGTTTCGGGCCAGACAATAAGGCGCGGGTTTGCGGAAAGCGCTTTCCGGGAAAGGGAAAGATAGTGATAAAGGTTGCGCCGATCCTCGCCCGGATTCCATTTTATCTCCTGAGGGACATTGCCCTGAACCAGGCAGAGCGAAAGAGGAAGCGAGGGAGGGTGGCGGGGAATGGCCATTAAGCCCCAGACATATACCCCCAGCCAGAGAAATACGACCGCCAATAAAAGAACCCCTCGACGGCGGGTACAGGCCATAAAGATCAGGAAATTGGTTCCCACCAGAAGGAAGGAGAGCCCATAGACGGTAAGATAGGCCGCGGGGCGCAGAAGGTGGGGAGCCGGAGCCAGGGCCGCTCCCAGGGGATCCCAGGGAAAACCCAGACTCCCCGCTCCCCGAAGGATCTCTCCCAGGGTCCAGGACAAAGCCATCCAGAGGGAGGCTCGCAAGGACGGACGCTCAAAAATGTTCCTCCATCCCCCCAAAGCCACCGGAAGGGCCATGAACAGAGACAGATAAAGGGCCAGGAGGAAAAGGAGGGAAACCGCGGCCGGCCAGGGAAAACCTCCGAAACGGTGCATCACCCCGGCCAGCCAGTAAAGAAGGGTGGCCAGGTGTACGGTACCGCTCAGGAGGGCCAGCCCGAAAGCCCGCGGCCATCCCTGCCCTTTGACCGCCAGGAATAAAGGAACCAGGGCCACAAAAACCAGGGGATAAAAAGCCGGGGCAGGAAAGGAAAGGGTAAGAAGGATCCCGGTTAAGATGGCCGCCAGTAGCCGGTAGATCACGGTTTTTCGGAAAGGGGACGAACCCTTAAGGACCGAATGGCCCTCTCATCCGCGGCCAGGATCTCCACCTCCAGACCATCCACCACGAGTTTCTCCCCCGAAGAGGGGATCCGACCCAGGGTCTCCTGAATAAGTCCAGAGAGGGTTTCATAATCTCCGCGGGGCAACTCCACCCCCAGAATACGTTCCGCCTCCTCGAGGGGGGTGTCCGGCCCCAGAAGAAACCATCCCTCGGCATCACGCCGCAGGGGCCGCTTACGCACCGGGAAGAGGAACTCCAGAAGGTCCCGCAGACGCAGGAGACCGGAGAGGGCCCCGAACTCGTCTATCACCAGGGCCACGGAGGCGTTGCGTTCCCGAAAACCGCGCAGGGCCTCCCGAAGCTTAAGGCTTTCCGGGATCACATAGACCGGGCGAACAAGATCGCGCAGGGAAAAGTCCTCCCCCACCCGGCGGACCAGATCCCGGAGGGAGACAACCCCCAAGAAGTTGTCCAGTTCACCCTCGTAGATGGGATAATAGTCCTGTGGAGCCGAGGCCACCCGACGCCAGAGTTCCCCGACCGAGACGTCCACCGGAAACCCGATCAATTCCCGCCGGGGAATCATGATCTCCCGTACGGCCACACGACGCAGGCGTAAGACCGAAAGGAGGATCTCCCTTTCCTCCGGGCTCAGGAGACCCTCCCGTTCGGCCTCCTCCACCAGCTGACCTATCTCCTCGGTGAACTCCTGAAGGTGTTCCTCCGGAGTCTTCTGAAAAAGGGCCTTGAGAACCTCAAACCATGACGGAGCCTCGGGCATAGTTCTAACTTACCGAGGCTTAAGGAATCAAGTCAAGGCGGGGCCGCGGCCCCGCCCTGTAAATCAGTATCCCTCGCCGTAGGTCACCTCTTCGCGGGTGAGGCGATAGGAAAAAGTGCGATAGGTCCAGAAGGTATAAAGGAGCACAATGGGCACGAAGATGAAGGCCACCACGGTCATAATCTTAAGGGTAAGGGGACTGGAGGAACTGTTGTAGATGGTGAGGGACCAGGCCGGATTGAGACGCGAGGGAAAGAGGTTGGGGAAGAGTCCGGCCATCCCCCAGGCGGTAAACCCCAGAATGGTGACCCCGGAGGAAAGGAAGGCCGCCAGGGCCCGCCCCTGATGGAGAAAATAGGGCACCAGAAGAAGGGCTCCCAGGGCCAGGAGAGGAAAGATAAGAAGGATCGGGGCCCGGAGATAGTTGTGCCAGAGAGGAGTGAGTTTGAGGGAAAAGAGCCAGAAGGCTACCACCACCACGGCCTCAAAGACCCAGAGGATCCGGGCGTCGCGGAGAAGACGTTCCCGAAGCTCACCGTTTACCCGATAGACCAGCCAGGTGGCCCCGTGCACGGAGAAGACCAGGACGAAAAGCAGGCCGGCCAGGAGGGCGTAGGGGTGGAGTAGCGTGAAAAAAGAACCCAGAAAATGCCCGTTCCGATCCAGGGGAAGACCCAGGAAGATGTTGCCAAAGGCCACCCCCAGGATAAAGGTGGAAACCAGGGAACCGATCCAGAAGAGAAAGTCCCAAAAGCGACGCCAGCCGGGATCCTGAACCTTGCTCCGGAACTCAATGGCCACCCCCCGAATGATGAGTCCGAAGAGCAGGAGATAGAGTGCGGTATAGAGGCCGCTGAACATCACCGCATAGGTCTTGGGAAAGGCGGCGAAGGTGGCTCCACCGGCGGTAATGAGCCAGACCTCGTTACCATCCCAGAAAGGACCGATGGCCTGATAAACCGCACGCCGTTCGACCTCGTTGCGGGTTACGCAGGGAAGAAGGATACCGGCCCCCAGATCGAACCCATCCAGGGCGAAATACCCCGCCCACAGCACCCCCCAGAGAACAAACCAGATTATCTGAAAGATATTGTGTTCCATGACTCAACCCTCCTTTGGCTAGAATTTCCGGGCCCTTATCGGCTCGGGACCCTTACGGGCATAATGGGCCAGAAGCCAGAAATCGATCACCCCCAGCACGGTGTAAAAGATCACGAAGGCGGCCAGGGTGGCTGTAACCTGGGCCGGAGAGAGATGGGAAACGGCCTGAGCGGTCTTCATGACCCCGTAAACGATCCAGGGTTGACGCCCCACCTCGGCCACCATCCAGCCGGCCTCGATGGCCAGATAAGGAAGGGGGATGGTCCAGACCAGGGCCCGTAAAAGCCAGGGGGAAGCCAGGGGGTCTTTCCGGTGTCTGAAAGCCCACAGGCTGGCCAGGACGAACCAGATCCCCAGAAAAACCATGATACGAAAGCTCCAGAAGGTAAAGGATACCGGAGGACGGTCCTGAGGCGGAAAGGCCTTGAGTCCCTTCACCTCGGCCTGGGTAGAATGGAAGGCCAGGAGACTCAGGACCTTGGGGATCTTGATTTCCACGATATTGCGCTCGTTTTGCGGGTCGGGGAGGGCAAAAAGGGTCCAGGGAGCACCGCGCTGGGTCTCCCACAGGGCCTCCATGGCCGCAAGCTTGGCGGGCTGAGTATGCGCCACCTCGGTGCCGTGGAGATGCCCCTCCACAAAGACAAACAGGGCAAAGATTACCGTCCATACCGCGGCCACCCGAAAACTTTTCCGGAAGAATTCCACCTCGTTTTTACGGAGCAGATGCCAGGCCGAAACCCCGAGCACGAAGAACCCCGAAAGGACGTAGGCCGCCGGGACGGTGTGCAGAAATTCCAGCCAGGCAAACTTATTCAAGATCACCGCCGTAAAACTCTCCAGCTCGGCCCGCCCATGCCGCAGAACATAACCCACGGGATGCTGCATCCAGCCATTGGCCATGAGGATCCAGAAGGCGGAAATATTGGAAGCCAGAGCCACCAGCCAGATGGCCACACAATGAAGCTTGGGAGAAAGCCGGTCCCAGCCGAAGGCCCACACCGCCACAAAGGTGGACTCCAGAAAAAAGGCCAGCGTGGCCTCAATGGCCAGCAGAGACCCGAAGATGTCTCCTACGTATTCGGAATAATACCGCCAGTTGGTCCCGAACTGAAATTCCAGAGTAATACCCGTAACCACCCCCAGGGCAAAATTGATGAGAAAAAGCCTTCCCCAGAACTTGGCCGCCCGGCGATAGTCTTCATCCCCGGTTTTTACATACAGGGTCTCCAGAATGGCGGTGAGAACCGAAAGCCCCAGGGTAAGAGGAACGAAAAGAAAATGAAAGGAAGCCGCTACGGCGAATTGCAATCTCGAGGCCCATAACACATCCATCTCCAACCTCCTTTTCGGAAATTAACCAAACCACCCTGCATTAAATAGATAAAGAATTTAACTATTTTGAAAGCCGAATTTTCATTTCATGGGTATCACCCCCCTTAATCAGGAATGATGAGCTTTTTTCCGGCGTTTGTCAACCAGACAGATCTCCTCCCGGACCAGCTCGGCAAAGGTGGTCTGCTGGAGTTTGTTCCGCACCATCTCCACCAGTTCCTTCCACTTCAGGTGCACGGGACACAGGGGCTGACGCTTGCAGTTGCGGGGGTCAAGCACGCAGGGACTGAGGAAGAGTTCGCCGGTCATGGCCTCCACCACCTGGAGGAGAGTGAGCTCCTCGGGAGGGATGCGCAGTCGGTAGCCCCCCTTCCGGCCCCGGATGATGTCTATGATCCCGGCCCGGGCCAGATCCTGCGCAATCTTGGCCAGAAAGGGTTCGGGAATATCCATGGCCCGGGCGATCTTCCAGCGCGGCACCACCTGCCGCGGATACTTGGCCAGATATAACACACATCTGATACCGTAATCCTCGGCCTGCGTAATCTTCATGCTTCTAACCCTCAAAAATTTTTGGAGTATGTTACTCTAATTAAATATTTTTGTCAAGGAGGTCTCAGGGTAAAGGGAGGTGCGATCTGGGCTTGCCCGGTGGGAGGGAGAGGGGTAGAATTGCAAAATTGTAAATTTTATGGGAGAAACGGTGTGAGGGGGATGACCCAGCATAGCCTGGAGGAAATAACCTGTCTCTACGAAATTGCCAGCACCCTGGCCAGCACCCTGGAGCTGCGCGAGGCCCTGGAAAAGACGCTGGGGGTGCTTTCGGAGCGTTTCGCCCTCAAACGGGGCACCATCACCATCTTCAACCCCCGCACCGGCGAGATCCAGATCGAAGTAGCCCACGGTCTCTCCGAGGAGGCCCGACGACGGGGACGCTACCGCCCCGGGGAGGGGATCACCGGAGAGGTGGTGGCCACCGGGCAACCCATTATCGTTCCGCAGATCAGCGAGGATCCCCGTTTTCTCAATCGTACCCGGAGCCGGCGGGAGGAGGAAAAACGCAATCTCTCCTTTATCTGCGTGCCCATAAAGAGCGGGGGGCAGGTGCTGGGGACCCTTTCCGTGGATCGGCCCGCCGCCGACGCCGTGGAACTGGCCCAGAACCTGCAATTCCTTACCATCGTGGCCGGGCTCCTGGCCCAGACCGTGGCTAAGCTTCAGGCCCTGGAGGAGGAACGGGCCCGGCTGCTGGAGGAAAATCTGAGACTCAAACAGGAACTCAAGGGACATTATCAGTTTGAAAACTTCATCGCTACCTCCTCCCGGATGCAGGAGGTCCTGGAAATGATCAATCGCGTGGCCGGCAGCCCGGCCACCGTGCTCCTGAGAGGGGAATCTGGGACCGGAAAAACCCTCATCGCCAGACTTATCCACTACAACAGCCCCCGGGCCGAAGGGCCCTTTGTAACCGTGCCCTGCACCGCCATTCCCGAAACCCTGCTCGAGAGCGAACTCTTCGGTTACGAGCGAGGGGCCTTCACCGGGGCCCAGGCCCGCAAGATCGGACTCATGGAAAAGGCCCACGGGGGAACCCTCTTCCTGGACGAAATCGGCGATCTACCCCTTCCCATCCAGGCCAAACTCCTCCATGCCCTTCAGGAAAAGGAATTCTACCGTCTGGGAGGCACCGAACCCATAAAAGTAGATGTACGGATCATCGCCGCCACCAACCGCAATCTGGAAAATCTGGTGGAAAAAGGGCTCTTTCGGGAGGATCTCTACTACCGGCTTTCGGTATTCCCCATCTACATCCCTCCCCTGCGGGAACGCCCCACGGATATCATCCCTCTTGCGGAATATTTTCTGGATAAATATTGTCAGCGCTATCAGAAAAAGATCAAACGGCTATCCTCGCCGGCCATAGATCTCCTCATGCAATACCACTGGCCCGGTAACGTCCGGGAACTGGAGAACGCCATGGAGCGAGCCGTGCTTATCTGTGACGAGGAGGTGATCCGGAGCTATCATCTTCCGCCCAGCCTGCAAACCGCCCGGAGTTCGGATACCCCTTCCCGCCTGACCCTTCCGGAGGCGGTCAAAAAGGTGGAAAAAGAACTCATCGTCGAGGCCCTGAAGGAAACCCGCGGCAACCAGAGCAAGGCCGCGAGACTCCTGGGAACCACCCTGCGCGTACTGAACTACAAGATCCGTAAGTACGGCATCGATCCCAAACTCTTCCGTCCTCTATCCAAAAGATCCTCCCATGCCTAAACAGCTAGAACTCTTCCCCGGATACGCTCCGCCCGAGCCCCGCATCGTTCCTCGTTCCGAACATCCTATCTCCCGACGCATGATCTCCCGCGAGGCCCTCAAGGTCCTCTACCGTCTGCACGACGCGGGTTATCTGGCCTATCTCGTGGGAGGGAGCGTACGGGACCTCCTTCTGGGCCTCACCCCCAAGGACTTCGATGTGGGCACCGATGCCCGTCCGGAGGAAATTCGAAGACTCTTCCGGGCCAGTCGGATCATCGGACGCCGTTTTCGACTGGTTCATGTATATTTCCGGGGAGGAAAATTCGTGGAGGTGGTAACCTTCCGGGGCCCGGAGGACCTGGAGGAAGAGGAGGAAGAGGTTTATGGCACCCCTCAGCAGGATGCCTTCCGCCGCGATCTCACCATCAACGCGCTGTTTTACAACATAGCCGATTTCACCATCGTGGATTATGTAGGGGGGCTGGAAGATCTGCGCCGGGGAATAATCCGGATCATCGGGGATCCGGACCTCCGCTTCACCCGGGACCCGGTGCGGATGCTGCGGGCGATAAGACACGCCGCCCGGGCCGGCTTTGAAATAGAGCCCCGTACCTGGGAGGGAATCCTGAAACATCGGGAAAAGATTCGCCTCTGTTCTCCCTATCGCCTGCGGGACGAGTGGCTCAAGGACGTAACCGGAGGGTGGTCCGAACCCTGGCTCTCCCTGATGTTCAAGAGCGGCTTGTTTCGGGAGATCTTTCCCTCTTATCACCGGACCCTGGTCTCCTTCCCCCCGACCCAGAGATTCCTCTCCCGGCTTCTCTCCGTATCGGATCGTCTCCTCTCCGAGGGACAGCTCTCTCAGGCCGAAGCCCTGGCCCTCTTTCTTTACCCCTACCTTCTGGCCCACGGTTTCGGGAAACCGCCCTCCCGACCCGAACGCCCCACGCGGGAAGTGGAAAAGAGACTCCTGGAGATCCTGGGATCCTACCGCTTCTGCCGGGAACTCTTCGAGGAGACCCTGCTCCTCCTCTCCTCGCTCCTTTATTATCGCTATTTCGTGCTAAAAGGAAAAACCCCTCCCAGGAAACTTACCCGCAAGAGCTATTTTCCTCTTCTGCTGCGGCTTTCCGAAATCATCTTCCCCAGGGAAAAAGAATTCTTTAACCTGGAGGTAAGTCTTCCCAAGAAAAAGAAAAAACGGAAGAGGCGCGGTCATGCCTGAGTATCGAAGCTCCCTGGGGTTTACCTTCCTGGAGGGAACCAAACTTTCCCGCAGGGACCTTTTCCGGGCCCGGGAGGAGATCTCCCCCACCTCTTATTTCAAGACCTATCCCCGGGCCCGGCGCATCCCCCTCCCCCGCCCCCTTCTCCCGCCGGCGGATCTTTTCCAGACCCTGCTTCGCCGTCGCAGTCAGAGAAACTATTCCCGAAGGCCTCTGAAACTGGAGGAACTGAATCTCCTTCTCTGGGCGGCGCAGGGGGTTACCGCCCGGGCGGGTCGATATCTCCTGCGCACCGCCCCCTCGGCCGGAGCCCTCTATCCCCTCGAGACCTATCTCTCCGTGCAGCGGGTGGAGGACCTTCCCCCGGGGCTATATCATCTCGAAATCCAGGACTGGGTCCTGGAACTCCTCCGGGAGGGTGATCACGGAACCGCCATCAAGGAAGCGGCGCTGGGGCAGGACTTTTGCCGCACCGCGGCCGTGGTCTTCCTCTGGTCGGCCCTCCCGCGGCGCACCATGTCCAAATACGGCAGCCGTGGAATGCGCTACATCTTTCTGGATGCCGGGCATCTGGCTCAGAACCTCCTTCTGGCTGCCGAAGCCCTGGGACTGGCCGCCTGTCCGGTGGGGGCCTTTTTTGACCAGGAAATGAACGAACTCCTGGATCTGGACGGGGAAGAGGAAACCATAATCTACCTAGCCACCGTGGGCCGACCGGCACGGTGAGGACCCTCCTCTGGCACGAAGGGGCCCTGGGGGATCTTCTACTTTCCCGGCTGGCCATAGGGGCCTTGGCCGGGGAGGAGTCTTCTCTCGCCGCAAGATCCGAGGCCCGCAAACTCTTTGCGGAAACCGGACTGGTGGCCCGGGCCTTTTCCACCGAGGTCCCTCCTCCCCGAAACCTTTACTCGGGGGTTACGGTCTTTGCCCGCGACCCCGCCTTGGCCGAGGTCGTGGCCCGGCTCCTGGCACCGGCTTCCCTGCGCATCATCTCCACCCTACCCCGAAAAAGGGCGCATCTTGCTCTTTACCAGTGGATCCAAGCCGGAGGGGATCCCCGGGCCTTCGCCAAGGCCCGGCTCCTGAGACCCCGGGGATTCACCCTTAAACCCCGTTATCTCCTGGTCCACCCGGGGTCCGGAGGGAGATGGAAGTGTTATCCCCCTTCGGCCCTCCGGGAATCCCTGCGCAGGCTCTCCGGGGCGGAGATCCGCATCCTTCTCGGACCGGCGGAAGAAGACCTGGCTCCGGAGTTTCGGGCCTTTCCCGTGACGCAAAGCCGGTCTCTGGAGGAGGCCCTGGAAGTTCTTTCCGGAGCCATGGCCCTGGTGGGAAACGACTCCGGATTGACCCACCTGGCTGCGGCCCTGGGCCTGCCGGTGCTGGCCCTCTTCGGCCCCACCGACCCGGTACTCTGGGCCCCCTTCGGAGAAAGGGTGCGCGTTCTCTACCCCTGGTCCGGACTCGTCCCCCGGGAGCTTACCCGGCACATCCAGGAGTTCCTCAATACCACTGCCAGGTCTGACCTCCCCCGGAGGAGGAAGCCGCCGCCCCGGCAGGCGGCGCCGCGGGAGGACGGGCCGAATACGGAGGCGGAGCCGTGGGAGGCTGAGGCGGGGCCGTGGGAGGCTGCGGAGAGGCCGCGGAAGACGGGGATGAAGCCCCGGCGGAACCACCGTAGCCCGAAGGGCCGGATACCCCTCGGGAAGGCGAGCCTGGCGTTGCTGGGGGTGGAGGTGGTGGAGGTGGGGGAGGCACCTCGCTGACCCGGACCTCCTTCTCCTTCTTTCCGAAGGGCCAGAGCTTGGAGGTTACCCTCCGGAAAAAGGACTTTTTCTTGCGCTTGGGAGGGGCGGAAGGGGTGTTTTGGGAGTAGGCCACCGGAGGCTGAGCCGTACCCGAACGCCGGACCGGAGGTAAGGCCTCCTCCGGCGGGGGATAATCCGGCCATTGATCCACATCGGTATAATGCGCAGGGGGCATACCCGAGGCCCGAGACCGGACCTGCGCTTGCCGGGAGGGAGGAGGGGGAGGAGCCGCCTCCACCAGCTTCTCGGGATGCATCCGGGAAGGGGGAACCGCCGGCGCCTTGGGAGGCGGAGCCGTGATCGGAGCCGGGGCCTTGGGAGGAGAGGAGGCCACCGTTACCGGCCCGGAAGGAACGGCCTCGCCCAGGATGTATTTCCGCGAACGCTCCGCAAAAGAGGCCAGAGCCGGAATCACCTGCCCCAGGCCCTTTACCTGGGTGTAAAGGGCCACCGGAGGATGCGAACCGCTGACCGGAACCAGCTCCGCATCCACACTCACCGTATTCCCGAAGACACTTACACTCCCGAAGAGCACATAATCCACCCCCAGCTTCTGCCCCAGGGCCCGGGCCTTCTCGCGGGTGAGAGGGCCTTTTACCTGGGAAAGGGCCTTTTTCACCACCTCAGGATCCACCGTTTCCACCAGGCCCGGGGCAAAGAGCCGGGTGACTAGCATATCCTGAATTCCTTCCTGCACGTAGGAGAGGTCCTGAGCGGCGTGGACCCTGAAGGGAAGAATGGCGATCTTTTTGGGGACCTCAGCCAGAACCGAAGCCGCCCAGAGGAAAATAAGCAGGAGAACCGGCAAAATACGGTTTATTTTCATTTTTCCTTCTCCGGAGTTTGGTTTAAACTTGAGTAAATCATCTTCGGCAAAAGCCGTCAAGGAGGAGGCCCATGCGCATCGTGGGGATTATCCCGGCCCGATACGGTTCCACCCGTTTTCCCGGAAAACCCCTGGCCGAGCTGTGGGGAAAACCCCTGATTCAGCATGTCTATGAACGGGCCCGGAGTAGCGAGATCCTGGAAAAGGTGGTGGTGGCCACCGACGACGAACGGATCTTGCGCACGGTTAAGGAGTTTGGCGGGGAGGCCCTCATGACCTCCCCGGAACACACCTGCGGTACGGAACGCATCGCCGAGGCCGCCGGGATCCTGGGACTGGCCGATGAAGATATCGTGGTCAATATTCAGGGGGATCAACCCCTCCTCGCCCCCGAGGCCCTGGAGGATCTGGTAAGGCCTCTCCTTCTTTCCGGGGAGATTCCCATGGCCACCCTGGCTATCCCCATGGAAAATCCCGAGGAGATAGAAGACCCCAACCGGGTAAAGGTGGTGCTGGACCGCCAGGGAAGGGCCCTTTATTTTTCCCGCTCTCCCATTCCCTATTTTCGCCCCCCGGGAAAGGCCCCCGGATACCTGCGACACATCGGTCTCTATGCCTATCGCAAGGAATTCCTGGATCTCTTCGTCACCCTGCCGCCGGGGGAACTGGAACAGGCCGAAAAACTGGAACAACTAAGGGCTCTCGAAAACGGCTACCCTATTGCCGTTACCATCACCCCTTACGCCTGTCCGGAGGTGGACACCCCCGAGGATCTGGAACGCCTGCGGGAGGGGAGGGGCTAGCCCCCTCCCCTTCCCCTTACTGGACCGTCCTGATCTCGATGCGGCGAGGCCGTTCGGACTCCACCTTGGGGATGAAAAGCCTGAGGACGCCGTGTTTGAGGGTGGCTTCGATCTTTTCCTGATCGAACTCCGGCCCCAGGGTGAAGGCCCGATAGTACTCCCGACCCCGCACCTCCACGTATTCCGGACGCACCTCCTCGCCCGGAGCCTCCGCAATCTCTCCCCGCAGATGGAGCACATTGTCCTCCACCTTCACCTCCAGGCTCTCCGGGGTTACCCCGGGCATATCCGCAAGAAGGATCAATCCCTCATCGGTCTCATAGACATCCACCGGAGGGGACATGGCCCTTCGCCGGGGAGTCCTCTCCAGACGGCCCTCCTGCCGGGGAGCAAGTTCCTGCCTCTCCGCCATGGCCTATCACCTCCTTTCAAGAATTTTTATTTCCCTTAGGAAGCCTTGACCTCGATCTTGCGGGCGCGACGCTCGGCCTTCTTCCCGATTCTCACCACGATGATCCCGTTGCGATATTCCGCCTCCACCTTCTCGGGATCCACCGATTCGGGAAGGGTCAGCACCCGGGAGAACTTGCCGGAAAACCGCTCCTGCCGCAGAAACCGCTCCGGACGCACCTCCTTTACTCCCAGCTCGGCCTCGCTATCCCTCTCCCCGGACACCGAAAGCACGTTGCCCTCCAGCGAAAGCTCCACCTTACCGGGATCCACCCCCGGGGCGAAGATGTACACCAGCACCTCCTCGGCGCTCTCCCCCACATTGATGCGCGGATAGATCTCCTCCCCGCGAATACTCCTTACCGGACTCACCCATTCCAGCAGCCGATCCAGCTCCGCACGAATACGCTCGAATTCCTCAAAAGGATCCCAGGTCCAATTGATAGGCATACTATCACCCCCTTTTCAGGATTTTAACTCTCTTTTTTGGTTTTTTTCTCCGGATATCTTTCGGTTAAAAAGTTAAGGCTTCACCCTCGCCAGGCAAGAGGTAGAGTAAAACAGATGCTGGTCTCGGTGATCATTCCCGTCCGTAATCGGGCCTATTTCCTGAAGGAGGCCCTGGAATCGGTTCTGGCTCAGACCTATCGTCCTCTGGAGATCATCGTGGTGGACGACGCCTCCACCGACGACACCCCTTATGTGGTTAGTCGTTATCCGGTGATCTACCATAGAATGAGGAGAAGGGGTGGTCCGGCTGCGGCCCGCAACCGGGGGATAAGGATCTCCCGCGGAGAGTTACTGGCCTTTCTGGACAGCGACGATCTATGGCTTCCGTCCAAGGTGGCCCTTCAGGTGGCTTATCTTCGGGATCATCCCGAGGCGGTGGCGGTCCAGCCGGAGGAAATCTGGGTCAAGAAGGGCCGCCGGATAAGACCCCGGGGGAAACACCGTAAACCGCACGGTTTCTTCTTCCATCGGGCGGTCAAACTCTGTCTGATCTCGCCCTCGGGGGTAATGATCCGGCGGCGGGTTCTGGAGGAGATCGGGCTCTTTGACGAGGAATTCCCGGTGTGCGAGGACTACGAGCTCTGGCTCCGGCTGGCGGCCCGCTATCCGGTGCATCTTCTGCCTTTTCCCCTGGTCGTAAAAAGGGGAGGCCATCCGGACCAGCTTTCGCGGCTTCCCGGTCTGGATCTCTGGCGTCTCAAGGCCCTGGCCAAGATCCTGCGCGATCCCGTGCTCACCCCGGAAATGCGAATCCTGGCCCTGGTGGAGGCCCGGAGAAAGGGAGAAATCTTCCTGCGCGGGGCCCGCAAACACGGGAACCTCCGCGGGGCTCTCGAGGCCGTAAAGATTCTGCGTTCACTCCAGCTCTTTCCCCCGGCCTTACCTTAAGAAACGGCCCTTTTCCGGGAACGCCGGCCCCGCCACTCGGCAAAGACCAGGGGAAAGACCTCCTCCACCCGGGATACCAGATGAAACCTGAGGGCCCTTCGCACCTCCTCCGGGATCTCCCTCAGGTCCTTCTCGTTATGCTGGGGGAGGATGACCTCCTTCACCCCGTAGCGTTTGGCAGCCAGCACTTTTTCCTTGATCCCTCCCACCGGGAGAATAAGGCCGCGCAGGGTGATCTCTCCGGTCATGGCCACCTCCGGACGCACAGTACGTCCGGTAAGAAGGCTCACCAGAGCGGTGAGGATGGTGATACCCGCACTGGGGCCGTCCTTGGGAATGGCTCCCGAGGGGACATGGACGTGAAAGTCGGATTTTTCGAAGATTTCGGGTTCAATGCCCAGATCCTCGGCCCGGGAACGCACATAGGTGAAGGCGGCCTCGGCGCTCTCCCGCATGACCTCTCCGAGCTGGCCGGTGAGGGTGAGACGCCCCTTTCCCCGCATTTGTGCGGCCTCCACAAAGAGGACCTCTCCTCCCACCGGGGTCCAGGCCAGACCGATGGCCACCCCGGGCACCCGGACCCGGTAGCGCGTCTCGGGAAGGTACTTGGGAGGCCCCAGATATTCCTCCAGATTCTTGAGGGAGATCCTCTCCCTTTCCACCTCGCCCTCAGCCACCCGGTGGGCCACGGCCCTACACACCGCCGCGATCTCCCTTTCCAGCTGTCGCACCCCGGCCTCGCGAGTGTAATGGGTAATGATCCGGCGCAGGGCGGAATCGGAAAAGCGAAGCCAGGAGGCCTTAAGACCGTGTTCCCGGAGCTGCCGGGGAATGAGATACCGACGGGCGATGTGAAGCTTTTCCTCCTCGGTATAACCGGGGATCTCGATAACCTCCATGCGATCCAGCAGCGGAGCCGGGATGGTATCCAGCATATTAGCCGTGGCAATAAAGATGACCCGGGAAAGATCGAAGGGCAGCTCCAGATAATGATCCGAGAACTCCCTGTTCTGTTCCGGATCCAGCACCTCCAGCAGCGCCGCTGCGGGATCGCCGCGGAAATCGGTGCCCAGTTTATCGATCTCATCCAGCATGAGGACGGGATTATTTACCCCCACCCGGCGCAGGGCCTGGATGATGCGCCCGGGCATGGCCCCCACGTAGGTACGCCGGTGCCCGCGGATCTCGGCCTCATCCCGCACCCCTCCCAGGGATATGCGCCAGAACCGTCGCCCCAGGGCCCGGGCGATGGAGCGCCCCAGGCTGGTCTTCCCCACCCCCGGTGGACCGAGGAAACAGAGAATGGGACCTTTCATCTCCGGATTGAGCTTGCGCACCGCCAGATATTCCAGGATGCGTTTCTTGACCTTCTCGAGATCATAGTGATCCTCGTCCAGGATCCGTTCGGCCTCCTTAAGATCCAGGTGATCGTGGGTGGATTCGAGCCAGGGGAGTTCCAGGATCCAGTCCAGATAATTGCGAATTACCGTATATTCCGCCGAAGCCGGATGGGTGCGGGAAAGCTTCTGGAGTTCCCGTTCCGCCTCCCGACGCACCATCTCCGGCAGGGCCTTCTTTTCCAGCCGTTCCCGCAATTCCTCCACCTCGGCCTCGATCCCCTCGCTCTCCCCCAATTCCTTGCGGATGACCTTGAGTTGCTCGCGCAGGAAGTATTCCCTCTGGGCCTTTTCCATGCGGTCGCGGACCTCGGCCTGGATACGCTGTCCCAGCTCCAGGATCTCCAGCTGCTCGGCCAGCAACCTGACCACCCGCGAAAGCCTTTCCTTTACGTCCAGGGTCTCCAGCACCGCCTGTTTTTCGGCCTGGGGGAGATTAAGATGGGCGATGGAGAGATCGGCCAGCATCCCCGGATCCTCGAGATTTTCCACCAGACCCCGCAATTCCCCCGGCAGGTGAGGGGAAAGTTCCACCACCCGGCTGAACATCTGCCGGATATTTACCGCCAGGGCCTCGGACTCCCGGTCGGGGACAAAGGTCTCGGAAAGTTGCTGCACCCGGGCCAGGAGAAAGGGCGTCTCCTGGAGAAGGGAAAGGATGCGGACCCGGGTCAACCCCTGCACCACGATGCGAATTCGGTCCAGTTCCACACGACTGGCCCGGAGGATGATACACAGGGTACCGTAACGATAGATCTCCTTTTTTTCGGCGCCCGGATCCTTCACCGCCACCACCGCCACCAGCCGATCCCGGGAAAGGGCCTCCTCCACCGCCTGAACCAGTGCGGGCTCGGTAAGGACAAAGGGAACGATCATGTGCGGAAAGACCACCGCATCCCCCGGGATCACGGGAACGTCCTTTATCTCATCCGGTCGGGCCGGAAGTTCCTGTTTTACCTCGCTCATCCCTACCTCCTGTTTTACCTAACAGGGAAAATAAGGCCGAATTCGGGTCTGACAATCGGAAAAGGCCCCGGTAAAATGAGATACAATGCGTCCGGAGCTCGAACGATGGTGGGAACGCTTCCGGCGGCCCCTTCTCTTCTGCGCCCGTAAAAATTTCGCCCCCCTTCCCCGGGTAAAGGACCTGGAAGCCACCCTGCGCCGACTCCTTTCCGAAGCCCCGGAGGATCTCTCCGCCGAGGTAAAAAACCGGCTTGAGGAATACATCACCGGGCTTGACACCCTGGCCCTGGAAGACAAAAAGGAACGCATCGGAAGGCTCCTCAGCCTTACGGAAGAGCCCGAGCGCCTGGGCCAGGAGGAACCCCCTTTTCCGCCCTATCCCGACCCGGAAACCTACCGGCGTTTCCGGGAGGAACTGCGCACGCCGGTACAGTTCCTTAAGGGGGTGGGGCCCAAGATCGCCGCCCGCCTGGCCACCCGGGGTATCCACACCGTGGAGGACCTGCTCTACTTTCTGCCCAAGAGTTACGAAGATCGTCGCCGTTTCACGCCGGTGCGGGAATTACGCCCCGGGGAGAGGGCTGTGGTCCGGGGAGAGGTGGTCCTCTCCGGCCCGGTGCAGTTCAAGCGCCGGCGGGTCTATGAGGCCCTGCTCTCGGATGGCACCGGGATCGTGGCCCTCAAGTGGTTCCACTTTCGGGAAAACCTCCTTCGCGAGATCCTGCGTCCGGGCAGAGAGATCATCGTCTCCGGCGAGGTTTCCCGCTTCGGTGGGCGTTTCGAGATCATCCATCCCGAAATAGAAGATCCGGAGGCACCGGGGCTTGAACTCCATGTGGGACGCATCCTTCCGGCCTACCCCTCCATCGAAGGGCTTTCCCCCAAGGTCCTGCGGCGCATCATCCGGGAAGCCGTGGAGGGACATGTCCACAAACTGGTAAGTTACATTCCCCACGACCTTCTGCGCCGGAGGAGGCTCCTGCCCCTTTCCGAGGCGGTACGAGCCCTGCACTTTCCGCCGGACGAGGCCGATCTTTCGGCCCTGAACAGCGAACGCAGTGTCTATCACAAGAGCCTGGCCTTTGACGAATTCTTCTTTCTGGAACTGGCTCTGGGGCTGCGGCGCACACGGGTCAAACATTCCCCGGGAATCGCCTTCCGCGTGGATTCCCCCCTGGCCCGGGAATTCCTGCACCGGCTTCCCTTCCGGCTCACCCGGGCCCAGGAACGCGCCCTCCGGGAGATCCAGAGAGACATGGCCCGTCCGGTCCCCATGAACCGGCTGCTTCAGGGAGACGTAGGGTGCGGAAAAACGGTGGTGGCCCTGCTGGCCGCCCTCATCGCCATAGACAACGGCTACCAGGTGGCCTTCATGGCCCCCACCGAGATCCTGGCCGAACAGCACTACACCGGATTCCGGGAACTTTGCGGACTGGCCGGGGTGGAGGCAGCCCTCCTTACCGGCGGGCTACCCCCTGCTCGCAAGAGGGAAATCAAACAGGCCCTGGCTGCCGGACGCATCCATCTGGTGATCGGAACCCACGCCCTCTTTCAGGAGGACGTGGAATTCGAGCGTCTGGGCCTGGTGATCATCGATGAACAACACCGTTTCGGGGTGCTCCAGCGGGCGGCCCTCCGGGAAAAGGCCCGGGGGGTCTCCCCGGATACCCTGGTTATGACCGCCACCCCCATCCCCCGCACCCTGGCCCTCACCATCTACGGCGACCTCGAGGTCTCCATCATCGACGAGCTTCCGGCCGGACGCAAACCGGTAAAGACCGAACTCTTTTCGGAAAAGAACCGTGCAGCCGTTTACGAAAGGGTGCGAGAGGAGGTCCGGAAAGGGCACCGGGCTTATGTGGTGCTTCCCCTGATCGAGGAATCGGAAAAACTGGATCTCCTTTCCGCCACCCAGTGGGCCGAATATCTGGCCAAGGAGGTCTTCCCGGAGTTTCGGGTGGGACTCCTTCACGGACGTATGAACTCGGCGGAGAAGGAACGCCTGATGCGGGAATTCAAACGGGGTGATCTCCAGATCCTGGTCTCCACCACGGTGATCGAGGTGGGGGTGGATGTGCCCGAGGCCACGGTCATGGTCATCGAACACGCCGAAAGGTTCGGACTATCCCAGCTCCATCAGTTGCGCGGACGGGTGGGACGCAGCGAGCGTCAGTCCTATTGCTTTTTAGTGGCCCATGGGGTATCACCGGGAAGTGAGGCCTGGCGGAGACTCAGGGTATTGACCGAGACCAACGATGGTTTTCGTATCGCCGAGGAGGATCTCAGGATCCGGGGGCCGGGAGAGTTTCTGGGGACCAGGCAACACGGATATCTCGAATTCCGGCGGGCGGACCTGGTGCGTGATTACGACATGTTGCTCGCGGCCCGGGAGGAAGCCTTCCGTCTTCTGGAGGAAGACCCCACCCTCTCCCGCCCGGAGCATCAACCCCTGAAGGAGATCCTCGAGGAACGCTGGGCCGAAAGGCTGAAACTTTCGGAGGTGGCCTGATGCGCGAGGTCGGAGTGGGATTGCTGGGACTAGGGGTGGTGGGTTCCGGGGTATGGGAACTTCTGGCCCGCAACCGGGATTTCCTCGCCCGCAAGACCGGGGTGCGCCTCACCGTGCGCAAGATCCTGGTCCGGGACCCGGACAAACCCCGTCGAGCCAGAGTCCCCCGGGAGATTCTCACCACCGATCCCCGGGAGGTGCTCGAATCCCGGGAGGTGGATATCGTCTGCGAATTGATGGGCGGCATCGAACCGGCACGCACCTATCTTCTTGCCGCGCTGCGGCAGGGCAAACACGTGGTTACCGCCAACAAGGCCGTGCTGGCCGAGCACGGTCCGGAGATCTTTCAGGCGGCAGAGAGCGCGGAAAAGGGGCTCTTTTTTGAGGCGGCGGTAGGGGGCGGGGTTCCCATCGTGAAGACCCTCCGCGAGAGTCTCTCCGCCAACCGGATCCGTCGTCTTACCGCCATCGTAAACGGCACCTGCAACTATATCCTCTCCCGCATGAGCGAAGAGGGACTTTCCTTCGAACAGGCCCTGAGAGAGGCCCAGGAGCGGGGTTTTGCCGAGGCCGATCCCCGGCTGGATCTTTCCGGGCGGGATTCGGTCCATAAGCTGGCCATCCTGGCCACCCTGGCTTACGGGAGTTTCGTGCCCGCGGACCGCATCTATGAGGAGGGCATTATCGGGGTGGATCCCCAGGATCTGATCTTCGCCCGGGAGTTCGGGTACTGTCTCAAGCTTCTGGCCATCGCCCGGGAGGAGGAGGGAAGGGTGGAGGTAAGGGTACATCCCACCCTGATTCCCGAGGACCATGTGCTGGCTTCGGTGCGAGGGGCCTATAACGGATTCTTCCTGGAGGGCGACTTTGTGGGGCAGGTCTTTCTTTACGGGCTGGGGGCCGGGGCCGAACCCACCGCCAGCGCCGTGGTGGCCGATCTGCTGGACGCGGCCCGACTCATCCTTTCCGGGGCTCGCCCCACCCCCATCCTCTTCCGCGAGTCCCCCCTGAGCCTGAAACCCCAGGAGGAAGTGGTTTCCCGATATTATTTCCGGTTTTCCGCGGTGGATCGTCCGGGGGTGCTCTCCCAGATCTCCGGCGTCCTGGGACAACACGGAATAAGCATCGCCTCGGTAATCCAGAAGGGACGCACCGAACACGGTCCGGTTCCCATCGTGATGCTCACCCACGAGGCCCGGGAAAGGGAGGTCCGTCAGGCGCTGGCGGAAATCGATCGCCTGGAGGTGGTGGTGCTCCCCACCAAAGTCTTGCGAATCCTTGAAGAATAAGCCAAGATAGGAAATATGAAACCCTTGCTGGTAGAACAGGGCACCTTCCGCATCACCCGCTCCGCCGAGGAGGTTCTTTACACCAAGAATCTAGGAGCCTGCGTGGCGGTGGGTTTTCTGGACCAGGAAAGCGGTGTGGCGGCCCTGGTGGAATATATCCTTCCGGAAAAACGCGGTCTGAAGACCCCGGAGGGGTTCCCGGCCTTTTTCGCCGAGGAGGGGTTGCCCCTGGTGGTGGAGGAATTCAAAAAACAGGGCGGAGACCCCTCCCGGGCCAAGGTGGTGGTGGCCGGAGGTGGACGTTTCAAGAAATCCCCCCGCTGGCTGGACATAGGAAGCAAGAACCTCGCCGCGGCCCGATTTTTCCTGCGACGGCTGGGCATCCTTCCCCTGGCCGAAAAAACCGGGTTGCCCTTTCCCCAGAGGATGGAGGTCTCCCTGAAAGGCGGCATCCGCGTTCATACCCTGGATCAGGTGGAAAGCTGGTGAATCGGGAAGCTCCTATTCTGGACGAAATATTTCGCAAGGTGGATCGAATCCCCAATTTCCCGGAGACGGCGCAGCGGGCCCTGCACATGCTCCAGGAGGAAGACCGGGTCGATTTTCGCGAGCTGGAAAAGGTGGTCCGTCACGATGCGGCCATAACCGCCAATTTCTTAAAACTGGTCAATTCCGCGGCTTTCGGGCTTCCGCGTCGGGTAAACTCCCTCCTTCAGGCCTTCTCCCTTCTGGGCATCAATCAGATCAAATTCGTGCTCATCGCCTCCTGTCTGGGGGAATATCTCCGGGAGCCCATCAAGGGCTACAATCTCTCACCCCAGGATATCTGGATGCATTCCCTGGCCTGCGGTCTCATGGCCGAGATCCTGGCCCGCAGGGCCGGACTCCATCGCCCGGAAAACCTTTACACCGCGGCCCTGCTTCACGATATCGGAAAGATCGTCCTGGGGCTCTATGTGGAGGGGGAGATCCAGGAACTGGCCAAGGTCCTGGCCGAAAACCCCGATCTCACCTTCATGCAGGCGGAGTGGATGGTCCTGGGTGCGGATCATGCCATCGTAGGGGCCGAACTCCTGCGGAGGTGGAAGTTCCCCAAGGAGGTTTATTTC
>DRMH01000045.1 GCA_011322625.1 Thermosulfurimonas dismutans | reverse complement strand
TCTCCGGAGGCCACGATATAGATCTCCTGGGCCTTCCCCTCCCGCACCGGCATGGCAAAACCCCCGCAGACCACGTCCCCCAGCACATCAAAGAAGAGAAAATCCAGATCCTCCGGGTAACCCCCCAGCTCCTCCATCAGATTGATGGCGGTAATGACCCCCCGGCCGGCACACCCCACACCGGGCTCCGGCCCGCCGGATTCCACGCACCGTATTCCCCCGAAACCGACCTTCACCACCTTCTCCAGGGTGAGATTCTCTTCTCCCTCCTCGCGCAGGAGATCCAGCACCGTTTCCTGCGGCTTTCCTCCCAGGATGAGACGGGTGGCATCCGCCTTGGGATCACAGCCGTGGATCATGACCTTCTTTCCGTAATAATGGGCCAAAGCCGCCGCCAGATTTTGAGTGGTGGTGGATTTGCCTATCCCTCCTTTGCCGTATATGCCGATCTTCCTGGTCCCTTCTCCCATAGGCCCCTCCTTTTTGAGGTCTTTGCGGTAAGGAAGAGCAAGGGGGGTGCCAGTTCGTCCCTCAGGGGCCTCCCTGCGCTAACTTCCCAAGTTTCAGCCAAAAATTTTAATTGTTCGGAAAATACCCTCTTCCTTAGAGCTAAAAGAGAAAAACCGACCGGGAAGTTTTGAGGGATTACTTTGCGGGCTTTGGCACTTTATCGAGTGGAACGTTTTTTGCATTTAATCCCGGTGATGAGGCTCATGGACACAACCCTGCGGGAGGGGGCTCAGCGGTGGGGCGTATATTTCCCGTTTCGGGTTCGCCGGGAGATCGTGCGCTATCTGGCCGAAATAGGCATAGAGGAGGTGGAACTGGGGGTGGTGGGGGAGGAAAGGCTTCGCGGGCTTCTGCTTTCCTGTCGCCGGTTCTCCCCTCCCCCGGCCTTCAGTGTATGGTTACGCCTGCGAAAGGAAGATATAGAAAAGGCGGCCCGTCTGCCGGAGGTGGGGTTTAATCTCAGTGTCCCGGTCTCGGAGCTTCAGATTCGGCGTCGTCTGCGCCTTGATCCGGAAACCCTCCTCAAAAAGACCGAAGAATTGGTTGCCCTGGCCACCCGATATTCTCCCTGCGTCACCCTGGGGCTTGAGGATGCCTCCCGGGCCGAGGAGAGCTTTATTTTACAAATCTGTAGAGTTTCCCTGGCTGCCGGGGCCCAACGCATAAGGATCTCCGATACCCTGGGACTTCTCCATCCTCTGGAGGTAATCCATCTGGTGGAACTCCTGAAAAAGGCCTTTCCGGAAACCGAGGTGGGATTTCACGGACATAACGATTTCGGGCTGGCCACAGCCAATGCCGTGGCCGCCCTCCTGGGAGGAGCCGATTGGGTGGATGTAAGTGTCCTCGGGCTGGGGGAGAGGGCCGGGATCGCCTCTCTGGAAGAGGTCCTGGCCTATCTCTATTTCCGACAAAACTGCCAACACTATCGCCTGGAGCTTCTCCCGAAGCTCTCCCATTATGTGGCCTGGCAGGCCGGCGAGGTCATTCCGGAATTCCGTCCGGTGGTGGGCAGGAAGCTCTTTTATTGCGAAAGCGGATTACATGTGGACGGGCTCAAAAAGGCCCCCGAACTTTACGAACCCTTTCCCCCGGAACTACTGGGATTAAAGAGAAAATTCTCCCTGGGGGCCAAAAGCGGTCGTGCGGCCCTGAGGGCGCTCCTTGAAGAATGGCGGCTGGATTGCCCGGAAGAAAAACTGGGCCTTCTCCTCCGGGAAATCCGGCGCCGCGCCTCGGAACTGGGACGCCCTCTCGGTCCGGAAGAAATAAAACATTTGTTAGATTCCTTACAACAAAAATGAAAAATCTCGAAGCCCTAAAACTGGAAGTCCTTTATGCCACCCATGAGCTTATAGGGCAGGCCCTGGACCTGGAGGAATCCCTGCGACGGGTCCTGCGTATTCTGGGTGAGAAACTGGATATGCGCAGGGCCTCCATAGTCCTCTGGGACGAGGTCTCCGGACATCTCAAGATCAAGGCCTCCTACGGTTTGAGTGCCGAGGAGGAGGCCCAGGGTATCTATGCCATCGGAGAGGGGGTCACCGGAAGGGTCTTCGCCACCGGACAGCCCTGCGTGGTCTCGGATGTAAGCCGGGAACCCCTCTTTTTGAACCGCACCGGCGCCCGGCGCCTGACCAAAGAAAAAATTTCCTTCATCGCCGTTCCGATTCAAGCCCAGCAGGAAATCCTGGGCGTCCTCTGGGTGGACAGGCTCTTCGGATACCGCGTATCCCTGGAGGAAGACGTCCGGTTCCTGGAGGTGATGGCCTTCCTCATTGCCCAGTTCGTAAAACTCAAACGCCAGGTGGAGGCCCGCGAGAGCCATCTCCGGGAGGAAAACCTGGCCCTGCGGGACGAACTGGAGTCCCGGCTCAGCGAGTTCATGTACGGGTCCCGCAGTCCCAAAATGAAGGAGATACTGAGTCTGGTGAAACAGGTAGCTCCTACCCGGGCCACGGTTCTCCTGCTGGGAGAATCCGGTACCGGAAAGACCCTCACCGCCAGGCTCATCCATGAACTCAGTCCCCGGCGGGATCGCCCCTTTGTAAAGGTCAACTGTGCGGCACTGCCGGAAAACCTCCTGGAGGCCGAACTCTTCGGTTACGAACGCGGAGCCTTCACCGGAGCCGATCGTAGCAAACCCGGTCGCCTGGAACTGGCCGAAGGAGGCACGGTCTTTCTCGACGAGATCGGAGAGCTTTCTCTGCCCCTGCAGGGCAAGCTCCTGCGCTTCATTCAGGAACGGGAATTCGAACGCCTGGGCAGCACCCGAACCCGCCGGGTGGATGTGCGCATCATCGCCGCCACCAATCGGGACCTGGAAAAACTGGTCCGGGAGGGGGCCTTTCGGGAGGATCTATTTTATCGCCTCAACGTCTTTCCCATTTATATTCCGCCCCTCCGGGAACGCCGCCAGGATATCCCCGGGCTGGTCAAGTTCCTCCTGCACCGGATGGAAAAGACCTACGGCCGCCGTCTTATCCTCTCCCCGGAAGCCCTGCAAAAACTAACGGAATACTCCTGGCCCGGAAACGTGCGCGAACTGGAAAACATTCTCGAAAGACTCTTTATCGTGGCTGAGGAAAACCCGGTATCCGAGAAACTGGTCTCGCGGCTTTTGAGCCTGGAGGAGAGTCCGGACCCCTCCCCTCCCGGCCCCAGGGAACCCACTGCCGAGGAGATCCTGGAATCCCTCCGGCGTCACCATTACATTATCGCCCGGGCCGCCCGGGAACTGGGACTTACCTTCCGTCAACTCCGCTACCGGATGAAAAAACTGGGGCTGGAGGAACTATGCCCCATACGCCGCGGACGTCCCCCCGGAAATTTTAGATTTCGAGACTGAAAGCTGATCTGCTCTC
This sequence comes from Thermosulfurimonas dismutans, assembly GCA_011322625.1. GTDB lineage: Bacteria > Desulfobacterota > Thermodesulfobacteria > Thermodesulfobacteriales > Thermodesulfobacteriaceae > Thermosulfurimonas_A > Thermosulfurimonas_A dismutans_A. The sequence goes on along the minus strand of DRMH01000045.1, from coordinate 1,151 downwards.
CATTTTTCGAACCACCTGCGATGTTAGAAATGCGGACCACCTCTTCGTAGCGGGGAGGTATTTCGTCCAGGGTGGCCTTGAGGAGGCGGACGGCAAGTCCGCGGTGGTCACGAATTGGGCGAGCACAATGCCCTTCACCGCAAACACAAAGGTGAGCCCCCGGTCCGCAAGCCAGGCTCCCAGGGCCGCAGGGGGACGGCCTCAAGGTGTTTCGCTCCGGGGCCACCCGGTAAATCTCCGGGGCCAGCTCCCGGATGGCCCGCCGGTTCTTCTCCTCCGGTTTTCCGTAGCCCTGGGCCAGAAAACGGTAGGCCCGGAGGAGCCTTAAGGGGTCGTCCCGGAGGTTTTCCCGGGATATAGCCCGGATGATTCCGGCTCCGTAAAAGGCTTTCAATTCTATTTGGGGCCCCTGCCCCCCTTCAACCCGAGAGTTAGCTAACCGGGGGATTCCTCAGCGATCTAAGGGACTCACCACCCCTGTGATTCTTCGGGCCACGATATTCTCTACCCCGGCCTTGCGCAGGGCCTTTTTGAAAGCCCTTTGCACCGCGCTGGGATGAATATGATGCCTGCGAACGGTCTCCGTGCGCGGATCTACCGAAAGCTCCCGGGAGGGAAACACCCAGGACCAGCCCCACTCTTTCCCGGCTTCGGGATACTTCCGTGAAACTTATCTCACCTTGCAAAATCATGCAAATTTCGTGTATTATCCAAAAGGATAAATTTTAAGAAATTTCAAGAATAAAAACGAGAGCAAACATTTTCATTCTATATTATTCCAATAAATTTGCAATAATCCTTAATTTTTAACTTTGACAATTTTTTGTCGTAGAAGCTATTCTTACCACAGACATAGCCTAATAAACTTTGCATCTAAGAAAGTATAAAAGGAATGAGACCTCTGAAATATTTAAATATTTCTGATCATTTTAGCGTAATTATGGCTAATTATTCAAATTTTAACTACAATAAGTTCGATTACAAAATTTATAGGCAAATTATTAACGTATATCAGGCTTTCTCTTTCTATGGGGCTCACTGTTTTTTGCTATCCCTCCTTCTTAAGCTTAGTAGCTCCCATTTTTCCCTGCAAGGCATTCCTTTAAGCAAGATTCCGGGCCATTTGCCTTCCTCCTCTGGAAAGAACTCGA
>DRMH01000044.1 GCA_011322625.1 Thermosulfurimonas dismutans | reverse complement strand
TACTTAAGCCCCTGCAGGAAATCTCCGTGCGGGGGAACCTCGTCCAGTACCGGGGCCAGGTGCAAAATTTCTATCTCCAGCGGCAGGTCCGGAACCGCCCGGGGATCTATCCTCCCGGCCCGGGCCCAAACCCTCTGCATGCGTCCGGAAGGCCCCTCTCGATTCTCGAAAACCGTGGTTTGCCGGGCCGGACAAAGATGCCAGAAGAGTTCCGGAAAAAGGTGCTCCAGCTCCTCCCGGGACTCGGCGGCGGAGGTAAGGATATGGGTGGTAAAACCCAGGCGACGCACGGTAAGCCCCGCATAAAGCACCGCTCCACCGAAACGAAAACCTCCTTCGGGGATCAGGTCCCGGGTTAGATACCCCACCAGGAGGTATCGGTTCATTCCTCGAGCACAGCCCCCTTGGCCCCGGAGGAGACCAGTCGGGCGTAGCGGGCCAGCACCCCGCTTACCCTCCTGCGTTTGGGGCGAAAGGCCTTCCTCCGGGCCTCAAGCTCCTCTTCCGGGACCAGGAGATCCAGGCGCCGGGACGGAATATCTATGAGGATCCGATCGCCCTCCCGGACCAGGGCGATGGGGCCGCCCTCGGCGGCTTCCGGAGAAACATGGCCGATACAGGCCCCCTGTGTCCCTCCGCTGAACCGTCCGTCGGTTATAAGGGCCACCGAGGAACCGAGCCCCATCCCGATAATGGCCGAGGTGGGGGAAAGCATCTCCCGCATCCCCGGACCTCCCCGGGGGCCTTCGTAGCGAATAACCACCACGTCCCCGGGACGAATCTTTCCGGAAAGTATGGCCTTGTAAGCCTCCTCCTCGGAATCAAAGACCCGGGCCGGCCCCTCGTGGCGCATCATCTCCGGAATCACCGCGCTGGTCTTGACCACCGCTCCCTCCGGAGCCAGAGTCCCCCAGAGGATAGCGATACCTCCCTCCTCCCGATAGGCCTTCTCCAGGGGACGGATGACCTCGGGATTGCGGATACGGGCCTCCTTCAGGACCTTGGAGAGCGGTACCCCCAGGCCGGTGAGCACCCCGGTCTCAATGAGACCGGCCCGGGAAAGTTCGGCCATCACCGCGGGGATACCGCCGGCCTCATCCAGCTCGGGGACACTGTGCGGACCGGCCGGGATCAGACTGGCCAGCACCGGAGTCTTCCGCGAGATCTCGTCAAATATCTGAAGGGATAGATCCACCCCGGCCTCCCGGGCTATGGCCGGTACATGAAGCACGGTATTGGTGGAACAACCCAGGGCCATATCCACGGCGATGGCATTGCGAAAGGCGGCCTCGGTAGCGATCTTGCGGGGGGTAATCCTCTTGCGCAGTAGTTCCATAACCTTGATCCCGGTAAGTTTGGCCAGGCGCAGCCTTTCGGCGCTCACCGCCGGAACAGTGCCGTTTCCCGGCAAAGCCAGCCCCAGGGCCTCGGAGAGACAGTTCATGGAGTTGGCGGTGAACATACCGGCACAGGAACCGCAGGTGGGGCAGGCGCATCTTTCGAGTTCGGCCAGATCCTCTTCGTCCATTTCCCCGGCTCGAACCTTTCCTATGCCCTCGAATACCGAAATCAGATTCACCTTCTGTCCACGGAAGGAGCCGGTGAGCATGGGCCCTCCGGAGATAAGAAGGGCCGGGATGTTCAGGCGCAGGGCCGCCATAAGCATCCCGGGGGTGATCTTGTCGCAGCTTGAGACCAGCACCAGGGCATCAAAGGCATGGGCCTGGGCCATGATCTCGATGGAATCGGCGATGATCTCCCGGGAAACCAGGGAATACTTCATCCCCTCGTGGTTCATGGCGATCCCGTCGCAGACCCCGATAACGCCGAACTCCAGAGGCACCCCTCCGGCCATCCGAACCCCGGCTTTCACCGCCTCGGTGACCTGCCGGAGGTGCATGTGCCCGGGGACGACCTCGTTATAGGCATTGGCTATACCCACCAGGGGCTTTTTGAGTTCCTCGTCCGTAAGCCCCAGGGCCCGGAAAAGCGAACGATGGGGAGCCCGCTCCAGACCCTTTTTTACCCGATCGCTGCGCATGATAAGACCTCCCTTGACCGAAATTCTTTAACCCTTTATAGCACCCTTGCTTTTTTACGGGAAGCGATTAACTTAAGCAAGCGAATTCGGAAAGGGGGTTTATTATGCGCGAAGCGGTAGAAGCAGCCCTGGCCAAGGTAAGGCCCATGCTCCAGGCCGACGGCGGAGATGTGGAATTGGTGGATATCACCGAGGAGGGGGTGGTCAAGGTCCGGCTGCGTGGAGCCTGTGGAACCTGCCCCATGAGCCAGATGACCCTGAAGATGGGCATTGAACGCTATCTCAAAAAGGAGGTTCCGGAGGTCAAGGCCGTGGAAGCGGTAATGTAAGCAAGGAGGGGGTTATGGCCCGCGTAACCATAGAAGACTGTCTGGAGAAGGTTCCCAATCGTTTCAAGCTCATTCATCTTACCGTGGAACGGGTGCGCCAACTTCGAAAGGGGGCCAAGCCCCTGGTGGAGTGCGACAACAAAGAAATCGTCACCGCTCTGCGGGAGATCGCCGCGGGCAAGGTAAGTTTTGAGAATATCAAGGAACTGGCCAAGGAGGCCGAGGAGTTTTCCATCTCCGATCTTCTTGAGGGCAAGGCCCCCGGTGAGGAGTCGTGAGATCCAAGGATTATTATGCCATTCTGGGGGTTCCTCGCAACGCTACCCAGGAGGAGATCAAGAGGGCCTATCGCCGGCTGGCCCTGAAGTATCATCCTGATCGCAATCCCGGCGATCGGGAAGCCGAGGAAAAGTTCAAGGAGATTTCCGAGGCCTACGAGGTCCTTTCGGATCCGGAAAAAAGGGCCATCTACGACGCCCAGGGGCACGCGGGTCTGCACCAGACCGGTTTCCGGGGTTTCGAGGATGTAGAAGACATCTTCTCCGCCTTCTCCAATCTCTTTGAGGAGTTTTTCGGTTTCGGTTTTCGAGAAAGAGCCGGGCGCAAACCACGGCCCGGAGCCGATCTCTCCTACGAACTCTCCCTCAGTCTGGAAGAGATCTATCACGGAAAGGAAGCCGAAATCACCCTGGAGAAATATGAACGATGCGAGGAATGCGGGGGCTCGGGCCTGGCCCGGGGGGCACAAACCCGTTATTGTCCGGTCTGTAAAGGCCGGGGGCATATCGTCCATTCCGAAGGATTCTTTCGCATAAGCACCACCTGCCCTCACTGCCAGGGCATGGGCACCTATATCTCGGACCCCTGTCCGCGTTGCCGGGGAGAGGGGCGGGTGTGGGGACGGAAGCGTCTGCGCATAAGGATCCCCCCCGGCGTGGAGGAAGGGAGTGTCATCCGGATCTCCGGAGAGGGTGAAGCCGGGCTCTACGGTGGTCCGGCCGGGGATCTTTACATCAAGATCCGTACCAAACCCCACGAGTATTTTCGCCGGGAGGGGAAGAATCTCCACCTCTCCCTTATTATCGGGGTGGTGGATGCCATCCTGGGGGCCGAAACCCAGGTAAGGCATCTTTCCGGAGAAACGATCTCCATTCGCATTCCGCGGGGAAGCCAGCCCGGCGATCGGCTGCTGATAAAAGGAAAGGGGCTGCCGGATCCGCAGGGGGGAGAACCCGGGGATCTCATCGTCCATCTCGAGGTAAAGCTTCCGAGCCGCATCACCCGCGAACAGGAAGATCTCCTGCGACGTTTTGCCGAGCTGGAAAAAGAAGAGGGGCCCCGGGTGAAGGGCAAAAAGAAAAAGACCTTCTGGAACAGGCTTTTTAAGGAATAGACATGGGCTTCACCCATCTTTCCGAGGATGGAAAGGCCCGCATGGTGGATGTTTCCGAAAAACCCTTCACCCCTCGCGAGGCGGTGGCCCGGGGGCGGGTCCTTCTGGGGGAAAAGGTCTTTGCCCTGGTTAAGGACCGAAATCTTCCCAAGGGAGATCTCTTCGGAGCGGCACGCATCGCCGGGATTCTTGCGGCCAAGCGCACCTGGGAGCTTATCCCCCTGTGTCATCCCCTTCCCCTTACCCGCATCGAAATAGACTTTTCTCTCCAGCCCGAGGACTTCAGCCTGGAGATAGAAGCCCGGGTACGCACCGTGGCCCAGACCGGGGTGGAGATGGAGGCCCTTACCGCGGTCTCGGTGGCGGCCCTTACCATCTACGACATGTGCAAAGGGATTGACAAAAGCGTCCGGATTACGGATATTCGATTAGCACAAAAACGCGGAGGAAAAAGCGGAGAAGTTATCCTGGAATAAGGAGGCTCTATGGATCCTAAAAAGCTGGAACACTTTAAGAATCTCCTCTTAGAAAAACGTCAGAGGATTATACAGGAGGTGGATCGCACCTTTCAGGCCCTGGAAAAGGGCACCGAACATCTTTCCGACCCCTCGGATATAGCCACCATGGAAAGCGACCTGGGTTTCGAGCTGCGACTCCGCGACCGGGAAAGGAAACTCCTTAAAAAGATCGACAAGGCCCTGCAGAAGATCGAGGAGGGATCCTACGGAATATGTGAGGCCTGCGGGGAGGAAATCGAGGAAAAGCGTCTCGAGGCCCGTCCGGAGGCCACGCTCTGTATTCGGTGCAAACGGGAGCAGGAAAGGCTGGAAAAACTGCGCGGGGAATAACCATTTGCCGGAAATCCGCAGGGACCCTCTAAGCGGCCGCATCTCCCTCATTGCTCCGGAACGTGGACAGCGTCCCACCGACTTTTCCGTAAGCGAAGAAAAAGTCGAGCCCATTCGCTGCCCTTTCTGCCCGGGGAACGAGGAACTCACCCCGCCGGAGGTCCTGAGGATCCCAGAAGAGGGGCCCTGGCGGGTACGCATCGTTCCCAATCGTTATCCGGCCCTTTCCCCGGAGGCCGCTCCCCCGGCCGGGGGCGACGAATTCTTCGCCGCCGAGGCCGGGCTGGGGCACCACGAGGTCATTATTGAGACCCCGGAGCACCAAAAATCCTTGGAGAGATTCTCGCCCGAGGAGGTAAGGCTCCTCTTTGAAGCCTTTCGGAAACGGGCCCGGGGTCTCCTGGACCAAAAACGCTGGGCCTATCTTCTCTTTTTCAAGAATCGGGGAAGGCGGGCCGGGGCCTCCCTGAGTCACAGTCACAGCCAGCTTCTGGCCCTGCCCTTTCTGCCTCCGCTCCTGGAACGGGAACTCCGCCGGGCCGAGGAATTTTACCGCCGAACCCGCCGCTGTCTCCTCTGTGAACTGGCGGATCGCGAGGCCCATGGTCCCAGGCTGATCCATCTTTCCCCGCATTTCGTGGCCTTTCAGGCCTTTGCCCCGCGCCAACCCCTGGAGACCTGGATCCTGCCCCGTTTTCACTCTCCGAATTTCTTTTCTCTTCCTCCGGAAATGGAGATCGACCTGGCCCGGGTCCTGTTACGGGTGCTCCAGCTCCTGGAGAAAACCCTTCCGCAGTTCCCCTACAATCTGGTCTTTCATCTGGAACCCCCCTCTACTCCCGAATTACCGTACTTTCACTGGCACCTGGAATTGATCCCCTCGCTAACCCGGGTGGCGGGTTTCGAATGGGGGGCCGAAAGTTACATCGTGCCCCTCCGGCCGGAGGAGGCCGCGGCTTTTCTGCGCGACCAGAACCCATGAGCCCGGAACGATTCCGCCGGGAGATCCGGAAACTGGCTCCGGGGGCAGACCCGGAACCTCTTTTCCTCCTGGCCGAACTTCTACGGGAAATGGCCTATCCCCTGGGCCTCATAGGCGAGGACCGGGAAGACCTCCTTCGCGAAAGGCACCTCCTGGATAGTGCCCGTCTGGTTCCCTATCTTTCCTCCGGCCCGGTGGCGGACCTCGGCTCCGGGGCCGGGCTCCCGGGGCTGGTGCTGGCGGTGCTGCGGCCGGACCTTGAAATCTGGTTGATCGAACCCCGAAGAAAGGCGGTTTCCTTCCTGGAATACGCCCGGGCCAAACTGGGACTCAAAAGGGTAAAAATCCTCCGGGCCCGGGCCCAGGACCCGGAGGTACCCCGGGAATATTTTCATACCGTTACCGCCCGGGCGGTGGCGGAACTCGCCCGACTCTGGGAATATGCCGCCCCCCTCCTTCTTCCCGAGGGATATCTTCTGGCCCTGAAAGGCCCCCGGGCCCCGCAGGAGATCCGGAACCTCCAGGATCTTCACCCCGAGCTTCAGGTGCAAGCCTTCCGTTATCCCCTATCCGGTAAAGGAACCGGTTTGGTGGTAAAGATCCGTCGAGGGGTCTAAAGGGTCTCCCAGTTGAGACAGTTGGGGCAGACCCAGGTTACGGCGTTACAGGAAAAATATTTCTGATCGCGCGAAAGACAGACCTGGCACACGGTGAACCCGCACTTCCGACACCGCCACAGGAGGGGACGTTCTTCCCCGCAGAATTCACACCTTCCGGCCCCGTATTTGGGATTTTTACCCGGCACGGGCCTTGAGCTTGGCATCGTGAGCCGCAATCCTCCGGATCTTTTTTTCCAATTTATTAAGCACGGATGGGGTGTTTAGCCAGGGGTGCTCCCGGAAATAGCCCTCAAGGAAAAGGGCTTCAAATTCCTCGGCCCCCTCTCCCAGGACGTTTCGGGCGGAATAAAAGAGTTCGGCAAGGTCCTTTATGATCCAGCGGGCACGGGGTTTTCTGGCGCGTCTTACCCGTTGAAGGTCGATAAGGGTCAGGCGCTCTCCGTCCCAGAAAAGGTGGCAGAGGTAGAAATCCTGATGGGAAAAACCCAGGGCATGGAAACGGGCCGCGGTGTTAATCAGCACCGGAAGCACCCCCCGAAAGCTTTCCGGATCCTCGCGGAAGAGATCTTCAAGGCGTCTGCCCCGGGCCTCACAGAAAAGGCTTAAGGCCCGCTTGGGCCGGAGGTTTCGCTCGATCCCGAAGGCCACGGGCTCGGGCACGGAAAAACCCTCCCGCAAAAGCTCCCTTGCCGCCCACCACTCGGACTCCGCCCCGCAGCGGAACTCCCACAGACCGAAACGAAAATAACGTTTAAGAAAGAGCTTCCTTCCCGAGACCTCCAGGAGAAGGATCTCCCGGTCGGGCTTGCGCTTGAAGGGAAGGCCCTCGACCCTCCACAGGGCCTCAAAAGTGGAAAGCCCGGCCCGCTTAAGGAGGGATCTCCAGGAAGGAAGGATCTCCAGGGTCTTCACCGCGAAAGTTCCCTCACGTAGCGTTTGAGCCCCTCTATAGCCTCCCAGTCGGGTCTCTTAAAGGCCGGAAAAACGGAATTGTTGTGGGCCAGGGGTTCTTCAAAAAGGGGATAACGGGAGATCCGGGAGGCTTCCTTAAAGAGGGGTGTTCCCGGCACCGGGGAATATTCGGCCAGGATGGGTCTTGCCCCCAAACGAGCCACATATTCCGCGGCCTTTCGCACCTCGGAGAGCTCCTGTTCCGGGAGTCCGAAAAGGAGATAGACCCCGATCTCCCGGGGGGCGTAGCCGGCCTGCCTCAGCGAGGCCACCGCGGCCTCAAACTCCTCCGGGTTTACCTTTTGGTCATAGCGCCGGGTCACGGTCTCAAGCCCCAGCCTCACGGTTACGAATCCGGCCCTTTTGAGCCAGCGGGCCACCTCCGGGGTGAGGAACCGGGCGTGAAGCGCGTTCGGGGTATGGAAACGCACGGAAATCCCGGCCTCAACTACCCTTTCCAGGAGGGGCCCCAGATGATGCTCAAAGTCCCAGAGCAGGGCATCATCATAGAACACCAGGTCCCTTACCCCAAATCTTTCATACCAGTAAAGGATCTCCGAAAAAAGATCCTCCGGCGAGCGGCGTTTTATCTCCGGGAAAAGGAGGCGCGAGGCGCAATAGGCGCAGCGAAAGGGACAACCCGTACCGGTAAGGAGTACGGCATAGGGGATCTCTCGTTGAAGATCGAACACGGGATAGCCCTCGGATCGCGGTTCTCCTGAAGGGGGCACCAACTCCTCGATGCGGGAGAGTATCTCCTCCTCCCTTCCGGTCACCACGATCTCGGCCTCGGGAAAGGTCTTTTGAGCATGGTCCGGAAGAAGGCGGGCATAGATTCCGCCGAGAAGGATGGGGGTCTCCGGAAAAAACCGTCTTAAGAGACGATAGGTCTCCAGGGCCCCCGGATACCAGTAGGTCTGAAGACAGGTAAGAAGGATGAGACGCGGGGCCGGAATACGGGACAGCTCCCGTTCTACCAGTTCCGGAGGCAGACCGTAACGGGCCCAGCGCCGGGGGACATCCTCAAAAAGCGCGGGTTTTTCCACTGGAGTACGGAAAAAGTGTCCGGTCCCGAAAAATTTTCTTTTGGGGCGGCGAGGAAGCTCGGGATGGAAGGGGTCCAGGAGATCCAGGAGTTTTACCCGGTAGCCCTTCTTTCTCAACCATCCTCCGAGACGCAGGAGTCCGTAAGGCCTGAGCCAGAAATCGTAAGCCGCAAAATCATAGATCCACGGATTGACTAAAAGGACATCCACCGGCTCAGAAAATAGTGCCTTTTTCCGTGCACCACATCCAGACATGGTCTTCGTAAAAGATGCCATATTCGACGAAAGGGATTACGGGAGAGAAGATGCGCCCTCCGGAAAAAGAATCCCCGCAACTTCAGAGCCTGACGCAACTGAGGGAGGATGTTTTGTTCTAGGAGAAAAGGATAGATCTCTTCCAGGGGATGCCCCTGCTCCAGATGCAGGCGGAGGGCCCGGGCTGCGAGTTCTCCGCTGCGGTGAGCGTAAAAGATGCCCTCCCCCAGGAGGGGTTCCACCAGCCCTGCGGCATCCCCGGCAAGAAGCACCCGTCCCCGCGCCGGCCGTCTCAGAAAATTCCCGAAGGGAATGAGATGGGCCCGCGGGCCCTGCCGAAGCTCGATTCCGAGATCGGAAAGAAACTCCCCGAAGGCCCGGGAAAGACCCCCGGCCTCGGAAAGGAGGGCCCCTATACCGAGAAGGAGGTCCTCCTTCCGGGGAAAGGCCCAGGCATAGCCCGTGCGGACATATCCCAGATAAACCCGGGGCTCGGCCACCGGAAGGGCCCTTCGGGGGATACTCACCTCAAGCGCGAGCGCAAGCCCCCTCCTCCAGGCGGCCTTTTCGGAGAACCCGAGCCGTCTTCGTACCAGACTCTTCACTCCATCGGCCCCGAGAATAAAGCGAGCCTTAAGGACCCTTCCCTTGGCGGTGCGTATCACCATCCTTTCGGGATCCTCGGGATCGAGGTCCACCACCCTCTCCCCTTCGAGCACCTCGGCCCCGGCCTCCCGGGCCTTTTCGAGGAGGAAGGCATCATAGACCTCCCTTCTTACCAAACGGAAAGGTTCCTCGGTGGAATCCTCCAGGATGGGTCTCCTTCGGTAATAGAGTCCGTAGCCCCAGGCCACGTGTTCGCTGAGACGATCCAGTTCCGGGGAGGGCACCCCGAAGATCCGACTCACGAGAGCGGAGGTCTTGGCGGTAAGAAGCCCGCCGCAAAGTTTAGGTCGGGGGAAACGGTGTTTGTCCAGGAGGAGAACCCGCATTCCCCAGCCGCTCAAAAGATAAGCCGCCGTAGATCCGGCCGGGCCCCCTCCCACAATCACTACATCGGCAATCATTAAGAAACCTCAAATGAACTTTATCTAAAGAAGATTTTATCCCCAGGATCTGTTCCTGGAAAACTCGAACGGAAAAGAGCCCCTCACCGGTTTCAACTTTTCTCCTTGCCACGTCAGGGAAGGAATACAACACGTGGACCCACTACACCGACCGTATGTTACGCCGCATCTACCGCAAAGCCTGATAGGGAAATGGTGGAGCCGGTGGGACTTGAACCCACGACCTCGTGAATGCCATTCACGCGCTCTCCCAACTGAGCTACGGCCCCACCGGAGGGTGGACGATTCTAGCTTAATCGCCCCCTCCGAACCTGTCAAGACGAGAGCACTCTACCAGTTCTCGCATACCGGCTCGAAGTAGCCCCGGGGATGGGCACAGGCCGGACACTTTTCCGGCGCCTCGGGCCCTACATGGATATATCCGCAATTACGGCACCGCCAGACGATGGGTTCATCACGCTTGAAAAGGGTGCCGTCCTTAATCCTTTCAGCCAGGGCCCGATAACGCTTCTCGTGGAATTTTTCCGCCTCGGCGATGGCCTCAAGCACCGCGGCGATCTCCGGAAACCCCTCCTCGCGGGCCACCTTCGCAAACTCGGGGTACATCCGGGAATGCTCGTAATTCTCCCCCTCCGCCGCAGCCAGAAGGTTTTCCAGGGTGTTTCCGATCTTTCCGGCCGGATAGGCCGCCTGGATTTCTACCTCTCCCCCCTCCAGGAACTTAAAAAGACGCTTGGCGTGTTCCTTCTCCTGTTCCGCGGTCTCCAGAAAGATATCCGCAATGCGCTGATACCCCTCCTTCTTGGCCTGGGAGGCAAAATAAGTATAACGGTTCCGGGCCTGTGACTCCCCGGCAAAGGCGGTGAGCAAATTCTTCTCCGTCCGGGTTCCCTTAAGGCTCTTCATACCTTTCCTCCTTCTTAAAATTTATTTCAAGTTAGAACAGATACGAAATCTGTCAATTCCCCTCGACCCTTCTCCGGAGCGACTTCGGTTGAGGAAAGAGGTTCTCTCCGGTATAAGGTAATACCTATGGAACCGGAGGTATCGGTGGTCATTCCGGCTTATAACGAAGAGGAAGCCCTTCCGCGCTTACTGTCCCGTCTGGAGGAGGTGCTCCCGGAGCTGGGACGGCCGGTGGAGGTCATCATCGTGGATGACGGCTCCACCGATGCCACCCCGGAAATATTGCGCCAGGCGGTAAAACGCTATCCCTGGCTGCGCGGATTCATTTTGCGCCGCAATTTCGGCCAGAGCGCGGCTTTGACCTGCGGCATCGAGGCCGCCCGGGGGAAGATCATCGTCACCCTGGATGCGGATCTACAGAATGATCCTGCCGATATCCCCCTGCTCCTGACCAAACTCGAGGAGGGGTACGACGTGGTGTCCGGCTGGCGCAAAGACCGGCAGGACCCCTGGCTTTCCCGAAAAATTCCCTCCCGGGTGGCCAACTGGCTTATCGGAAGGATCACCGGGGTGCGGATCCACGATTACGGCTGCACCCTCAAGGCCTACCGGCGGGAAGTGATCCAGGGAATCCCCATCTACGGAGAACTGCACCGTTTCATTCCGGTGCTTACCGATCT
>DRMH01000043.1 GCA_011322625.1 Thermosulfurimonas dismutans | reverse complement strand
GAAAGGCCCGGGAAACCCCCGGACACAGACTCCAGAACAGAAACCATAAGATTAAGAGGATACGCGACATCTAAAGAGTCTCCTTTTCATGGAAGCTTGTAGAATCTCCTCCACCATCCTGCCGGCCAGACCGCTCATGGAAGAGATCTTACCGAAATGAAGCACCGTACGATAGTCCTCTCCTTCCCGAATATAATAGGTTCCCCACAAAAAATGACCGTCACGGGTATCCCTCACCCAGAAAATAAACCCCAGTTTAACCTGCTGGCCCACCTCCCGCGCCTCGGTCACCACCCCTCCCACCACCGCCCGAACCCCGAACTCGTCACCCATCTTGCGAATCAAATTTGCCGACACATAAGTGCCGGGAAGGTAGCGCTCCCTTTCCAGGAATCTCTTTACCACCCCCTCCTCCGTTACGTCCAGCCCCTGCTCCACCATTTCGCTTATGACTATCCGGGTGAGCATCTCCCCCACCCCTTCTTTCTTGGTCTGATTAACGAAAGGGAGCACCGCCACCCTGCATATACCGGGCTCCCGATTGGCGGCTATACGTAGCTCGGGCTCGTGGCCGAAACAGGAAACACACATCCACAGGAGCAAACAGGCCCAGACCGTCCTCCTAAAATTCACTCACCCACTCCTCCGCCTTCTTCGGTTTCTTCTTCTCTTTCTTGGCCTGCATGACCACCGGCACGATCTTTCGATTACGCACGATTACCCTGTTGCCCAGCACATCCCTGAGCCGGAGGGTATATCGAAGAGAGGAGGAAAGACCCTTCAAAACCAGTTCCCTGTTTACCGGATCCTCTCCCTTCAACTCCCGAATAATCCTTCCCTTTTCGTCGGTTATCTCCAGAGTCCATCCCCGCAGGGGTACCGGATGGGGCGCTATACGGAAGGAAATCTTGAGCTTGTTTCCGTCCTTCACGGCCTTCACCTCGGCCTTGGGAGGAGCATTGACAAAGATAAGCTTGGTCTCCTTCCAGCTACTGTTGCCCGCCTGGTCCCATACCTTCAATCTCACCCGATAAACCCCTTCCCGCAGGGGATGTCCGGAGGCGTCCGTGCCCCGCCAGATGAAACGCGGAGGAAGCTTTCCGAGCCCTTCCTCGCTGATCACAGGCTGAGCCCCATTTTCCGGAAAAACCTGCAACAGCCATCGGGAGATATGATCCGCGTTGCGGAGATAGGGCCTGAGTTCCACATAATTTTTGAAGGCCGGAGCCTCCGGAGTCTGCCGGGCCCGGTAAATCCTCAGCTCAATCTCCGGAGGGGTATTGTCCACCCGATAGGTGGCCAGAAAGATGCGTTTCTCGATCCGCCACCCCTTCTCCCATCGAATTACCAGATTTACCGGATACCGCCCTTCGTCTTTCGGAGCCTTCCAGAAGGCCAGATAATAAGCCCCCTGCTTAAAAAGAGGCACCCACCTCTTTCCCAGATCCACCCCCATCTTGTCCGGAGGAGGTCCGGATATCCTCAACCTTACGGCACACTCCACCCTCTCTCCCCCGCGCACACTCCTCGGACGCAAAAGGACCTCGTCCACCGCTACCACCGGAGGAGGCATGGACTGCATTCTCAATTCCTCTTTTAGACCGGCAAAAAGCCTTTCACAGGACCAGTGCAAAAAATCCTGAAAGGTAACCTTCTTTAAACCGAGGAGGGGGTGCCAGTCCTTACCGGTATAGGAGACCGTCCCTCCCCATATCAACCGAAAATCCTCCGTCCGGAGAATCCTAACCGAAAGACCCAGCAGGGGTTCCTGACGATCCATCTCCAGGACCGTGCCTAGCAGGATATACCGGGCCCTGAACTTCTGCATGAGCTCCCGGGCTACCACCCTATCCACCCAGCCCGGGCTCTTCACCCTCAGCCGGGCCAGTTCGGGAATGACCTCCTCGGGATAGATCACCTGAAAACCCTCTCCGGACAGATAATCAGCCACGGCTCGGGCAATCTCGATATTGATACCATTAAGCCCTTTGCTGAGATCCTCAAAAGGAAGGACGATAATCTGCGCCCGGGCCACCGCCGCCCAGAGCAGAATAAGGATTGCCAGCCAGAAGCCTTTATTTAAAACCCTCTTTAACAAAGGAAATCTCCATCTCTTATTTAAAAGTCCTCAAAAGCCTATCTACCAAACGAAAACTTACCTCGATGGCATTTTTGGGCTTCCACCCGAAAAGCCTCCCCACCATACTGTAGCCTGTCTCCGTACCCCCGGCCTTCCAGATGATCTCCCCGGAGGCCACATCGATGAGCCGCAAACTCAAACTTACCACCGGATAGGTATAGGAGCCCTCTCTCTCCTCCTCATAGGCGTCCACACTCCCCACCAGAAGGGCCTGCACCCCGAGTCGCTTTCCCAGACGTCTGATGGTGGCCTTATCCAGCCCCATACCCTCTTCCACGCCCTCCTCCGAAAGGACCTCGTCCACCACCGTGCGATCCACCACATCAAAGACCCCCAGGGCCAGGGCTTCCATGGTTACTATGTCCCGCATCCGGTCCGCGGCCTGTTTGTTCCGGGTATGGTTCTCGAATTTGAGCACCGCCACCCGCTTCACAAAGGCCGGATCCACTCCCTGACGCAGATAACTCCGGATCTCCCCGCGGGTGCCACACCCCCACAGCAGAAACAGCATCAGAATCGGAAGAGAAAACTTCCGCATTTTCAGGCCTCCTTAAGTTTATTCTAAGGATTCATGTCTAAAAAACAAGACTCAGATTGATAAACCAGCTCCAGCTGGTGTTTCCGTCGGTCTTGGTCCAGGCATAATTGGTATTAAAGTTGATATGCGGCCCCAGATCCCAGAAGAGATTCACCGAATAGGTGTCGGTCTTGGTATCGTCCCGGGAACCGCTCCAGCCTCCGCTAAGACGAATCTTCGGAGTTGGGGCCAGAGAAATCGCATAGTTATAGGTATATTGGGTGGTCCCATCCGAATCGGTAAGGGTGTGGATGGTATTAAAAAAAAGGATGTCCGAAATACGCCAGTTCAGGGTCCCGGTATAACGCTTGGAGGTGGAGGTTTCTCCTCCGGAGGGTTTGGAACGCGAATAGTCCACCCGCAAATCCACGGTGATCTCCGGACGCAGGCGCGCTACCAGATCCCAGGTGGTGGAATAAGTCCGCGTAACCGAGGTAGCATTTCCGAAACTCTGATTCCGGTTGTATCCCGCATTGATCTTGAGAATCAAATCCGGATAAAGTTCCATCTGGGTACCCAGACTGTAGGCCTCGTTCTGGGAGGTGGGTTCCCCTCCCACCCAGTGTTTAAAGTAGGTATAAGCTCCGCTGATACTTACCGTTTCCAGAGGATCGGACCCTATGCCCAGAGAGTAGGTCCAGGTCTCCTCCCGGGGACGATCCTCCTTGTCATCCAGGTTGTAAGAAACCGTAAAACGGGGGCGGAAGTACTTATTAGGGGTCCAGGAGGAGGAAAAGGAATGATTGAACCGTTTCTCCTCCGGCCCCTTTTTGGGAGAGGTAATGTCGTAGGAAAAATAATAACCGGTATAGATATTTCGGGGAAAGTTCCGGGAAAGGCTCAGGTTACCCTGATAATGGGTGGTTTCGCTTTCGGTATGTCCCTCGGTTACGTAATAGAAACCCCTTACCCGGGGATCGGGAAGAGGTTCTCCCCCGGCCGGAGGCCCGGAAACCACCTCCAGTTTGTAATAACGATAATCAAGCGGGGAAGAAAATTCGTAGGGAAGGGCCACCCCTGAAGCCAGGGTATTCCAGTTGAGGCCGTCCGTACTGTAATAAATGTTCCACCGATAGGTACCGGGAATGGTAATGCGATTGGCCCAGTCTCGATAAAACTCCAGACCCTGGATCTCGCGATTGGAGATCACCACGATCTGATCCCCTACCTGGATAAGGGAAGGAGGAGTGCCGTTAAAGGAAAGATCCACCCCTACCCGGGTCCTGCCTCCGGGGCCCAGGGTATAATCGGATTCGCTGTGTAAAAAAGAATACTGCTGAAAAACGGAAAAATTGATCCCGTAAAAAACCCGACTATAGGATAATCTACCCACATGAGACCAGCTCTTGGTCCGGGAGAGGGCCACCAGATCCTTGTTGTAGTCGAAACGATAATCGTAGGTAAGATTCAGATTACTCAACCAGCCCTTTTTGAAGCGACGGGCCAGCGAAACCCCCCATCCGTGACTCTTGGTATCCACGGTTCGGGGACTGGCCTCGTTCCACTGACGGTTCAGATTCCCGAAGAGATTTATGCTCACCTGCCGATATACCGTATTGAAAATGGCGCTCCAGGACCGACTCTTCATAACCGGAGTGGATTCGGTTTCGGAGCGGGTGCCGGTGCCGGTGAGGTTAAAACCAAAAAGATCGTTAGAAAGATTAAAAAATATGGAGGGAGCCCAGCTCTCCCGCCAGGTATCCCCCTGACTCTGGCGGGAGTAGCG
The DNA here is from genome assembly GCA_011322625.1 of Thermosulfurimonas dismutans. Lineage (GTDB taxonomy): Bacteria > Desulfobacterota > Thermodesulfobacteria > Thermodesulfobacteriales > Thermodesulfobacteriaceae > Thermosulfurimonas_A > Thermosulfurimonas_A dismutans_A. The sequence goes on along the minus strand of DRMH01000043.1, from coordinate 4,384 downwards.
TACACTCCCCCCCATGTTCATGGCCCGGCTCAGTTCCTGAGAGAAAGAAAAGGTATAGTTCTGGGTCCAGAGCGTGGGGGCTCCGGAGCTTTCCGAACGTTGCCAGTTGGCGGAAAACCCGAACCCCCACGCCGAACCCGTCGTGGCCACTAGGGCCAGTAATAACCATATCCAAAAACGCATCACCCACGCACATTATTTGGAATGCACTCCGGCCCCCGCTCGCCTAGGCCCCATCCCCAGAGAGTGAGGATCAAGATGGCACTTCAAGCAGTTCGGGAACCTCTTGTGCAGAGCCGGGGAATGAGGCTTGCCGTGACAGCCTTCACACCTGGGCTTGAACCCGTGCTTGGGATGACAGAAGGTGCAGGCCAGCTTTCCGTGCTTGGCCGCCGTGGTGGAGAGTTTCTCAAACTCCACCTTGTGACAGGAGCCGCAGACCTGATTCCGCACCATAAGCCCCTTGAACGGCTTGATGTTGAGCGGCATGTGCGGATTGTGACACTTCAGACAATCCTTCACCGTCTGCCCCTTAACGTGCCCCTGCTCGTGACACTCGAAACAGGAGGGAATGCGTCCGTGACGCTCGGAATGACACCCCTCGCAACCCACATCCTGGTGCGCGCTCTCGTGATTCTGGACCCAGGCCGTCTCCTTCTTGTGGCAGAGACCACACTTACCGCTTACGTCCGCCAGCTTGATAGTCCGGGGACTGTGCGGATTCCGGTGACAGGAAAGACACTGCGTGACCTTCTTTCCGTGAGGATAACCGTGACAGCGATTGCACTTGGGCATGATCTCCTTCCAGTTGTTCTCCACGGGGTTGTACTGGTGGAACTTCTTGTGACAATTGGTACACACCTGCCGGTGCTTACCACCGTGTTTTTTGAGGGTCTCATAGATGCCGAAATGGCAGCGGGCACACTCCGCCGGCGTAAGGGGCTTGATCTTCATTTCATAAATATTCTTGGGTTTCTCCTCCTTTTTCTTCACTTCCTTCTTGGCTACCACCACCTTTTCCGCCTTGACCTTTTCCGCCTTGGCCGGGGCCTTCTTCTTGACCTCGGAGGTCGCACTCGGCGCACCCGGAGCCACTTTCTTCCCGGCCTGCGGAGCGGTACAGGAGGTCAACCAGAACACCACCACCGTACATAAAGCCAACAGGATCAAAATCGCCTTCCTCATCTCTGCCCTCCCTCCTCTCATTTATTAATACTTTCGCTATTTCACCAGGTTGTGTGGATCCTGGTGACAATCCAGACACCCCTTAAAGCCCTGCAACATGCTCTGCGGATGCGGAATACCATGACAGGTCTGACACCGGGGCTTCACCCCGTGAACCCCTCGATGACAGAACACACAGGCCAGACGCGCATGCTTGGTCTTCCCGGACTCAAGGGTCTTTTCGATCTGACCGTGACAGGCTCCGCAGAATCGATTGGGGATATTGGCTCCGTAGGTGACCTGGGTGGGCTTGTGCGCCTGATGGCAACCCACACAATCGTCAAAAGTCTGCCCCTTGAGATGAGGCTTATGACACTTAAGACAGGTGGGAATATACCCGTGCCGGGTATGACAGAAATTACAGGGCTTCTGAGCATGAGCGCTGGGGAATTCGGCCATCTGTTCCCCGGGCCCGGAATGACAGGTAAGACAGGCCTTCTTATACTGCCCCTTCTTGAAGGTGATCTCCAGCGGCGTGTGAGGATTGGTATGACAGGAAAGACAGTTCTTCAAGGTAAAATGGGCCTGCCCCTTATGGCATTCGGAACACTTGGGGATCATCTTCTCCTTGGGGAAAAGCGGGGCATGCCCCTTGTGACAACCCAGACAGCCCACCTTGCGGTGCCTGTGCCCCTTGGAGGCCAGCTCTTTTACCTGCTGAGGATGACACTTTATACAATCCGCATCCGTAAGCACCGCCGGTTGAGGCTTTTCCGCGGCTACCTTGGCCTGAGCCGGGGCTTTAACCGCTTCCTTGCCCCAGGCCCCAAATCTACCTCCGCCTACCAGGGTCAGAACCACTACCAAAAGGACCACCCTTTTCACGGCTGCGCCTCCTTATTTGGGTTTTTTACCCGGTTTTTTCTTGGGTATCTCCAAAGGCCGTAAGGGAGTAATAAAGGAAGGCGAGGGCGAAAATACACCTTCTTCCTCCCCGAACACGAAGACCTGCACCCGATGATTGAAAAGATCGGCCACATATATCCGCCCCGCAGGATCCACCGCAATATCGGTGGGATAATTAAACCACCCCGGCGACCACCCCCGCCCGCCGAACTCAAAAAGAAAATGACCCTCCCGATAGGAATAGGCCAAACCCGTGTGACGCATATAATCCACCACCAGAATAAGTCCCAGCTCCGGATCCGCGGCTATCCCCCGCGGACGACTCAACTTCCCCGGACCTCCACCCTTCTTACCCCCTTTAAACAAAAAATGGCCCAGGGAATCAAAAACATAAAAACGCCCCATCTCGGCACTTAAAAGATAGACCCGTCCCCGGGAATCCACATACACATCCGAGATCTGGGCCCACTTGCGGGGAAGCTCCGGAGCCGGATGATCCCGCACCCGTATGACCCGGACGAAATGCCCCTCCCGATCCAGCACCACCACCCCCTCAAAACCGCTACCGGCCACATAGATATGACGCCGACCAACGGCTACCGAATTGGGGGCAAACCCATCGGCCCCGTTAAAGGGCATGTCTTTAAAGACTATCTCCTTCTCGATGATACCCGCCCCATTGAGCACCGTAAGACGCGCCGGCTTTTTCCCTGTATAGGCCTGACATACATAAATACGACCTTCCTCGTCTATAGCCACCCCGTAAGGAAGAAAAATCCCCCGCCCCTTACCCAGGGAGTAACGCGGAAAAAAATCCGGACTGAAGACCGTAATCTCCCACCGCCCGGGATCTACCACATAAACCTCATAGGTTGCCGGATCTATCCCCACCGCTACCGGGTTCAAGAAGGTCCTCCCCTCCGCATCCCGCGTGAGTACCGCTATTACCTTGAGTCTCCTTACCGGAACCCTTTCCTGCGCCCAGCAGAAAAGAGCTCCGATAAGGAGAATCAGACACGCTACCCAAACCGCACGACGCATGGACAACCAAAATTTAACTTCAAAAAAGGGGGGCCTTACGGCCCCCCTCGTCAAGAGCTCGAACCGAGCTTACTTGTTGGTATGACAGGCGAAGCAACCACAGTTCCCGTTCTGATTACCGGCCGTACAAGCGCTATAGTCCCACCGCAGCATATCCGGCCAGGGCGAAGCATGAGCCTTGTGACAGGAGAGGCAGAGCACGATATCGTCGTTACCGGTGAAGTTGACCGTGGAGCTCACCGTGCCGTTATTGTTCACCGGGAATCCGTAGGCGGTATTGCCCAGGGGCACATCCGGGAAGTACTGACCCACCGCCGACACGCTGGTGAAGAGATTGGGATTCGGATACTGAGTATAGTTGTCGGAACTGGTAACCGCCTGACTCAGAGCAAAGTCCACCGGGTGCCGCACCCAGGGGTTGCTGGTTCCGTAAGCACCGGAGTTCTCAAGCACATAGTCGTGGAACTTTCCGTGACACTCCGCACACAGGAAGTTAATGGAGGCCGTGTCCGGAGTAGTCCCGGTGCTGTTTCCGGAACCACGGGTGGTAATGGAGGTGGCATAGTAACCGTTGTGAGCCGAGGAGCTGGGATGAAGCTCCCAGTTCGGATCCTCCACCCCGGCGATACCCAGCAGGAACCGATAGCTCTTTCCGGGGGTGCTTCCATCCAGCGTAGAGTCGTCGGCATGGTGGGCACCGGAAAGGGCCACAAACTCGTCGGACTTGGAAGGATCTCCGTGACATCCGTAGGTACCGGCACAGGTTACCTGGGTGCCGGCCGGCCAGCTGGAACGAGCCACACCACCGTAATTGGGCTCAAAGCCCGGAGGGGTCTGCAGGGTGGCGTCTTTGTTTACGAGCCCGGCTACATTGTGGCCGTACTGATCGCCCTGGGTGACGTACCAGAAGTTACCTCCGGCAAGGATCCCGCGAGAACTAAAATCATCGAACTTGTAAAGCGTAGCCCCGCTTCCTACCCCCTGATCGATCACATAGACCTGAGGGATGCTGTTAATAATGGCACCGGTGGCGTTGGAGTTGGAGAAGGCCTGGGCGTGACACCCCACACAATCACCCCTCAGGAGCATCCGATAAGGTCCACCATTATCGTAAGTCATGGGATTTCCGCCCTGGGAGTTGTGCATGGTGTGACAGTTGCTACACACCCCGCTTACCCGGGCCTGAGCCTGCCCCATCCACAGGAGCAAAGCCAAAACCAGAAAACCTAGCCAAAAGTATTTACGCATATCTTTCACCTCCCACACTCTAATT
>DRMH01000042.1 GCA_011322625.1 Thermosulfurimonas dismutans | reverse complement strand
GGCTACCGTGTTTTTGACGAACTCGTAGGCGATCTCAAAGTACTTCAGGGTCTGCTGGAGATCGATGATGTGGATACCGTTGCGTTCCCCGAAGATGAAGGGTTTCATCTTGGGGTTCCAGCGCCGGGTCTGATGCCCGAAGTGCACCCCGGCCTCTAACAGCTGTTTCATGGTGATGTGGGACATGAGAACCTCCTTTTTCGGGTTTTTCCTCCGCCCCGGGCCCTCCCATCCGGCCTCAAAGACCGGACACCCCGGAGAACCCGTGTAACGGGCGTGTGTTTTTGGCCGCTTTTTACCATCCAAATCCCCTTTACGCAAGTCAAACTTGCGTTTCAAACAATTGTTTGGTAGCTCTAGACCCATGGAGAGGGATCTCCGGCAGAGGTTGCTCACGGTGGCCGAGGACCTTTTCGCCCGGCGGGGTTATACCGAGACCCGGGTGAGGGAGATCACCTCCCGGGCGGGCTGTAATCTGGCGGCGGTCAACTATCATTTCGGCGGCAAGAGGAACCTCTATCTTGCGGTAATAGAGGAGCGCTGGGTCCCCCGGGCCCTGAGGATCCGGGAGGAATTTGTACGTAACCTCCATCGCTCCCCTTCCGGGCCGGAAGGGGTGGTGGAGGCCCTGTTCCGGGCCTTCTTCCAGAGCCCCTTTACCGAAAGGGAAAGCTGGCGGCATCGGCGTCTCCTGGCCCAGGAACTGGCCCAGCCCACCGAGGCCCTGGAGATCATGCTCTCCCGGGGCCTGAGACCCCTCCTGGAAACCATACGGGAATCCCTGCGGGATCGTTTGCCCCCCAGAGTGTCCGAACGAAGGCTCCGACTCACGGTCTTCAGCCTCCTGGGCCAGACCCTCTATTTCCATCTGGCCCGGCCGATGATCCAGAACTTTCTCGGGGAACCCCCTCCGGAGGACGAACTCCTCCGGCACGTAAAGAACTTCGCTCTGTACGGGCTTAAGGGACTCACGGGATGAGACCTATCCTTATCCTGTTACTCCTTCTTTTTCTCTCCGCCTGCGGTCCCCGGGTGGAGGGCGGTCCGGGGGTGTCCCTGCCGGAAAGATTCGCTCAGGACCGGGGAAATTACACCCTTCCCTCCCTTCCGGAAAGATGGTGGACCCTTTTCGGTTCCCCGGAACTGGATCGACTGGTAAGAGAGGTCCTGGCCCGCAATCACGACCTGCGCCGGGCCCGCTTTCGCCTGGCGGAACTGGCGGCCCGTCTGCGGGTGGCCCGGGCCCGCAGGTTTCCCGAGGTCAACCTTGATTTTTCCGGAAGACGCACCCGTAACACCCTGGTGGAGGCCCCGGAATTCAATTTTATCTTCGGCGAATTCCGCGCCCGGGCGCAGGTCTCCTACGAGGTCGATCTCTGGCGGAAGCTCTCCTCCGGTGAAAAGGCCGCCTATTTTGAGGTGCTTTCCGCGGAGAACACCCGCCTGGCCCTGGCCCAGAGCCTGGTGGCGGAGACGGTTTCGGAATATCTCCGGGCCGGATTCACCCTGTGTGAGCTGGATCTCCTCTCCCGGGAGATCCGGACCGCGGAGACCCGTCTGCGTCTGCTCCGGAGGCGTCTGGCCGAAGGGCTCCTTTCCGCCTCCACCCTGATGGAGGAGAAGGCGCGGGTGGCCGCCTTAAGGGCTCAAGATCTGGCCCTCAAACGGTCGCTGGAGGAGAGTCTCCAGAAACTACAGCTCCTCGCCGGGGCTTATCCCTCCGGGAACCTACGTCTGCGGGAGGCCCGCCGGGTATGTGCTCTGGACCTTCCGCTGCCTCCTCCGGGGCTTCCCTCTCAGCTACTTCGCCGGAGGCCGGATGTCCGGGCCGCCGAGGCCCGGCTGAAAGCCGCGGCCGAGAAGGTGAAAATGGCCCGGGCCGCCCGTTTCCCCCGCCTGCTCCTTACCGCCGAGGAGGGGCGGGTCTCCAACGCCCTCAAGGACCTTCTCCAGAAACGAAACCGGATCTGGACCCTCACCTTCGGACTCACCCAGCCCCTTTTCAATGCCGGAAGGCTTCGGGCCGAGGAAAGGGCCGCCCGCGAGGCCCTCAGGGAGGCCCGGGAGGAATACCTCAAGACCGTGCTTACCGCCTTGAGGGAGGTGGAATTCGCCCTTCTCTCCGAGGAGAGGTTGCGGGGTGTCCTCCGGGAGACCCGCAGGGAATGTGCGGATCGGAAACGACGGGTCGTCTTTGCCCGGGAACGCTTTCGGGCCGGGCTCCTGGATCTTCCCCGGGTCCTGGCCGAGGAGATGACCCTTCTTGAGACCCAAAGGAAGCTTCTTGAGGCCCGAAAGGATCTCCTTCTCAATCGGGTCTTTCTCTTCAAGGCCCTGGGAGGGGATTTCGGGTTTGCGGAAAAGGAGGGGGCATGAGATCCGGAATTTCGAGGCGCTGGCTGGAGGTGGTGCTCTCTCTCTTGGTATTGAGTGCGGGGTTTTTAATAGCCCGGCACCTCGTCCTCTCCCGTCCCCGCCCTCCATCCAAGGAGAAGAAACGCCCGGTGCTGGTGGTAAAGACCCTACGGGTGACTCCCCGCCCCTTTGTCTATCGGGTGGAGACCACCGGGACGGTGGTGGCTCCGCGGCGTCTGGAACTGGCCCCGGAGGTGGCCGGTAAGGTGGTCTGGGTTTCTCCGCGGCTATGGCCGGGAGTTAAGGTTCGGAAGGGGGAACTGCTGGTGCGTATCGATCCCACCGATTACCGGGCGGCCCTTTTCCGGGCCCGGGCCCGCTTGCGCGAGGCCGAACGCACCCTGGCCGAACTCTCCGCCCAGGCCCGGCAGTCGGTGGCGGAGTGGCGGGTCCTCCATCCCGGGGTGCCGCCTCCGCCTCTGGTGGCCAAGGAACCGGAGCTGGCTGCGGCCCGGGCCGAGGTCGCCGCCGCCCGGGAAGAGGTGAAAAAGGCCCGGGCCGATCTCGCCCGTACCCGAATCCGGGCCCCTTTCGCCGCCCGCGTCCTGGAGGTGCGGGTGGAAAAGGGGGATTACGCCTCCCCGGGAAGGGTCCTGGCGGTGCTCTATCCCCTGGCCGGAGTGGAGGTCTATGCCCCGGTGGCCGATTACCTCCTGCCCTACCTCACCGTCCCCGGTCTCAACGCCCCGGCAGGGACCCCGGGGTCCCCGGTGGAGGTCCTCTGGGAGGCGGGCTCGAAGGTATTTCGTTACCACGGCCGGGTCCTCAGGGTCGGGGGCCAGGCGGAGGAAAAGACCCGGCTCCTTCCCCTCTATCTGCGCGTGCATCCGGATTCCGGCTCCCCGGAGCTTTTGCCCGGGATTTTCGTCCGGATAAGGATTTACGGAAAGAAATACCCCCGAACCTTCGAGATCCCTCCGGAGGCCCTGGTCCGGGTGCTGGGACGGACCTTCGTCTGGGTGGTGGATAGGTCGGGAAGACTGGTGAAACGTCCGGTCAGGGTCCTTTTCCAGGACGAAAAGCGGGTGGTGATCAGCGAAGGGCTTTCTGCCGGCGAGAAGGTGGTGGCACAGCGTCTTCCCGGGGCCCTTCCCGGAATGCTGGTGCGGGAGAGACCATGAGAGGAATTATTTCCTGGTTTGTGGAAAATCACGTCGCCGCCAATCTCCTCATGATCTTTGTCCTGGTCTCTGGGCTCCTCACCCTCTACACCATCAAGACAGAGATCATTCCCGAGGTGGCCGAGGACCAGATTGTGGTCCAGGTGGAGTATCGGGGAGCCTCCCCCCGGGAGATCGAGGATTCGGTGATCAAGCCCATCGAGGAGAAGATCGCCGGGCTTTCGGGCATCAAACGTATCCTCTCCGTGGCCCGGGAGGGGGAGGGCAGGGTCATCGTGGAGGTGCTCCGGGGGCGCAACGTTCAGGAACTGCTCGATGAGGTGAAGACCCAGGTGGATAGCCTTACCACCCTGCCCCGGGAGGCCGAAAGACCCATCGTCAAGAAGGTGGTCCTGCGGACCGAGGTCCTGACCCTGGCCCTCTACGGGGACACGGATCGCGAGACCCTCAAATACTGGGCTGAGAGGGTGAAGGACGCCCTGCTCGATCTCCCGGAAATCACCGAGGTGGAATATTTCGGGCTCTTTCCCCGGGAGATCCATATCGAGGTTCCGGAGGAGAACCTGCGTCGCTACGGTCTGAGTCTTCAGGAGATCGCCCGGAGGATCGCCCGGGAGTCCCTGGATCTTCCGGCCGGCCGGATCAAAAACCCCCATCAGGAATATCTGGTAAGGACCCGGGGCAAGCGCTATTTCGCCGATGAATACGGCGATCTGATCATCATAGCCGGACCCAAAGGGGGAAGCATCCGCCTGAGGGACATGGCCCGGGTGCGGGAGGAGTTAAGGGATAGCCTGGACTATGCCATTTACTACAACGGGAAACCCGCCACCGTGATCGAGGTCTTCCGGGTGGGGCGTCAGAATGCCCTTATTGTGGCCCGGGAGGTAAAGAGCCATCTGGCGGAGATACGGAGCCTTCTTCCCCCGTCCCTTCATCTGGAGATCATGCGGGATCGTACAGAGATCCTTCGGGCCAGGATCAAGCTTCTGCTCAAGAACATGGCCTTCGGCATGATCCTGGTTACGGTATTGCTGACCCTGTTCCTGCATCTCAATCTTTCCTTCTGGGTGATCTGGGGTATTCCCACCGCCTTTGCCTTCGGTTTGAGCCTTATGCCCTACTTCGGGGTCTCCCTCAATATGATTTCCCTCTTTGCCTTCATTCTGGTCCTGGGCATGGTGGTGGATGACGCCATTGTGATCGGGGAAAACATCTTTCGGCACAGGGAAGCCGGAGCCTCCCGTTTTCGGGCCTCGGTGGAGGGAACCCTGGAGGTGGCCGGTCCGGTGATCTTTTCCGTGCTCACCACCATGGCCGCCTTCTGGCCCCTTCTCTACGGAACCGGAGCCATGGGAAAATTCATCCGGGTCATACCGGTGGTGGTCATTCTGGTCCTGGGTGGTTCCCTGCTGGAGGCCCTTTTCATCCTGCCGGCCCACCTTCGGGGGGCCGACCTTCCTCCCGGAGAACCCCCTCTGGCCGGAGCCCTGAGGAGGTTCGTGGATGGCCCCTACCGGCGGTTTCTTTCTTTGGCCCTTTCCTGGCGTTATCTTACGGTTTCGCTCCTTCTGGCCCTTCTGGTGGTGGTCTTTTCCCTGTGGCTTTCCGGAAGACTGCGTTTCACCTTCTTCCCCCGGGTGGAGGGAAATCGTCTTTACTGTGTATTGCGTATGCCGGCGGGCACCCCGCTTGAGGAGACGCTTAAGGTGGCCCGAAGGATCGAGGCCGCAGGGGTGCGGGTGGTGCGAGAGGCGGAAAGGAAGTCCGGCCGGCCTCTTCTGGTTTATCGGGTTATTTCCGCCGGAGCCACCATCTCCGGACCCCACGGGGGCCCTCCGGAGATGGGGAGTCATATCGCCGGCATAGAGATCCGGCTGGTAGATGCGGAAAGACGTCCCGGAATAAGCACGCGCAACCTGGTGGCGGCCTGGCGACGGGCCGTGGGCTTCGTCCCCGAAGCCGACAGCCTGACCTTCACCGGGGAATTCTTCTCCATGGGAAAACCCGTCTCCGTGGCCCTCTCCCACCCGGATGAAAAGACCCTTCTTCTGGCGGTAAGGGAACTCAAGAGGCGGCTTTCCCGCCTCCGCGGGGTCTATGACGTCGAGGATAGTCTGGTGGAAGGCAAGGAGGAGCTTCGCTTTCGGCTGAAACCCGGGGCCCGGAACCTGGGGATCACCCTGGAGGACGTGGCCCGTACGGTGAGATCCGTCTTTTACGGGGCCGAGGCCCTTCGCTTCCAGCGGGGGGAGGACGAAATCTCAGTCCTGGTGCGTTATCCCCGGAGGGATCGGGAGGATCTGGAGGTCCTGAAGAAGATAAGACTCCATCTTCCCGATGGACGCGAGATTCCTCTCCTGGACGTGGCTCAGCCCTATTTTGCTCCGGGTTATGTGAAGCTGGAACGACTCAATCGTAAACGGGTTATCTATGTCCAGGCCGAGGTAAACGAACGGGAGATCACCGGAAGCGAGGTCCGTCGCTGGCTCCGGAACCGTGTCCTTCCGGAGCTGGCCCGCAGGTACCCCGGGCTCACCTATTCCTTCGAGGGAGAGGGGCGCGAGGAAGCCCAGACCATGCGCGAACTGAGAAAGGGTTTCCTCCTGGCCCTGGTGGCCATCTATACCCTCATCGCCATTCCCCTGCGGTCCTTCTCTCAGCCCCTCATCATCATGCTGGCCATCCCCTTCGGGGTGGTGGGGGCCTTTCTGGGACATTTACTTCTGGGGTATCAGCTCTCCATCCTGAGTTTCTTCGGGATCGTGGGGCTCTCCGGGGTGGTGGTGAACGACGCCATCATCCTGGCGGATCTGATAAATCGTCTGCGGGCCGAGGGAATGGAGATACGGGAGGCCGTGATCCTTTCCTGTCGCAGACGTTTCCGTCCGGTTATCCTTACCACCATCACCACCTTCTTCGGCCTCCTCCCCATGATCTTCGAGCGGAGTCTTCAGGCCCGTTTCCTCATCCCCATGGCCATAAGCCTGGCCTTCGGGGTCCTTTTCGCCACGGTAATCACCCTGGTGCTCATCCCCTGTTCCTACTTGATCTTGGAGGAGATTTCTGCCATCATTAAGAGAAGGGGTCGGAGATGAATATTCTGGTTTCCATAAAACAGGTACCCGACACTACCAACATTCGAATCAATCCCGAGACCGGCACCCTCATTCGGGAGGGGGTGCCCTCCATTGTCAATCCTTACGATGTCCATGCCCTGGCCCTGGCCGGGGCGTTGAAGAGGCGTTACGGGGGGCGGATTACGGTGATTACCATGGGGCCTCCTCAGGCCGATGCGGCCCTGCGCGAGGCCGTGGAATACGGGGCGGATCGGGTGGTTCTTCTTTCCGACCGTAAATTCGCCGGGGCGGACACCCTGGCCACCAGCTATACCCTGGCCGAAACCATAAAGTACCTGGCCCGGGAGACCCCGTTTGATCTTTACCTCTTCGGGAAACAGGCCATCGATGGGGATACGGCTCAGGTGGGGCCGGGGGTGGCCACCCGTCTGGGGGTTCCGCTTATCACCTATGCGGTGCGGGTGGAGTGTTTTCCGGAGGAGAAAAAGATCCGGGTCCACCGGAAGACCGAACGGGGGCTGGAGGTGCTGGAGGCCTCCTTTCCGGTGCTTATCACCTGCGATCGGGAGGTGGCCGAGCCGCCCTTTGCTCCGTTATCCGCCCTGATTCAGGCCCAGACCATCAAGCCCGAGGTCTTTAACGCCGAGGAG
>DRMH01000041.1 GCA_011322625.1 Thermosulfurimonas dismutans | reverse complement strand
GGAAGAAAAGATCCTTTCCCCCTGGGCGGCCAGGGCCAGGAGGTCGCGGGGAAGGCTTAAGCCCGAGCCCGAATGTCCGCTTCGCACCTGCTTTCAGCGGGACCGCGACCGGATCATCCACAGCAAGGCCTTCCGGCGTCTCAAACACAAGACCCAGGTCTTCCTAGCCCCTACCGGCGACCATTACCGCACCCGGCTCACCCACACCCTGGAGGTGGCCCAGATCGCCCGCACCATCGCCCGGGCCTTACGCCTTAACGAGGACCTCACCGAGGCCATTGCCCTGGGACACGACCTGGGCCACACCCCCTTCGGACACGCCGGAGAGGAGGTGCTTAACGAACTCGTTCCCGGGGGCTTCCGGCACTATGAACAGAGCCTGCGGGTGGTGGACTGCCTGGAAAAGGAAGGCCGGGGGTTAAACCTCACCCACGAGGTGCGGGACGGAATCGTGAAACATTCCAAGGGCCTCGGGCCCATCTTCGCCCCGGAAAAGGACCCGCCCCTTACGCTTGAGGCCGAGGTGGTGCGCCTCGCCGACCTCATCGCCTATGTGAACCATGACCTGGATGACGCCTTAAGGGCCGGGATCATCCGGGAACGGGACATCCCCGAAAGCGCCCTGCGCGTCCTTGGCCGAAGGCACGCCGCCCGCATCAACACCCTGGTTACGGATCTCGTGCGGGAGACGCTTTCCGCAGGCGATGGCCGCCTTCATCTTTCGGACCGGGTTTTAAAGGCCTTGAGCGACCTTCGGGCCTTTCTCTTCGAAAGGGTCTATCGGGCCCGGGAGGTCCGCCGGGAGTTCGAGAAGGCCCGCAAGATCCTGATCGAGCTTTACGAATACTATCTTAACCGGGACTCGGTGTGGGGCCGGGAGATGCCCTGCTACACCGAGGAAGTCCCCAAGGAAAGAATGGTCTGCGACTTCATCGCCGGGATGACCGACCGCTACGCCCTCTATCTTTACGAAAAACTCTTCCTCCCCCGCCCCTACCCCGTGGTCCCCTCCCCGTCGGAGTAAATTTTGGAACTTGCAAATGATTTTTCTTAATTTAGAATTATTTTAAATCTAATCCAAGGAGGTTTCTATGAAAGAAAAAACCAGAAATCCCCTGATCAGCGGTGGGAGGAGGAAGGATTCGTGGTGGAGCTACCGGGTAAACCTTTCTCCCCTGAGGCGGAACGAGGCCCGTTCCAACCCTTACGGTGAAAAATTCGATTATGCCGAGGAGTTCAGGAAACTGGATCTCGAGGCGGTGAAGGAGGATCTGCGACGGCTAATGACCGACTCTCAGGAATGGTGGCCGGCGGATTTCGGCCACTACGGGCCGCTTTTCGTACGTCTGGCCTGGCATAGCGCCGGTTCCTACCGGCTCTTTGACGGTCGCGGTGGGGCCCGGGGGGCCTACATGCGTCTGGCCCCGCGAAACAGCTGGCCGGACAATGTAAATCTCGACAAGGCCATGCGCCTTCTCTGGCCCATCAAGAAGAAATACGGAAGACGGCTTTCCTGGGCCGATCTTCTGATTCTCGCCGGAAACGTAGCCCTGGAATCCATGGGCGTAAAACTCATAGGATTCGCCGGAGGGCGGCCGGACGCCTGGGAGCGCGACGAGATCACCTACTGGGGCTCGGAAAGCGAGTGGCTTTCGGACGAAGCCCGTAAGCAGGAGAAGGGCATCGAGGACCCTCTTTCCGCCACCCAGATGGGGCTCATCTACGTAAACCCCGAGGGGCCGGGAGGAAATCCCGATCCAAAGGCCGCGGCCCGGGAGATCCGGGCCATCTTCGCCCGCATGGGCATGAACGACGAGGAAACGGTGGCCCTCATCGCCGGGGGCCACAGTTTCGGAAAGTGTCACGGGGCCGCCGGGGAGGAATATCTGGGGCCGGAGCCGGAAGAGGCCGAACTTGAGGAACAGGGTCTGGGCTGGCGCTACCACTACCGCACCGGAAAGGGTCCGGATACCTTCACCAGCGGCTTGGAAGGGGCCTGGACAGCAACCCCCGTAAAGTTCGGCCTCAACTTTCTGCACAATCTTTTCAAATACGAATGGGAGCTCACCAGGAGCCCGGCCGGAAAACACCAGTGGGTGGCCAAGGATGCCCCGGAGATCATCCCCGACGCCCATGATCCCAGCAAGAAACACAAACCCTTCATGCTCACCACGGATCTCGCCCTGCGCTACGACCCGGTGTACGAAAAGATCGCCCGGCGGTTTCTGGAAAACCCGGAGGAGTTCGAGAGGGCCTTCGCCCGGGCCTGGTTCAAGCTCACCCACCGCGACCTCGGCCCTCGCGTGTTTTACCTAGGGCCCGAGGTGCCCGAGGAGGTCTTTCCCTGGCAGGACCCCCTTCCGGAAAGGGACTTCGACCTTATCGAGGACGGGGACATCCAGAAACTCAAGGAGATGATCCTCTCCTCCGGGCTTACGATCTCGGAGCTGGTCTTTACCGCCTGGGCCTCGGCCTCCACCTTCCGGGTCAGTGACCTGCGCGGCGGGGCCAACGGGGCCCGCATCCGCCTGAAACCCTTAAGGGACTGGGAGGTCAACAACCCCTCGCTTCTTGAGAAGGTCCTTTCGGTGCTCGAAGGGATCAAGAAGAAGTTCGACTCCTCTCAGAAGGGGAACAAACAGGTCTCGCTTGCGGACCTCATCATCCTCGGAGGCTGCGCCGCGGTGGAGGAAGCCGCCCGAAGGGCCGGGATGGAAATCACCGTACCCTTCACCCCCGGAAGGGTGGATCTCCCTCAGGAGGACCTTGATGTGGAAAGCTGGAAATACATGGAGCCCCTGGCTGACGGCTTCCGGAACTACATAAGTCCCCGGGCGCCCCTTTCCCCTGAGGAAATGCTGGTGGATAAGGCCGAACTTCTTTCCTTAAGCGTCCCGGAGATGGTGGTCCTTCTCGGAGGCCTTCGCGTGCTTAAGACCAACTGGGACGGCTCCCTCCACGGGGTCTTTACCGAAAGGCCCGAGACTCTCACCAACGACTTTTTCGTGCATCTCCTTTCCATGGACCTTGAGTGGCGGCCGGTGGACGAGACCCGCAGGCTCTTTGAGGGCTACGATCGGCGCACCGGGAAGCTCCGTTTCACCGCCACGCGGGTGGACCTCCTTTGCGGGCACCATTCCGAGCTCCGGGCCGTGGCCGAGGTCTATGCCGCAGACGACGGCCGCGAAAAATTCGTATCCGACTTTGTTTCCGCCTGGAACAAGGTCATGAATCTCGACCGCTTCGACCTGCGCTAAAACTCCGGGGGCAGGGGCCCCTCTCCGCCCCTGCCCCGTGGAGAGTCTTCCAGAATGAAGGTCTATACCTTTAACACTTCCAGGGCCTCGGAAGCCGCAGCTTCATTGAGTTTACGGTCAAAGGAAACGAAGACCACTTTTCCCACCACATCTTTTAAAAGACTGGCTGAAGCCAGATGAATCCCGTCAAAGCCCTTCAATCTGTATCGGAAAATCAAATCCGCGGCCAGATTTGCCACCTCTTGAGTCAGCCACACTCTGGTATAACCCTCCCAGTCTTTCTTAAAGGCCTTCCAGACTCTTCTCAGATCTTCCGCGCTTATCCTTTCCTCCTGGAAAATACGCCTTAAGGCCGAGGCTATTTCGGCATAAGCCACCCCACTCGAAGCTATCCTTTCGGCCCTTTTCGTCCATTCTAATACCCAATCCGAAAATTCTTCTTCCACATAAAGTTTTACCAGGGCAGAAGTGTCCAGATAAAGGGTCATCTTCTGTCCTCAATTACTATCTCCGAAAGGGGTTTTCCGGGCCCGGCTTTGATCCTCACCCCACTAGGCTTCCCGGTGCCCCATTCCACCATCCGTTTTCTTCTCATATCTTCCATCAACTTGATTTTTATCAAGGTCTGATACCCGATCCCTAATTCTCCAGCCTCTCGTTTTAAATGCTCTATCAGTTCTTCGGGTAAAAGCAAGGAGATACGCCGCGATTTAGCCACTCTTTTTCCTCCTCATGGGCTGTTGTATATCAAGTTTACATATTATGAGTTCAGGAAGCAAGAACCCCTTTGAGGGGTAAGCCTTCCGGAGTGGCTCCAGAGAATTGACCGCAGGCCGAAAAGCTTTTACAAAGGAAGTATGTATCGACTGGGCTGGTTTTCCACCGGAAGGGACGAGGCGGCAAGGCTCCTTCTTAAGACCGTCCATGACCGCATCCGCGAGGGCTTCATCCCGGCCGAAATCGTCTATGTCTTTCTCTCCCGCCGGCCCGGGGAAAGCCGGGAGTCGGATCTCTTCATCGACCTCTGCCGGGAGCTGGGCCTTCCGGTGGTCCACCTTTCGGCCCGGGAGTTTGAGCCCGAACTGCGTAAGAAGGACCGTAAGACCTGGCGCACCCTCTATCACCGGCGGGTGCTGGAACTCCTTCCTGCGGAGGTGGATCTCGCGGTGCTTGCCGGCTACATGTGGGTGGTCTCCGAAGAGGCCTGCGAAACCCTTCCCATGCTAAACCTCCATCCGGCCCTTCCCGGAGGCCCCAAGGGCACCTGGCAGGAGGTCATCTGGCAGCTCATCTCCGCCCGGGCCGCGGAGACCGGGGTCATGATGCACCGGGTCACCCCGGTGCTCGACGAGGGCCCGGCGGCCACCTTCTGCCGCTTCCCCCTCCGGGGAGGGGCCTGGGATCCCCTCTGGGAGGAATGCGAAAGGAAGCTCCTTTCCCGGGGGCTTTCGGCCCTAATACACGAGGAAGGCGAGGCCGAGCCGCTTTTCCGGAGGATCCGGGAGGAGGGCGTGCGGCGGGAGCTTCCCCTCATCGTCTATACCCTTAAATCCTTTGCCGAAGGAGAGATCCGCTGGGATAGCCCGGGCCTTCCCCTGGATCTTTCTTCACGCATCGAACGCCACCTTGCGACCGGAGCCTGGAGGTGATCCGGGGCCACGGAGGCGAGGTCTATCACCTGGCCCGGGAAATGGGCCTTTCTCCGGGGGAAATCCTTGATTTCAGCAGCAACGTAAGCCCTCTGCCCCCTCCGGAGGGCCTCTACGATCTTCTCCAGAGACACCTTTCGGAGATAGAACACCTCCCCGAGGCCGACAGTTTCACCCTCCGCCGGGCCCTCGCCCGCCGTTTCGGTCTTTCCGAGGAGGCCTTCTTCCCCTCCTCCGGCACCACGGAATGGATCTTCGCCCTGCCCGAGGCCCTCAACCCCCAAAGGGTCCTCATCCTGGGGCCCACCTACGCGGACTACGAAGACGCCGCAGGACGAGCCGGGGTCAGGGCACACTACATCCTCGCCCGGAAGGAAGAGGACTTCCAGCCCCCGCTTGAGGAACTGGAAGATCTTATCGCCCCGGGCGATCTTGTCTTCATCTGCAACCCCAACAATCCCACCGGGGCTTTTCTTAAAAGGGACACCCTTTATGGCCTGATCTCCCGGCATCCGGAGGCGGTCTTCGTGGTGGACGAATCCTACCTTCCCTTTGCCGCGGAAGACACGGAAAGTCTCCTTTCGGCCCGGCCCTTTCCCGAGAACCTGGTGGTGCTTTTTTCCTTCTCCAAGATCTATCGCATTCCGGGACTGCGCCTGGGTTTGGCCACGGCAGAAGGCCCTCTTTCCGAGGTGCTCCGCGGCCGGGAGCTTCCCTGGGCCGTAAACCGCCTGGCCCAGGTGGCAGGCGAGTTTCTGGTGGGTCAAAGGGAGCACGAGGCCCGGGTGCGGAAGTTTCTGGCCGAGGAAAGGCCCCGGGTGAGTCTGAGGCTTTCCGCCCTCGGCCTTTCCGTCTTTCCCTCGAGAACCAATTTCCTCCTGGTCGAACTTCCGGAGGGAATCTCCGGGAAAGAGATCCGCGATCGGCTCCTTACCGAAGTCCGGCTCCTCATCCGGGCCTGCGGAAACTTCCGGGGACTTTCGGATAGATTCATCCGTCTGGCCCTACGCCTTCCTGAGGAAAACGATAAGCTTCTTTATACCCTGGAGCAGGTGCTTAAGGATCTTTCTTGAGAAATTCGAGCACCTCTTCCGGGGCGTGGGCCCGAAGGGCCTCGCGGTAAAGGCCCTTATTTAGACGATATTCAAGCTCGGCGAGTTTCTTTTCCAGTTTCTGATTGATGCGGCGCAGGCGTTTGTATTCCGCCCAGCGACGAAGAAGGGGCCCCTTTCCCAGCTTGATCCCGTATTTGGTACGAATCCCCCGGCGGGCTATATAGGACCCCCCGTGAAGGAGCCGCATGGCCTGGCGATTCTCCTCGATCTGGGCCCGAAGGCGGGCGATTTCGTTCTTGAGCCGGACCTTTTCCTTGCGATACCAGGAAAGGCCCCGCCCTCGAATATCGGTCTTGGGTTCCTCAAACCCGGCGGGGGAAGGAGATACCGGAGCGGTTCCCGCCCCGGCGGCGGACTTTCCCTCAGGTCCCACAGGAAGGGGGATCCTTTGGGCTCGGGAACGGAAACGGGGCGGAATGTCCTCGGGAAACTCGGTAAAATGAACCACTCCCCGATCATCCACCCAGCGGTAGATGTACCCCCCGGCGGAGGCCTCCCGCGAGATGTCCTCGGGAGAGCTGGAGGAAGAAACGGGACCGAACTCCAGATAGGGTTTAAGACGCGCCAGACGGGCCGGACCGATACCCTTTATCTTCAGGAGATCCTCCGGCCGACGCAAGGGACCATACCGGGAGCGATATTCAACGATCCTGCGGGCCAGCACCGGCCCCACCCCCGGAAGAGAGGCCAGCTCCTCTACGGTAGCGGTATTGATATCCAGGGCTACCGCCCGAACCGAAAGAAAAAACAGGAATAGAACCAGAAAAAAATGCCACTTCTGGGCCCTGTTCCTCACCCTTTCCATTGTGCCTCAAAGGAGAAAGAAAGTAAACCTTCTCCCAATAAAAAAGGGGCGGCTTTCGCCGCCCCTTTAAGACCCTCTTCTCCCGGGCTTAGAAGGTGTAGGTCACACCCAGGGACACCCGGTACATGTCATCGGCGCTGCTATCCACCAGACCATCTCCGTCCTTGTCGGCCCAGGCATCCAGGGCATCACCGGCCCAGAGGTAACCCGCAGCCAGGCTCACCTTGAGGTTGTTATAGAGCTCGTAGTTGGCATAAACATCGAGCTCCCAACCGATGTCATCGTCGCTGTGACGGCTGCCGTTATCCTCCACCCACTTGGCATCCTCGTCGAACTTCATGTAGTTAACCGCCGCC
Source organism: Thermosulfurimonas dismutans (assembly GCA_011322625.1). Classification (GTDB taxonomy): domain Bacteria; phylum Desulfobacterota; class Thermodesulfobacteria; order Thermodesulfobacteriales; family Thermodesulfobacteriaceae; genus Thermosulfurimonas_A; species Thermosulfurimonas_A dismutans_A. Next base: position 9,871 of record DRMH01000041.1, on the reverse strand, counting down.
GCCAGGGAGAGCTTGGGAGTGGCCTTGTAGTCCACCCGCAGACGATACATCTGAAAACCGAGCTGATTGAGATACGGAGCGCTGGAAACCGCGTACCCGTCATCAAAGGCCCCGTCCTCAAAGAGGACCACGCTACCCTCGGTGTGGGTATCCACGGCGATATAACTGTCCACATCGCCCTTGGTGGAGTTGTTGTCTCCGCTGGCCCACCAGCCCAGGAAGGACACCCGCAGCTGGTCGTTCACCTGGTACCCGAGATCCACATAGGAGAGCCAGCCGTCAAAATCAACATCCTTACCATTACCATGGATATCGTTGGCATCACCGCCCATGTGAATCACACCCAGATCCACATCCACTCCCCGATAGGAGAACTGGGCATCACCACCCAGGTAGTAGGGCTGCACATCCGTCCAGAGACCGGCGTTCACCCCATAGGGTACCCGCACACCGTCCTGACCGTTCATGGGAATGTAATACACCTTGGCCTGCGCCTTATCCACCGCACTGATAACCTTGGAGAGATCGAAGGCCACCACCGCGGCATAGGCATCGAAGTCGTTGTTCTGCTCATTATTATCCAGCCAGGTGTTATCAAACCCGCGCACCCAGACCAGCACGAAGGAGGTGGGCACGTTGCCCAGGTCAAACTTACCAGAAATATCGATACCCGGAGCGGTCTCGTTCCAGAGGAAGCGATTTACATAATAGGGGTTGAGACCGGCCCGCAGACGCAGGTTCAGGTTCTGCAGGAACGGAAGGGCAAACTCAAGGGACATCTGCCGCACCTCGATGTTCTCTCCCTCATTCCGGGGCACCAGCTCGTCCACACCGGCATTGTTGTTTTCACCAAACCGCAGGGAACCTACCTCCATGGCCCAGGTCCCCTTGATCTTACCGTCGTCGCTCTGCGCCACCGCCCAGAGACGGAACTGGAGCGAGGCCCAGGTATCATCCAGATCTACGTCGTTACCATTGATTTTAACCGTGTCCAGCGTTACCCCGGCATCGGTAGTAGCCCAGGCACTATTGGCCCCATTCTGAGCATCCAGCTTGTAGGCATCGTTCGTATAGGCTCCCAACAGCCCCTTCACCAGGTTAGGGGTCTCACTCTTCTCGAACATCCCCCAGGCATTACTGGTCTGCACCTTGACCCCGAACTCCCCGTGAAGCTCCACACTGGCCGCCTGGGCCAGGCCCGCCAAACCAAACACCAAAGCCAATACCCAAATCCATACCTTCCTCATCACCTAACCTCCTTCAATTGAAATTTTTGCCTCCCCCAATTATAAAACAGCTCCCTTCAAAATCACAACAAGACGACCCCTGCCTCTACTACCTGGACAGGGGCCGTCTTTATAACCATAACCTTACACACAACCGGTAGGCTTGGGAAGACCCGCCATCTTACAGGCTCCCTTACCCGGACCGGAGGGAAAGAGTTCGTAAATCTTCTTCAGAGGGAACCCCGTAACCTTGGAAAGAATCCGCACCATGGGCGCCACACCGTTCTTCTTGTAGTAGTCCTGCAGAACCTTGATGATCTTCCAGTGCTCTTCAGTAAGCTCCTGAATACCCTCCTGCTCTTTTACGTATTCCACCCACTCCATGCACCACGCATCCAGTCCGCCGGCCAGGAACCCGTCTTCGTCAACTTCAAATTTCTTACCTTTGTACTCAACTACGGGCATGATCAACCTCCTCCTTTCCGAGTATTCTTGGTTAGCGAATAATCTATTACCCCTCTGCCGAATTGTCAAGGAGTATTAAAGGCAATAAACCCCAGTGAGTAGTATCTAATTTAAAAATTCCCATCTTTTTGGCCTCTTGGATAGCTTTTTCCCATTCTCTGCGCGTAAGGGGACGATCGAGCGGGGGATGACGAGAGGCCTCCCCCACCGGATGATAATGTCCCATAAGATTTATGTATATTTCCGCAGAAACTTCCCGAACCAGAAAACGCAAAATAGCCCGAGTATTGGCCAGATCCCCGGGCAAAACCAGATGTCGCACCAAAAGCCCCTTTCTAGCTACCCCTCTTTCGTCCAGAACCAGATTTCCTACCTGACGATACATCTCCTTGATGGCCTCTCGGGCTACCTCCGGATAGTCCCGAGCCCCGAGAATCCTCTCGGCCACCTCCGGATCCCACACCTTAAAATCCGGAAGATAGATGTCCACCACTCCGGAAAGCTCTCTTAACACCTCCACCCGTTCATACCCCCCGGTATTGTAAACCACCGGCAGATGGAATCCCCTCTCCAGCGCCCTCTCCAGGGCCCCCAGGATGACCGGAATCTGGGGAGTGGGGGTGATCAGATTCAGGTTCACACAGCCCCGGGCCTCAAGTTCCAGAAAGATCCGGGCCAGGTCTTCCTCCGAGATCTCCACCCCGCGACGTTCGCGGCTGATCTCCCAGGTCTGACAGAAAACACAGAAAAGATTGCACCCGGTAAAAAAGACCGCCCCTGACCCGGTCTCTCCCACCAGACAGGCCTCCTCCCCGAAATGGGGCTCGTATCCCGAAACCACCGGCCCGGCCGGAAGACCACACCGTCCCCTTTTCCCGGCTCGTCGATCCACCCCGCATTCCCACGGACACAACCGGCAGGCGGAAAGATGTTCCGCCAGAATCTCCCGGGCCCGTCTTACCGCCCTGAGTTTATCCTCGATCCTCCACCTCCAGGGAGTAAATAAGGGCCACCTCGTCACAATCCGGAAACTTGGGACAGCGTATGCAATCGGCCCAAACCTTGTGCGGAAGCTCACCCTTCTCTATCCATCGAAACCCCAAACGAAGAAAAAAATCCGGCACCACCGTGAGCACAAAAACCCTGGACAGGCCAAGCTCCCGGGCCTCCTCCAGACAGGCCCGAACCAGATCCGCTCCGATACCCTCCCGCTGATACTCCTCGCTTACCACCAGAGATCGGATCTCCCCCAAATCCTCCCATACGATATGAAGGCCACAGGCCCCGGCAATCAGATCCTTCTCCGGTACCTCATAAACGAAAAATTCCCGCACGCTTTCGTAAAGCTCCCCCAGAGGCCGGGGAATGACCTGCCCGGTCTTGGAAAAATGGGTAATCAGCCGGTGAATATCCTTAACGTCCTTAAGACGGGCCTTGCGAATCACGGATGGATCTTCTGAATATAGGCCTTTTTGATCCACTTGGAGGCCTTGAGCTTGCGATAGGCAGCTTCGGCCTCGGCCCGACTGGCAAAATGTCCCACATAGACCCGATACCAGATCCCCTTGCGGGGAAGATTGACCTTTACCACCCGGGCCGCATACCCCCGGTCCCGAAAATAAGAAGCATATTTCTGGGCCTCCCCCGGATCCCTAAACGAGGCCACCTGAAGGGCATAATAGGGACGCTTTTCCTCCTGCTGAGGTGCTTTCTCCGGCTTGGAGGGCGCAGGAGAAACTTTCTCCTTCGAAACCTCGGGTTGGGAAACCGTCTCCGGAGGGGTTTCACCCCGGGTCTGATTCTCCGTGGAGGCAAGTCCCGGCGGGGGCATTACCTCCTCGGCCGGAAGCTCCTCCGGTACCTTCTTGAGGGTCTTTTCCGCCACCGGAGACGGGCCCTTCCCCATCATCCTCTGGCCGAACCATACCCCCAGAATAAACATCCACAGGAAAAGACAGACCATAAGGAGAAATACAAAGGTCAGACCCAGAAACCCCAGTTCAAATCTAAATCTTTTGGCCATGGGTCACATCCTTTCCGGGGCCGAAACCCCCAGAAGATTCAGTCCTTGCGCCAGAACCTGTTTCACCGCCCGGGCCAGGGCCAGACGGGCCCGGGATCTTTCTTTATCCTCCGAAAGAAAACGATGTTTGGTGTAGTAGTCGTGTAGCGCCGTGGCCAGGTCCAACAGGAAATAGGTGATACGATGGGGTTCCAGCATCTCCGCCGCTTCCTCCACCACTAGGGGGAAAAAATCCAGCAGCTTGAGTAACCTGAAATCCTCCGGGGTATCCAGACGCTCTAAAGGTATCTCCGAAATCAGAGGAAACTCCAGCCCCGCCTCTTCGGCCTTTCGAAAGACGCTGGCCAGCCGGGCATGCGCATATTGCACATAGTAAACCGGGTTTTCCGTCCGCTGGGCCTTGGCCAGCTCCACATCGAAATCCAGCGGGGCATCGCATTTGCGGGTGAGAAAGGTGAAACGCATGGCATCCCGACCTACCTCTTCGAGCAATTCCCGCAGGGTGACAAATTCTCCGGCCCGGGTGGACATGCTCTTCAATTTTCCCCCCTCGATGAGGTTCACCATCTGGATCAGGAGCACCCTAAGCCTTTCCGCATCCACCCCCAGGGCCGAAAGCACGGCCTTAAGCCGGGGCACATAGCCGTGATGATCCGCTCCCCATACATCCACCACCAGATCAAAGCCCCGCTTAAGGAACTTTTCGCGATGGTAGGCGATGTCGGAGGCAAAATAGGTGGGCTCGCCGCTGGCCCGGCGCACCACCCGATCCTTCTCGTCTCCGAAGGCCGTGGCCCGGAACCACAGCGCTCCATCCGCCTCGTAAAGATGCCCCTTCTCCCGGAGCTCCCTCAGGGCCTCTTCCACCTCTCCTTTCTCGTAAAGCTCCTTTTCGGAATACCATACATCGTAAAAGACCCCGAAATCCTCAAGATCGCGACGGATCTCGGAAAGGATCTCCCGCAGGGCAAAATCCCGACAGAGGGCAAGGGCTTCGTCTTCCGGAAGCTTAAGAAGATCCGGCCGCTCGGAGAGAAGCCTTGCGGCGAGATCCCGAATGTAGTCTCCCCGGTAATGGTCCTGGGGAAACTCGATCTCTTCTCCGGAAAGCTCCCGGGCCCTGAGCCACACCGAACGCCCCAGGACCTCCATCTGCCGGCCCCGGTCGTTGATGTAATATTCCCGCACCACCTCATACCCGGCAAAGGCGAGGATTCGGGCCAGGCTATCGCCCACCGCGGCTCCCCGGGCGTGCCCCACGTGTAAAGGCCCGGTGGGATTGGCGGAAACGAACTCCACCTGCACTTTCCTACCCTTCCCCAGCTCGCTTCGTCCGTAGGAGTCTCCCTTCTCCAGCACCCGTTGCACCACCGTCTGCCAGTAGGAAGGGGCCACCCAGAAATTGAGAAAACCCGGACCCGCCACCTCCACCCGGGAGAAAAGATCCTTCCTGCGGGAAAGCTTTTCCGCAAGCTCCGAGGCCAGCTCCCGCGGCAATCTTTTTACCCTTCCTCCGGCCACCAACGCCGCATTGGTGGCATAATCCCCCATTTCCTCCCGGGGAGGAGGCTCCACCTTGAAGGGAAGATCCTCCGGAAGATGTTTAAGCAGTTCCTCCCGTATCTTCTTGACGATCATCTTCGGTCTCGTCCTTGAGCGTCACATCCGGGCTGAAATCCGGACACTTTACGGGCTTGGTGTTATCAAAGGAAAAACGTTTGGTACAGTGCTCACGCCAGGCGCATCGGGCGCATAAAACCGGTTCGGCCTCCTCCGGCCGGGGCTTCATGCCTCCTCCTCCAGGACCACCACGTGTTTCATAAAATCGATCTCCCGGATCTTTCCCCGTACCCGCCTGGGTTCCTCGAAAAAGGCTTGAAGAATTACTTCCTCCGGTTCCACCCTGAGGGCCACCACCTCGCGCATGATCTCCTCCTCGCGGTCTCCTCTGCGGACCACCACCCGGGTCTGACACATATTCTTTTCCCTCCTCGGACATTCGGGTTAACGCCTTAAGACTATATCCTATTCGGCTCCCTGTCCATGCCCTAAAAGCCGGGCTACCTCCCGCGGCTCCGGTCCGGAGACCGGAAAATAATCCGGCAAAGGCGCAAAGAGGAAAAGCGGCTCCCTCTTTACCGGATGTTCCAGAGAGAGGGCCAGGGCGTGAAGCAGAATGGCCCCTTCGCAAGAGGTCCTCCTCCTGGATCCGTACCGTCGATCCCCCACTACCGGATGGCCCTCCCGGGCCAGCTGAGCCCGAAGTTGATGCTTGCGTCCGGTTTCCGGAAAAAGAAGGATTCCGGTAAGCTCCCGGGAACGAAAAAAGACCCGAAATTCGGTTACGGCTTCCCGGGCTCCCGGAAAGGGCTGCTCCGAGATCCTGACCCGTCGCGAGCCTTCCTCCCACCGCAGAAAGTGTGTAAGCCTTCCGGCCGAAAGCGGAAACCTCCCCTCCACCACCGCCACATAGACCTTACGCACCTCTCCCTCGCGAAAGGCCTCCGCAAGCCGACGGGCGGCCTTTTCCGAGCGGGCGAAAAGCACCACCCCGGAGGTTACCTTATCCAGTCTGTGCACCGGGGCCAGAAAGGGGTTTCCGCCATACCTTCGCCGCAGGTGCTCCCTCACCCGAAAAAGAAGCCCCTCCTCCCCTCTGCGGGCCCCCTGAACCGTAATCCCCGCGGGCTTATATATCCCCAGCAGATGGCGATCCTCGTAAAGGATGTGCCACCTTTCCTTGACACTACCCCTGAATTGCACCATATTTGGGAACATGGAGTTTTACCTCATTTTAGCCGCTCTGCTCGGAGTCCTCATCGCGGCTTTTGCCATTCAGAACGCCACCCCGGTGGCGGTGAAGTTTCTGGTGTGGGAGTTCCAGAGTTCCCTGGCGGTAATTGTAATCCTTTCCCTACTGGCCGGCATGATCCTTATCTTCCTTATTTCCCTTCCCGGGCGTCTTAAACGCCGCAAGGAACTCTACGACAAGAACAAACGCATCGCCGAACTGGAGAAGCGATTGACCGAACTGGAAAGGATGGCCTCCTCGGGTCAGACCACGGCATGAGTCCGGCCCTGGTAACCATAAAACCCGATTACGGCTATCCGGAGAAGATCTCCTTGCTGGAAGCCCTTTATGCTCTGGTAGAGGAGGAAGCCCGGAATTATCCCTTTGTGTGTGAACCGGGTTGCGCCTCCTGCTGCACCACCTATCTCTGGGTGACCTCGCTTGAGGCCAGGTATCTTCGGGAAGCCCTGAATTCAGACCTTGAGGCCCGTCTTCTGGCCTTGAAGGACTACCCCCGTCCGGGAAGCACCCCCAACACCATGGCCCTCCTTCTCATGCGCGGGAAGAGCCCTCCGGAGGACCATCCCGGAGAGGTCCGGACCTGTCCCCTCCTCGGCCCGGATGGGCTCTGTTCGGTCTATGAACGTCGCCCCCTCACCTGCCGGCTCATGTTCTCCGTGCAACGCTGCGAACTCTCCGGAGAAGCCCGGGTGCCGGAGGAATTCCTGGCCCTCTCCAGCCTCCTTTTCCAGATCGTGGAAGAGCTGGACATAGGGGGTCTTTACGGACATCTGGCGGATCAGGTTCGGTTCCTCAGGGATCTAGAGAAGGGGGTGGAGGAGGTCCCGGAAGTGCTGCTCGGCAATCGCGAGGCCCCGGATCTGGCCTATCTTCCCGAGGAAGACAAACTGCGCCAGATACTGGCCCGTCTTTATCGGCGCCAGCTACCCTCGGGAAAGACCTTCAAGGAAACCCTGGATCATCTCCGGGAAAATTTCGGCCCCCGGGAGGCCCTTTCCTTCCTCGATGAAATCCTCTAGACCCCTCCTCCTTCTCCTTTTGCGTCACGAGGAGACCGAAAGCCCGCGGGGAGTCCTTTACGGACAGAGGGACGTGCCTCTTTCCGGCCGGGGTCGGCAGCGCACGGAAAAACTGGTGGAGAGATTATCCCGGCTCCCGGTAGAAGCCGTTTATAGCAGCGATCTATCCCGGGCCCTTTACGGGGCCGAACTCCTGAGTCGGCGCACCGGAGCACCCCTTTTCGTGAATCCCCTCCTCCGGGAGATAGATTTCGGGGAATGGACCGGTCTTAGCCTGAGCGAACTTTTGGAGATCCCGGAGTTCGCCCAGCGTCTGGCCACTCCGGAAAAAATAAGTCCCCCCGGTGGGGAGAGTCTCTCTCAGCTCTTTGCCCGGGCCTCCCGGATGCTGGATCTTATTCGGCGAAAACACCCCGGGGGCCTGGTGGTGACCTTTGCCCACGGAGGATTCAATCGGGCCCTGGTTTCCTCCGTGCTGGGGCTTTCTCCCCGACGCTTTTTCACCCTGGAACAGCATCCGGGGGCCTTGAATCTCTTGGTGTTCTTCCCGGAGGGGGTTCCGCTTCTGGCCCTCTTTAACGCCCCGGCGGAAATAGACCTCGCCGCCTGGGTGGAGTATTATGAGGGCGGTGCGGGACCTCCTAGGTCAAATTAAAGACGCCGCGGCCCTGTGCGAGGAAGATCGGCTGGTACGGGTTAACCAGGCCTTTCGGCGTCTCTTCGGCCTGCACAACCCCTCTCCTTCGCTCTCGGAACTCCTGGCCCCCGTGCCCGAGGAAATCGGGCGCTTTGAAGCCCGCCGGATCCATCCCCTGGAGCCACCCCTTCTTCTGGAGGGGGTTCTTCTTCCCTGGCGAGGGAAACGTCGCCTGCTCCTTCTCTGGGAAAGATCCTCCCTGGAACATCAGGAAAAACTGGATCTTATGACCCGGCTGGCCGGAGAAATCGCCCATGAACTCAACAATCCCCTGGGGGGAATCCTCCTTTACGGAAACCTCCTCAAGGAAGACCTCCCGGAGGAAAGCCCCCTTCATCAGTACATCGACAAGATCATCAAGCTGGCCACCCGGGGCCGCATCATTGCCAAGACCATTCTGAGTCTGGCCCATCCGGAAGAGGGCCCTCGGGAAACCCTGGATCTCAATGTCCTCCTTCGGGAGATGTACGATCTGGTGGCTGAATACCGGGTGTTGAGACAGGTGGAACCCGTGTGGGAACTCTCCCCGGAACCCGTACTCTGTCGCGGAATACGCTCTCAGATCGAGCGGGTGATCCTCAATCTTCTCATCAATGCCGGTGAGGCCATGGAGGGCCGGGGCAAACTCTTCCTTAAGACCGGGAAAAGGGACCGGGAGGTATATTTCGAGATCCGGGATACCGGGCCCGGGGTTCCGCCCTCCCTTCGGACCCGGATCTTCGAACCCTTTTTCACCACCAAGAAACACGGCAAAGGCACCGGCCTTGGCCTTTCCATATCTTACAGTATAGTTACCAGACACGGAGGACGAATCGAACTGGAAGAGGCCCGGCCCCGAGGGGCTATCTTTCGGGTCCATCTTCCGGCCTTGGAGTATGAAAACGAAGGGACGGGTTCTCCTCATAGATGATGATCCCGGTATCCGGGACGCGGGGTTCCAGGTCCTCTCCCGCGAGGGCTACGAGGTGGAGCTGGCCGGCACCGCGGAGGAGGCCCGGCGGCTCATCTCGGATTACGAATTCGACGTCATCGTCCTGGATCTGAAATTGCCCGGGGCCGAGGGGCTGGAACTCCTCCGGGAAATCAAGGAGGAAGACCCTCAGGCCCAGGTGGTGGTCATCACCGCTTACGGAACGGTGCAGGTGGCGGTCTCGGCCATGAAACTGGGGGCCGCGGATTTCCTTCAGAAACCCTTCTCTCCCCAGGAACTGCGCCTGGCAGTGGCCAAGGCCCTGGAGAAAAGGCGTCTCACCCTGGAAAATATCTACCTCCGGCAGACCCTCCGGGAAAAGGAGGGCACCCTGGAGTTCATCGGCCGCAGCGCAGCCATCCGTCGGGTGCTGGAACAGGCCGCCATGGCCGCGGAAACCGATTCCACGGTTCTTCTTACCGGTGAATCCGGCACCGGGAAGGGACTCCTGGCCCGTAAAATCCACGAATGGAGCCCCCGAAAAGAGGGGCCCTTCGTATTTGTGGATTGCGGCACCCTGGTCCCCACCCTCTTTGAGAGCGAACTCTTCGGACACGTCAAAGGCGCCTTCACCGGAGCCACCACCCATAAGATCGGTAAATTCGAACTGGCCAACGGGGGAACCATCTTCTTTGACGAGATCGGAAACATCTCCCCGG
>DRMH01000040.1 GCA_011322625.1 Thermosulfurimonas dismutans | reverse complement strand
CGAACATCCCCTGAAAGGCCATATTATGGATGGTGAAGACCACCTTTTGGGGAAAACGAAAGATCTCGTGGTGGAGGACCGGATAAAGGGCGGTCTGCCAGTCGTTGGCATGGACGAGATCCACCTCAAAGAACCCATCCTTCACGGCCCTGGCCACGGCCCAGCAGAACCCCCCGAAACGAAGGTCGTTGTCCGGATAAGCCCCGCCCGGAGGGCCGTAAAGGTAGGGGCGGTCGTAAAGCTCGGGCTGATGGAAGAAATAGTGCCGATCCTGGCGGAAGATCCGGAAGGTATAAGGGCGCCCGTTAAGGCGTACGGTTACCTCCTTTCCGGTATCCTCGAACCCCCGGTCGTAGAGGGAATGGTAAAGGGGCATGGCCCTTAAGACCTCCACACCCAGGGCCTCCAGGGCCCTGGGCAGGGAATAGGCCACATCCCCGAGTCCACCGGTCTTGGCGTAAGGAAAGATCTCACTGGACAGGAAAAGGACCCTCACCCTGTAACCTCATCCGGAAGGGGTTCTCCCAGTTCCCGGAGGACCCGGACCAGATGATGCCGAAAAAGTAGATCGAATCGATCCAGAAGAGGGGTATCCAGCCCTTCCCCGTACCACCAGAACCAATCGCTGCCCTCGGCCCGCAGGAAATAGGGCAGGGCCCGAAGATACTCCTCCTGCCCGGCATGGTTTTCCAGGACACGATAAACCCGCCAGAGAAGTTCCCAGGCCCGGTTCTTTTCCGGATGCCCCAGCCACTTACGAAAGGTCCCTCCCATCCAGCTGCCGGCCCGAAGGGACTTAAGTTCGGCCTCGGGCAGATCCTCCCGCAGGAAGGCCTCCTTAAGACTCAGGGTCTCAATCCAGGGTTCTCTTTCCAGGGCCTGATAAAGGCGGGTAAGGAAGGGATAACCGTTTTCCGGATAATATTCCCAGCAATTTTCTCCGTCGAGGATCACACTTACCAGGGGTGAATAGTTCACCCCTTCATAGATATCGCGCAATCGCCGCAGGAAGTCATTGACCGCCTCCTCAGCGGACAGGTGCTGATAGGAAAAACCGATAAGGTCGCTGAGGCCCCGATCCCGAAAGAGGATCAGGCTCTCTCCCAGACGATAACGCCGAAAGAGTACCGAGCGATCCTCCCCGCCCCGGGCCGACCAGAGCAGGGTTTCATCCGTGGCCAGCCCCTGCAGGCCGTGGGCGGCAAGAAGACGCAGGGCAGCCTCACTCACCGCCCCCTCCGCAGGCCAGCAAAAACGGGGAGATTCTCCGAAACGGCCCCGATGGCTTTCCACGGCCATAACCACCTGCCGCGCAGCCGTATCCCCGAAAGGCCCGATATCCGGAAGGGGCACCCCGGGATCGTTTTCCCTCGCCGCCTGAACGTCCAGGAGAAGGGGAAGAAGGGGATGGTGATAGGGGGTCACCGAGAGGGACCCCTGCCCCCTCTCCTCAAGATCCCGATAAAAAGCCCCTATTTCCCCCGCAAAACGAAAACTCGCCTCCAGTAAGGCCTGGAGTTCCTCCCGGGTATAACCCTTTCCCTTACGGCGAAGGTCCTCCACCAGGGGGTATCTCTCGCGAAAGGCCCGACCGCACCAGAGCAGGAGATAAAGAACACGCAGGTCCTGGAGTTCTGCCCCGGAAAGGTGGGGGATCCTCCTTTCCAGATCGGAAAGAGCAGGCAGAGTGGCCTTAAGAGGTGCGGGAAGAAGCCTTACCAGGGTAAAGAGCAGGGCCCGGTCTTCTTCGGAAAGATCCTCCACCGGCTGGCGAAGGATCCTAAGCAAAGGGTCCTGGACCCCTCCCGAGGCGTAATCCTCAAGGGCCTCAAGAAGCACCGGAACCAGATTGAAATTGCCCTTGACCCCCGGGAAGCGGCTCAGGAGCCAGGGCATCTCGCCGTAATCCTTCAAGGCGTGAAGATAGGTCCAGGGAAGGAGATATTCCCCAGACAGAGCATCCCGATAGGAGGGTTGATGCATGTGCCACCAGAAGACCAGATAGAGTTTCTTCACGATCTCTTTTCTTCTCCTGAGGGAAGTTCGACCATGTCGATGCGCTGATAAAACTTGGACACGTACTCCTTGAGCATCCGTCGGGCGCAGAAACGGGGAGTGATACTTTTGATGGCTTCCTTCATCAACTTGACCCACTTACGGGGCATGCCGGTCTCATCCCAGGAATAATAAAGGGGAACCACCTGTTCCTCCAGGATCTGGTAAAGGGCTTCGGCATCCCGGGCGGTGCGGTCGCCTTCTATTTCCTCCTCCCCGAAGGCCCATCCGTTGCGGCCGTTATATCCCTCCGGCCACCAGCCATCCAGGATGGACAGGTGAGGGACCCCGTTAAAGCCGGCCTTCATCCCGCTGGTGCCGCAGGCCTCAAGCGGCGGATGAGGGTTATTCAACCATACATCCACCCCCTTTACCATGTAATAGGCCAGATCGAGATCGTAGTCCTCCACAAAGGCGATTCGCCCGGCCAGACTCGGATCGCGGGCCAGTTCCACGATCTGACGGATCATGTTCTTGCCTTCTTCGTCACGGGGATGGGCCTTTCCGGCAAAGATGATCTGGACCGGTCTTTCCGGATCGAGGAGGATG
>DRMH01000039.1 GCA_011322625.1 Thermosulfurimonas dismutans | reverse complement strand
TTTTAAGATGGGAAGATCGATTAAATCTCTCAAAATTTCAAGAATTTTCTTTCGGGGGATTCTATAAACTGCTTCAAGTACCCAGAGCATTTCAAGCACCACTACCAAAGGAATCCAAAATTCTTCTCCTCCTCGGTTTTCGGCCTTTTTAAAAAGATTCAATACTTTATCAGCCTGGGCTATATCGTCACGCGTTACGAATCTAACAAGAATATTTGTGTCCAGGGCTTTCATTTCCAGCGCTTTTTGATCTCTTCTTTAAGTCGAAGATCTATTTCTTCAACGGAATAACTTTTGCCCTCTTGGGAGAGCTTTCCAAAAACTTCTTCGACTTTTTTGACCACGGGTCTTAGAATGGCTTTGCCCTCTTCAACAGTGATTTCTACTTTATCCCCCCTTCGTAGGTTTAAGGCCTCCCTTACCGGCTTAGGAAGGGTGATTTGACCTTTACTTGTTATAGTAGCTAGAGGCACTATTTTCTCCTTGGTTAAATTCCTTATATTTTAAAATAAACCAAAAAAGCACTTTATTCAAGAAATATCCCTATTTTTAGGCCACCATTTAAGAAGGCGCTGCTGAATGGTCTTTTCAAAGCCGTGGTTCGTAGGGTGGTAGTAGCGGCGATTCTTGAGCTCTTCGGGGAGATAGTCCTGTTTCACAAAGCCCCCGGGATAATCGTGGGCATATTTGTAACCCCTTCCGTAGCCCAGGGCCCGCATCAGAGCAGTTACCGGGTTGCGCAAATGCATGGGCACCGGAAGGGCCCCGTGACGACGAACGTCCTCCCGGGCGGCCTTAAGCCCCTTATAGACGGCGTTACTCTTGGGAGCACAGGCCACATACACCGCGGCCTGGGCCAGGGCCAGTTCCCCCTCCGGAAGCCCCAGGAACTCGTAAGCCTCCTTGGCGGCCACGGCCACGAGCAGGGCCATGGGGTCCGCGTTACCCACGTCCTCGGAGGCCGCGGCGATGATCCTTCGCAGGATAACCCGGGGATCCTCGCCGGCCTCAAGCAGCCGCACCAGCCAGTAAAGGGCCGCATCCGGGTCGCTTCCCCGCAGGCTTTTGTGAAAGGCCGAAAGGAGATTGTAATGTTCCTCTCCGGCCCGGTCGTGGCGTAGGACCCTTTCCGTAAGGATATCCTCCAGTTCCTTTCGGGTGATTCGACGCCGGCCATCGGCCTCCGCAGAAGCACTCTCCACCAGGGTTTCCAGCAGATTGAGGGCTACCCGGGCGTCGCCTTCGGCGGTCCCGGCCAGGAGGTCCAGGACTTCGGGCTCAACCTCGGGTTTATCCCGGCCGTAGCCCCTTTCCGGGTCCTCAAGGGCCCTTTCCAGGAGCCTCCGGATCTCCCCGGCCGAAAGGGGTTTCAGCACCAGGACCTTGCATCGGGAAAGTAGCGGGGCAATCACCGAAAAGGAGGGGTTTTCCGTGGTGGCCCCGATGAGGGTAACCGTTCCATCCTCCACGTAGGGGAGGAGAAAGTCCTGCTGGGCCCTGTTGAAGCGATGGATTTCGTCGATGAAGAGGACGGTTCCGGCGGCTGCTTTGCGGGCTTCTTCCACTACGGCCCGCAATTCTTTCACTCCCGAATCCACCGCCGAAAGGGTGACCAGCCGGGCCCCGACCTCCTGAGCCAGAAGGCGGGCCAGGGTGGTCTTGCCGCAGCCCGGAGGCCCCCAGAGGATAAGGGAGGGTAGTTTCTTTTGTTTCAGGACCCGGGCCAGGAATTTCCCCGGCCCGAGGAGGTGTTCCTGCCCCACGAACTCGGAAAAGTTCCGGGGCCTCAGCCTTTCGGCCAGCGGTGGGCGAGGGGCAAAGAGCCCGAGCTCTCGGGGTTTAGTGCCCTTTTTCTTTGCGTCCACAGAACATCCTGGTAAAACAGAAGGTGCACAGGGCGGTAATGATGTTCCAGGAAATAAGCATGAAAAGGAGTGCGCTACCTTTCATGGCTTTTCCCCTTTTTTCCGGAAAGATACACCAGGATACCAAAGGCCAGGAAGATAACCAGCAGTAGTCCCCGGGTGAACCACACCGTCGGGGAGGTTTCTTCCAGGTAACGCGGCAGTTCCTTGAAGAGCCACCAGCCGGTGATAAGGGTCAGGAAGAAGGGGGTTATGTACCGCATGATGTAGAAGAAAATGCGGGGAAGCTTGATGAGCCCGCCCCGGTTTATCTCCCGCCAGGCCGCCGAGGGATCGAACCCCCAGAAAAAGACCAGCACCTCGCACAGGGCAAAGACCACCACGAAAAAGGTTCCGGCCCAGAAATCCATTTCATCCAGGGCCTTGGGGACCAGAATGGCAAAATGGGCCAGAGCAAAGAGGACCAGTACGGTAAAGGTTACCGCTTTTTTACGGGAGAGCCCGAATTCGTCCTCCAGGAAGGCGATGACCGGCTGGGCGATGGCCACCGAGGAGGTAATGCCGGCGAAAAAGAGAAGGATGAACCAGAAGAATCCCAGAAGAGACCCCAGGGGAAGGTTGGCGAAGATGGCGGGCAGACTTACGAAGGCCAGGTTAAAGGCCCCGCTTGCGGCGATGGTCTGGGCTGCAGCCACCCCGAAAAAGGCCGCCGCGGCGGGGATGGCGATGGATCCCCCTAGAACCACCTCGGCGAACTCGTTGAGGGAGGAGGCGGTAAGGGCCGAAAGGGTGAGATCGTCGTTGCGTTTAAGATAGGAGGCATAGGTGATGATGGCCCCGAACCCCAGGCTCAGGGTAAAAAAGACCTGTCCGGCTGCAGCCAGCCATACCCTGGGGTTGCCCAGTTCCTGCCATTTGGGTTCCCAGAGGAAATTCAGCCCCTGAACCGCGCTTCCGAGCGGGGTCTCCAGGGTGATCACCCTCATCATCAACAGGATGGCCAGGCCGAAAAGGATGGGCATGGCCACCTTGGCGAAGCGTTCGATTCCCCCGGAGATGCCTCTTACCAGAATGAGATAGTTGAGAAACATGGTGAGAAGAAAAAAGAGATAGGCCGCGAGAGAGGGACGATAAAGCATTCCCGAACCCTTCATCCCGGTATAGGAGAGGAGGAAATCCCGGAAGGGGCGGAGATAGGTTTCGGTCCCGGTAGCGGTCTCCGCCGCCACCCGGGGGAGTTTTCCGGCCAGGGCGAAGAAGGCGTATCCCAGGGTCCAGGATTCGATATAGACGTAGTAACAGGCCACCACAAAGGGGACAAAGAGCCCCAGGATGCCTATATATCGCGAGAGGGGATTTCTCCAGAGCAGGCCGAAGATGGCCGGAGTGGTGCCGTGGCCGCGTACCCCTCCGTAACGTCCTATGCCCCATTCCACCCACATAAGGGGGATGGCGATGAGGAGAAGCGAGATCATATAGGGAATCATGAAGACCCCGCCTCCGTTCTGGGCGGCCTGAGTGGGAAACCTCAGGAAATTGCCCAGCCCCACCGCATTTCCGGCCATGGCCAGAATGAGCCCGATCCGTGAGCCCCAGTGTTCGCGTTTGGCCATTTCTCTCCCTCGCCGTGCGGGTTTTTCCAACTTATATAAAAGAGGTATAATTTTGGCAAGTTCGGAACTCCGCCGCAGGGCTCTACGTTCCCAAAGGGGCCGGAGGGGCCCCGCTTGACAAGGCCCCCGAGGCCCGGTATATATGAGGTCGCCTTCTGCGGGACAGGGTCCCGAGGGGGTTTTTTAAGTTTTTAAAGAGGGGTTTTAAGGATATGCCCACATTCAACCAACTGGTACGCTACGGGCGAAAGAAAAGAAAGAGCAAGTCCAAGTCGCCGGCGCTGGAGGGGTGTCCCCAGAAGCGGGGGGTGTGTGTGCGGGTTTATACCACCACCCCCAAAAAGCCTAACTCCGCGCTGCGGAAGGTGGCTCGAGTCCGGCTTACCAACGGTATAGAGGTTACGGCCTACATCCCGGGCATCGGGCACAATCTTCAGGAACACTCCGTGGTTCTGGTGCGGGGAGGGCGAGTGAAGGATCTGCCCGGGGTGCGTTACAAGATCGTTCGCGGAGCGCTGGATGCCGCCGGGGTGCAGGATCGCAGGAAGTCCCGGTCCAAGTACGGGGCTCCGAGACCGAAATAAGGAGAGTTGAATTATGCCGCGCAGAGGCCCGGTTCCCAAAAGAGAGGTTTTGCCCGATCCCAAGTATGGAAGCGTGCTGGTGGCCAAGTTTATTAACTGTCTCATGCGCGATGGGAAGAAGAGCGTGGCCCGGCGTATCTTTTACGGGGCCATGGATTTACTGGAGAAGAAATCCGGGGGTGAGGATCCCCTGAAGATATTCGAGAAGGCCGTGGAGAACTGCAAGCCCCTGCTGGAGACTCGTTCCCGGCGGGTGGGCGGGGCTACCTATCAGGTACCCATGGAGGTTCGGCCGGAGAGGCAGCAGTCGCTGGCCATTCGGTGGATCATTCAGGCGGCGAGAGCGCGTTCCGAAAAGACCATGGTGGAGCGTCTGGCTAACGAACTGTGGGATGCTTACAACGAACGCGGTGCGGCCATTAAAAAGAAGGAAGACACGCACCGCATGGCGGAGTCCAACCGGGCTTTCGCCCATTATCGTTGGTAAAGGCCCTTCATGGTAGGTATAGCCCCCGGGGAAAGAAGGCGGGGGTTTTGTTTGATGTTTGAAATTTAAGGAGGCGAGAGCAAGGCCATGGATGCGGAATCTCTCAAAAAGTTGAAGCTTACGCGCAACATCGGTTTTGTGGCTCACATCGACGCGGGGAAGACCACCACCACGGAGCGGGTTCTTTATTATACCGGGCGGACGCACAAGATCGGCGAGGTGCACGAAGGTACCGCCACCATGGACTTTCTGCCCCAGGAGCAGGAACGGGGCATCACCATTACCTCCGCGGCTACCACCTGTTTCTGGAAGGGTCACAAGATCAACATCATCGATACCCCCGGACACGTGGATTTCACCATCGAGGTGGAGCGGAGCCTGCGGGTATTGGACGGGGCGGTGGTTATTTTCTGCGCGGTAGGCGGGGTGGAGCCGCAGTCGGAGACGGTTTGGCGTCAGGCCGATAAGTACAAGGTCCCCCGGATCGCCTTCGTGAATAAGATGGATCGTCTGGGGGCCAATTTCGAACGGGTGGTGGAGGAAATCCGGACCCGTCTGGGGGCCACTCCTCTTCCCCTGCAGATCCCCATCGGAGCCGAGGACAGTTTTGTGGGGGTGGTGGATCTGGTGGGCATGAAGGCCATTGTCTGGGAGGAGGAGACCCTGGGGGCCAGGTATCATTTCGAGGAGATTCCCGCCGATCTTCGGGACAAGGCCGAGGAATTTCGGACCAATCTCCTGGAAACCCTCGCGGACATTAACGACGAGATAATGGAAAAATATCTGGAGGGAGAGGAGATCTCCGAGGAGGAGATCAAGAAGGCCATTCGGGAAGGGACTCTGGCCTTTAAGTTTGTGCCGGTGCTCTGCGGTTCGGCCTTCAAGAACAAGGGGGTTCAGCCCCTGCTGGATGCCATCGTGGATTATCTGCCCTCGCCGCTCGACATCCCGCCGGTCAAGGGCTACAATCCCGACACCGGGGAGGTGGAGGAGCGGATTACCGATCCCGATCAGCCGCTGGCGGCTCTGGCCTTCAAGATCATGACCGATCCCTATGTGGGAACCCTCACCTTTCTGCGTATTTATTCCGGTAAGCTTGAGTCCGGGGTCACGGTTTATAACTCCACCAAGCGGAAGCGGGAGCGGATCGGGCGGCTGGTGCGGATGCATGCCAAGCATAGGGAGGAGATCACCAGCGCCGAGGCCGGTGATATCGTGGCTGCCCTGGGGCTGCGGGTAACCACCACCGGAGACACGCTGTGTGACGAGACCAAGCCCATCGAGCTGGAGAAGCTCGAGATCCCCGAGCCGGTGATCTCGGTGGCGGTGGAACCCAAGACCAAGGCCGACCAGGAAAAACTGGCCAATGCTCTTCAGAAGATAGCCCTGGAGGATCCTTCCTTCCGGGTACAGACCGATCAGGAGACGGGTCAGACCCTTATCTGGGGCATGGGGGAGCTGCATCTAGAGATCATCGTGGATCGGCTGGTGCGGGAGTTCAAGGTGGGAGTGAACGTGGGGCGTCCGGAGGTGGCCTACAAGGAGACCATTACCGCTTCCGCCGAGGCCGAGGGCAAATACATCAAGCAGACCGGTGGTCGTGGTCAGTACGGGCATGTGAAGCTGGTGCTGGAGCCGGCTCCGGGTAAGGGTTTTGAATTCATTTCCGAGATCGTGGGCGGGGCCATTCCCAAGGAGTTTATCCCGGCGGTGGAGAAGGGTGTGCGGGAGGCCATGGAGCAGGGAGTGCTGGCGGGTTATCCGGTGATCGATGTTCGGGTCCGGCTGGTGGATGGAAGTTATCACGAGGTGGATTCCTCAGAGCTGGCCTTTGCCATTGCCGGTTCGCTGGGGTTTAAGGAAGCGGCCAAGAAGGCCAACCCGGTGCTTCTTGAGCCCATCATGCGGCTCGAGGTGGTTACTCCCGAGGAGTATCTGGGTGATGTCCTGGGAGACATATCCTCCCGCCGCGGAAAGGTGGAGGGGATGGATGCCCGGGGCAATGTAAAGGTCATTCGGGCCTTTGTGCCCCTTGCGGAAATGTTCGGATATGCTACACAATTGCGGTCGCTCACCCAGGGGCGGGCCAACTTTACCATGCAGTTTTCGCACTATGAGAAGGTACCGGCCCATCTGGCCGAAGAGATCATAAAGAAAGCGAAAGGGATGTAGAGGAGGTAAGAGATGTCCAAGCCGAAGTTTGAGCGTAAGAAGCCGCATTTGAATGTGGGGACGATAGGGCATATTGATCATGGGAAATCGACGTTGACGAGTGCGATAACGAAGGTGTTATCGACGAAGGGGTTAGCGGAGTA
>DRMH01000038.1 GCA_011322625.1 Thermosulfurimonas dismutans | reverse complement strand
TTTCCTCGCCGGCAGAACTAGCCGTAACTTCTGTTTCGCTTAAAGCCAGAGGAAAGATAGGATCTTCTGAAATTTTTGACAGATTCGGATGCTTTAGAATTTTGTAAGTTGATATCTCTTCACCCGGTGCGACTCCTAAACCATGTATTAAAATAGGCTTATCGGAGATATTTTTGTATGTTGGCATATGGAGACCTCCCCTAATTCGGCCTGCCTCCGCTTCCCTCTTAAAAAAGAATAGGCCGCAAATACTCCGGGCGTGAGAACATAGGGAATATAGGGAAAGGAGGGAATTATTACTTATGAAGTCTTGAAAAGGCCTCCGCGGAGCGTTCTATCAGGTCCTGGACGATCCAGGCCAGTAGTCCCAGGGCGTCGAGAAAGCGTTTCGGGGGGCCAAGCTCGTCCTCGGCGGCCATAAAAAGCGAAACCCGCAGGATCTCAAGCAGTTTCACCGCCTCGTTAAGGCGGTCTTTGAGGTCCACCACGCTTTCCACCCGGCTCAATTCCTCAATGAGTCCTCTTTCCGCCACGGACCGCCCCCCTTAATTCATTTCCAGCCGCGGAAACCCCGATTTCTGGAAAAGCGGAAGCTGAAATGCCTCCGGCTCCACCCCCAGCTCCGCAAAAAGCTTCCTGGCGCGGCTCACGGCCCTTGCGCTTCGGCCCGTAAGGCGGGCGATTTGCCGGTTGCTGAGCACCCCGCCGAGGCTCAAGACCTCCGAGAGGAAGTGCGCCGGGTAGGGCCGGAGGTGGTTTTTCTCGTAGCGGCGCACGATCTCGATTCCTGCCTTGATGCCTTCGGCGAAGGCCATCTTCCGGGCAAGCTCGATCTCCTGCCTCACCTCGGCCATCTCCTCCCTCACCACCCGCCGGACATCCTCCAGAGTGAAGGCCGGCATCTGCCTGCGGACGGCCTCCCTGAACTCCCGTAGCCTTTTCGGAAGGCTCGCTAGCCAGAGCCTTACCTCCTTGGCCTTCGGCGTCCTCGCAAACATCGCCACCAGGTAGGCCCCGGTCTCGTTGAACACCCGAACCTCCCGCAACCCGGCTTCCGTCATCAAATTGATGACGGAAGAATGAGGCTCTATTTCGTCCCGGTAGCGGTTAAAAATATTGTTTACGGACTTCCGGGGCTCACTAAATCCAAGAATCCGTCCCAGATCTTCAGCGGGAATGCAATTTTCCCCGTTAACCTCGATAACCCTAACATCATGGCCCTGAAATTTGAGAACCAAAGGCTCTTTCATGACACCCCTCCTCATTAATATTTTATTCCATTGCCATTCTTATAAATAAGACATTGCCATTTGTCAAGCCCCCAGAGATTCCCCTCCGGAGGGCGACCAGGTTGGTGGCTGGAGAAGGACTCTAAAGGGGCTGGCGGCTCCGGTAAGCATTGAGGGGTTGACAAATTTGGTTTTATTGTTTAGCTTATTAGCGAAATAGAAAAAGGAAAGGAGGTGAGGGGAATGGCGGGCAAGTTTGGTGAGACTCTAAGGGCTTTAAGAATTAAGAGGAAGCTACGTCTTAAAGATGTGGCCCAGGCTATGGGATGGTCGGTGGTATATCTTTCCGACCTCGAAAGGGGGCACCGTAATCCCCCGAAACCGGAGGTAATCGCAAAGCTGGCCCGTGTACTCAATGTGCCCGCCGGAGAACTTTTGGCCGCGGCTTCCGAAGATAAAAGACATGTGGAGCTGCCTCTAGAGACCTCTCCGTCCAAAAGAGAGGTCGCCCTTCTTCTGGCTCGCACCTGGGATGAACTTACGGATGAAGAGGCGAGAAAGATCGTTGAAATCCTCAAGAGGAGGTAGGTATATGAAGAAATTCAAAAATTCCTCTTGGGTTCCCCCTCTTTCGAATCGAGAGATTGCTTGTCGGGCTTATCGGTTGGTTCAGAGGGTAGCACCAGAGTGCCTTTGCGAGCCCCGTCCCTTTCCGGTGGTGGATCTCCTGGAGTTCCACCTAGAACGGCTCACCGGCTTTTCCTTACGCGTAGAAGAATTACCTCCTTCGATGGAGGCCTACATTGATACCGTGGCTCGGGAACTGGTGCTTTCCCTATCCGTTTACGAGGAGCTGGTTTCAGCGGATTCCGGACGCCCTCGTTTCACTGCGACCCACGAAGTGGCTCATATAGACATGCATGCGGGATTTTTTCAAGTTTTAAGAGAGAAAGGCTTGCGCCCTTTTCGGGCCCACCGAGGAGCCCTGCGTCCTTTTGAAGACTCGGAACACCAGGCCGATGTTTACGCCAGCGCTGTTTTAATGCCCCAGCCCGCGGTCAAACGGCTGGTTCAAGCTTGCCGAAGGCGGAGGCTCACTAAAGAGGAAATTATCAAAATAATGGCAAAAACATTTAGGGTTTCAAGGAAGGCCGCGATGATACGGTTAAAAACCTATAAAGAATATTAGCCCCCCTTAAACGGACCAGGAGGCGGGGGGCCTTGACGGAAGGGAAGCTATCCTACACGCCCTTTTAACTTCCTAGGATAGTTTTCCCTTTCTGTCAAGTCCGGGCCTCCTGGGAAAGGAGGTGTTTCTCTATGGCTGCACGCAGAAAGGGGAAGTGCGTCCTTCGTCCCGTACGGTTTGTGAAGTGGTTCCGGCACTGGAAGACAGGAGAGATCATCAGAGCTGAGAAGTACGGTTATAAAGCCTTCCCGCTCCCGCTGAAGTAGAAATCCTCCGGTGATGGGAGGGCATCCTTAGGGGTGCCCTCCTTCTAAAAATTCCCTCTCCAGACACGAAAGGGTAAAGGAAAGGAAGGGCGGGATCTTGCGGTCCCCGGTTTCCCATTTCCCAATAGCTGATTGACTCACCCCCAGAAGCCACGCCAGTTCCGCCTGGGTGAGGCCGTGTTTTTTGCGCCAGGCGCGGAGCTCCTCGCCGGAGAGCCTGCGCATCTCCGGCCGCCTGAGCTTCTTTTCCTTTTTCTTCCGGGGGCTCATGGCTAACTTTTACCTTTTTGCACCGCCTTAATCAATCTTCCGGAAGATTCAGCGAATACCGCTCAAGTAGCCACCTCCTCAGGGCCTCGCGCGGGATCACCCATCTTCCTGGAGAAGGCTTGATCCCCTCAAGCTCCCCGCAGAGAAGCGCCCGGTAAACCACATTCTTGTCCACGCGGAGCCTCTCGGCCACATAAAGCGGAGCATAGGGCTCCGCCTCGGGCGGAAACTTGCGCCGAAACCATTCCTCAAACCACTCCGGGCAAAACCGGTCAAACACCCCATCCCTCCCTGGCCCTCTTTTTCCGCCAGTAATACTGGCGGGCTTTTTGTCGGCGCTTAAAGGCATTTTCCCGCAAAACCCCCTCCGCACACTGGGCCAGAAACCGCCACTCGTCTGGCCCGAGCATCGAAGGCTCCGCCTTCGGCCCGAACACCAGCTTCATGTGCCCCCGGAGCATTCTGGGCCCCTTTCTCTTACCGTAGGCCTTCACGAAAAGCGCCTCCACTCTCTCCCGCCGGGTCATCTAGGTCTCCCCTTTCCCCGAAGGCCCCGCGGGGCCTCCCGGAAAAGGGGAGGGGCCTTCCGGCCCCTCGCCCCCCTTCTCCCCCCTCTAAGGGGGGAGACAGAGGGGGGTCCCTACGAAAGCGCCTCCCTAAGCGCCCGGCTCTCCCGAAAACGCACCGCCTTCCGGGCCGGAATCTCGATGGTCTCCCCGGTGGCCGGGTTCCGGCCCTTGCGGGCCGCCCTCTCCACCACCACGAGCTTTCCGAGCTCCCGTCCCAGGGGCACCTCTCCCGGCGGGTCCCCGGCAAGCTCCTCCGCGGCCACGGTCGCAAAGGCGTCAAGCACCTTGCGCACCGTAGCCCTCTTCAAATCCGCCCGCTCCGCAATCTCGGCAATAAGCTGACTCCTCGTCATGGCGTCACCCCCTTACCCGTTCTTACGGATGCGGGTGTCCACCCGCACTGTGTCCTCGTCGTAAACCTCCACCGTAAGACACTTCCTCACCTCTTCGGCCTTCGGATGGTCCCCGGAAAGGGCCATCTGCTTGAGCTCCTTCTTCACCTTGAGCGAAAGCAGATCGAACACCGCCTCTCCGAAGATGGCGTAAAGCCCGCGGGCGTCGGCCACCTTTACACTCGGCTCCTTCCGGGAGACCGTCACCTGTCCCTCCCCCGAGGCCTTGAGCGTAAGAGGCCGCGGGGCCAGCCCCGCCTCCCGCACTCGCGCCTTGATCTCCTCCAGGTAGTTGTCGAGCACCTCCTGGGCCTGGCTGATGGTGCGCTTGATGCGAATGGCCATCACCACGGCCCGGGCCAGCTTCGGGTCCGCGGTGCCCAGGTGCTCGCCCTCGTGGTAGATCTCCACCAGAGGCGTCGCCCCCACCGCGGCCTCCTCCACCTGCCGGGCCCCTTCCAGAAGCCTGTCCACCGTGTTAATTCCTTGATACATAGCGTCACCCCCTTACCTTATTTTCCGGCCTCCCCGGCCGGGGCCTCCTCCCCGCAAGCCCCGCCGGGGACGGCCTTTTTCGCCAGATAACCACGACTCTCCAGATAGAACTTCACCGCGTAAATCACCTGGTGAGAAAGCAACCGACACTCCTCATAGGCCGCCCGGTTCAGCGCCTCCCAGACCTCCTCCCACCCCTTGAAATTCACCTGCACGTTCATGTTCTTTCTTTCCGAAAACGGCTTGGCCTTTGAAGCTCCGGCCTCATTCTTCTTCCTGGCCATTTCTTCACCCCTTTCATGAATTTTTCCTTTCTTTTCATGAAATTCCCGGATGAGGCGTTCCCAGTCTCGGCAGGCCTCGCACTCCGCCGGCCGGAAACCCTCCTCCGGCCCCTTCCAGTTAGGGTACTTCCGGTAAAGCTCCTTCCTGTCCCCCAGCCAGTTATACTCCCTCAAAGACGGCTTGCCCCGGTTCCTCTCGCACTGGGCCGGACTGACCCGCCCCACCGGACACTCGAAGGTGTGCTCTGCAAGCCACTCCTCGACGGCCCGGCAGTTCATGCCGCCCTCCTCCTCACACGGCGTCCGGCAAGCGGGCAGTCCTGCTTGCA
>DRMH01000037.1 GCA_011322625.1 Thermosulfurimonas dismutans | reverse complement strand
GAAAGGCACCCCGCTGCGCCGGGCAATGAGCTCGATCATCAAGGCCTTGCCCTCCCCGGTGGGGCCGATGATGATAATGTTGTTCTTGACAAAACCCACTTCGTCGAAGCGCTCCCCCCGTTCCAGGAAATACTTCACCCGGTGAAAATGGGTGCAGATCTTGGTGGCCAGAATGCCCTTGGCCTCTCTCTGCCCCACCAGATACTCGTCCAGATAGGCCTCGAGATCCTCGGGCTTGAGATCAAAGTCGATCAGGGAGACCTTTTCGCGTTCTACCCAGCGGGTCTTTTGTTGCGGAAAAAAACGGACCGCCATATTGAGAAAACATTATAACAGTTCCTCGGGGTCGCGATCAAGGGTTACGGAGATACCCGAGGGGACCAGCCGGGATTTCTCCCGAAGGAAGGCCCGGAGGGTCTGATCCAGGGCGGAACTCCGGGGAGACCGGAGCAGGACCTGCCAGCGGTAACGTCCGGCCAGCCGGGGAAGCGGAGCCGGAGCCGGCCCCAGGACCTCCACCCTCCCCAGGGAGGCCAGAAAGGACGCGCTCCTGCGGGCCGCTTCCTCGGTCTTTTCCGGGCGGATTCCGGAAAAGATGAGGAGAGCCAGGCGGGAGAAGGGAGGGAACCCGAGCTGTTTCCTGCGCTCCAGTTCCTCCCGATAGAAACCCTCGTAATCCTCTTTGAGGGCGCAGGCCACCGCATAGTGGTGCGGAAGGCGGGTCTGGAGGATCACCCTTCCCGGGCTCGTCCCCCGACCGGCCCTTCCGGCCACCTGGACCAGGAGCTGGAAGGTGCGTTCCGCCGCCCGAAAATCCGGCAGATGCAGCCCCCCTTCGGCCCAGATCACCCCCACCAGGGAGACCCCGGGCAGATCGTGTCCCTGGGCCACCATCTGGGTCCCCACCACGATCTGGATTTCCCCCCGTCGAAGACGCAGCAGGAGATCATAGAGGCGTTTTTCCGAGGTAACGCTGTCCCGGTCCAGCCGGGCCACACCGACCCCGGGGAACCGCTGCCGGATCTCCTCCTCCAGCCGTTCGGTGCCGATCCCCACCGTTCGAAAACGGGTGCCCTCACACCGGGGGCATACCGGAAAGGCCGGCTGGCTGAAACCGCAATGATGACACAGGAGAATCCCGGACCGACGGTGATAGGTGAGGGTAAGGGAGCAGTTGGGACACTCCAGGGCCTCTCCGCATTCCCGGCAGAAGACCACCGGAGCATAGCCTCTCCGGTTAAGGAAGAGGAGGACCTGTTCGCCCCGGTTCAGGGTTTCCTCCATGGCGGCGATGAGTTCCGGGGTGAGATATTCCCCGGGACGCTGAAGCACCACCAGTTGGATCTCGGGGGGGCGGCGCCCGGCCGGACGTCGGTGGAGACGAAGGAGGGTGTAACGTCCCTTACGGGCCAGGAAATAGCTTTTCACACTGGGGGTGGCGGAACCCAGAATGACCGTGGCCCCGCAGAACTTGGCCCGCATAAGGGCGAGATCCCGGGCCTGATAACGTAACCCCTCGCTCTGTTTGTAGGTGCCCTCGTGTTCCTCGTCCACCACGATCAGCCCCGGATGGCGCAGAGGGGCGAAGACCGCGGATCGAGCCCCCACCACCACCCGGGCCTCTCCCCGGGCGATGCGAAACCATTCCGCCGCCCGCCACCCCGCCGAAAGCGCGCTGTGCAGCACCGCCACCTGCGACCCGAAACGGGCCACCAGATGGGCCTCCACATACGGGGTGAGGGCGATCTCCGGGACCAGGACCAGCACGTCCTTCCCCTGGGCCAGGACCTCCTCGGCCACCTTCAGATAGACCAGGGTCTTCCCGCTTCCGGTAATCCCGTGGAGAAGAAAGGTCCGGAACCCCTGGCCCAGGGCCTGGCGGATCTCCTGGATAACCCGTTTTTGTTCCGGGTCCGGTTCGGGGAGGGAGAGATCCCCCAGCACCGGCCCCTTGCGCAGACGCGGAAGACGGAGACGGCGTACCCTTCCCGAGGAGATCCAGCCCCGGACCTCCTCCCGGCCGAATTCCTCCTCCAGGAGCCGCCGGGGCCAGCGCTTCCGCCGCCGGAGGATCTCTTCGCCCTCGGAAAGCGGTTCCTCCCCCACGAACTCCAGCCATTCCTCCACCGGGGGATGGAGCCCGCGTTGATCCTCCACCTCCTCAAGGAGCCCCTCTCTTACCAGACGTTCGATTTCCCCGGCCGAGGGTATTATTCCCTCGGCCAGTACCCGCCGGATCAGGCGGGGCCTGGTGAGAACGGACCATTCCTGCGGGAGGCGTCCCTCCCGCAGGGCCCGGCGTCCCGCGGCACTCAGGCGAATCCGGCGCTTGAGTTCCCGAAAGAAACCCGGAGGAAAGGCCTGACGCACCATCTCTCCCGGGGGACAGAGATAATATTCCCAGCACCAGCGCAGGAAATGCAGGAGTTCCGTGGAGAGGAGGGGTTCGGGGTCCAGCAGATCCTGAATCTCCCGGACCTCCTCCGGAAGTTCCGTCCCCGGGGGGATGGATTCCAGGATCACCCCCACCAGGCGACGACGCTTAAGGGGCACCACCACCCGGCTGCCCGGGGATAGGGGCCGGGAGGAGGCATAGATCAGGGGCTCCCGCAGAGGAAGGGGCAGGATTACCCGATAAAAGAACACCCCGCTTAAAGCCAGGCTCTGAGGAATTGTCGGACCTTCGGTCCCAGCTGAGGATCCTTCAGGGCCAGGGCCAGGGTGGCTTTGATGAACCCCTCGGGATTTCCGGTATCGTAGCGGGTGCCTTTGATCTCCAGGGCATAGACCGGGTGACCGTCCCGCACCATGGCCGAAACGGCGTCGGTGAGCTGGATCTCGCCTCCGGCCCCGGGAGGCGTCTTCTCGAGATAGGCGAAGATCTCCGGGAAAAAGACGTAACGCCCCAGGATGGCCAGATCCGAGGGGGCCTCCTCCGGCCGGGGTTTTTCCACCACCTCCTCGATCCGATAGAGCCCCTCGCGTACCTCGGCCCCGGAGATGACCCCGTAGCGATGGATCTCCTCCCGCGGCATACGCTCCACCGCGATCACCGAGGCCCTGAGTTCCTCCGCCACCCGGATGAGCTGCCCCAGAGCGGGTTCCTCCCCGTCCACCACGTCGTCGCCCAGAAGGACCCCGAAGGGCTCGTTTCCCACCAGAGGGGCCGCCATCAGGATGGCATGTCCCAGCCCCAGGGGTTTCTTCTGCCGCACGGCGGAAAGGTTCTCCACCAGGGTGGAGGTGCGACGCACCTCGGCCAGGAGATCCTCCTTGCCCTTGGCCTCCAGTTCGGCCTCCAGTTCAGGGTCCAGATCGAAGTGATCCAGCAGGGATTCCTTTCCCCGGGAGACCACGAAGATGATGTCCCTGATCCCGGCGGCCACGGCCTCCTCCACGATGTATTGGACCACCGGTTTGTTGATCAGGCAGAGCATCTCTTTGGGGATGGCCTTGGTGGCCGGGAGCATGCGCGTCCCCAGCCCGGCCACCGGAAGGACGGCTTTGCGAATCATACCGGCTTGACCTCCTTTAGGCTCTGGTAATAGGGTCGATAGAGACCCTCCCAGTAGGTGCGGGCCCGGGCATAGATCTCCTCGAACCGATCCAGATGTTCGGGCTGACACACCAGATGCATCCCGGAGAGGAAGATCTCGCGGGGGTCAAGGGTGCGATAATGGGAGGAGACCCAGATACGGAAGATGCGCCGGTATTCCTCCATGGAAAGGTCCTGCCCCAGATGGGACTCGCACGCGGAGACCAGCTCGCGATCCTCGGTGCCGTAAAGGAGGACCTGAGGCACCAGGATCCGTAGCCATTTGCGCAGCTCATCCACCGAGCGGAACCTGCGCAGGGAGAATCCGGCCGCTTCCAGGGTCTTTTCCACCGGGGTCGAGGGCTGGGGAAGATCCCAGAAGAAGAGGGCTACCGGACCGGAAAGGAGGAAGTCCTCCAGGCCGCCGATCTCCTCCGGCGAGGCTTCCGCCGCCGGGGGCCTGGCCGAAGCCCGGAGGAGTTTGCCCCCGCATTCCGGACAGAAGAGGACCTCTCCCTTGATTTCCTCGGCCGGTCGGCGCAAACGATACCTGCGGGAACATTTCTCACAGACGAACTCTACCTTTTCCACCGAAGATTCCCCTCATCCAGATCCAGGGAGAGTTTTTCCAGTTCTATTTCGGAGGTCTTTTCACCCCGGGAAGCCTTGATCAGGTCTATTTCCCGCCCCACCAGGTCCCTCCTGATACAATAAGCTAAGGCCGTTTCCTCGGTGATCAAGCCCTGCCGGTAGAGTTCGATGATATGCTGGTCGAAGGTCTGCATGTGATAGGGGCTTCCCTGACGCATCACGTCGTAGAAGGTCTTGCCCTCCTCCTCGCCCCGCAGGATGATCTCCCGGGCCCGGATATTGTTGTAGAGGATATCGAAGATGGCCACCCGGCCCCCTCCTACCTTGGGAAGAAGCCTCTGCCCCACGATCCACCGGATACAGTCGGCCAGACGCCCCCGGATCTGATGTTCTTCCTCGATGGTGAAGAAACCCAGGATACGATTGATGGTGTTTCCGGCCCCCACGGTATGCATGGTGGAGAGCACCAGGTGTCCGGTTTCCGCCGCGGCCAGGGCGATCTCCATGGTCTCCCGATCCCGGATTTCTCCCACCAGGATGACCTGCGGGGCCTGACGCAGGGCCGCCCGCAGCCCGCTGGCGAAACTGTCGAAATCGGTCCCCAGTTCTCGCTGACTGAAGGTGGCCTTCTTGGAGGTATGGACGTATTCCACCGGATCCTCCAGGGTGACCACATGCACGGCCTCGCGCTCGTTGATCTCGTTGAGGATAGCCGCCAGCGAGGTGGTCTTTCCCTGACCGGTGGCTCCGGTGACCAGCACGATGCCGCTCTTTTCCTGAGCAATGCGGTAAAAGGCCTGGGGTAGCCCCAGTTCGGCGATGGAAGGGACCCGGGCCGGGAGCTTACGCATGACGATATTGTAGTTGCCCTGCCGGGAGTAAATGTTTACCCGGAAACGGGTCCCGTCCGGCAGACGATAGGAAAGATCCGCGGACCCCGTACGGATCAGGTCCTCGAAAAGCCGGGGATTGCGATGCAGGAGATTGAAGGCGATGGTTTCCGTCTGAAGCGGGGTCAGCCTTTCCACCGGCCAATCCGGCAGGTTTACGGAACGAAGCCGCCCGTCCACCGCCACCTGGAAGGGACGCCCGGCCACGATCAGGATGTCGCTGACCCTCTCGTGGACCCGGGCCAGGGCCCCTATGAGCTCGCTTATGTCTATCTCTCGAATCATCCCGGTATCTCCGTAAAGTCGGTCAGTTCGGCCTTTTTCACGAAGGGCATGAATCGACTCTTGTCTATGGCCTTGTTCAGGGCCTCCTCCGGACTGATGTACCCCTTCTGGAGATAGTCCATGATGCAGTCGTCCAGGGAGATCATGCCGTATTTGCGACCGGTCTGGATAATGGAGGGAATCTGGTAGGTCTTGCCCTCGCGGATGAGATTCCGCACCGCCGGGGTGGCGATAAGGATCTCCAGGGCCACGATCCGCCCCGGTCGGTCTATGCGTTTGAACATGGTCTGAGAGATCACCGCCCGCAGGGACTCGGACAGGGAGGACCGGATCTGGGGTTGCTGTTCGTGGGGAAAGATCTCGATGATTCGATCCACGGTTTGCGCGGCGGAGATGGTGTGCAGGGTGGAGAGCACCAGATGCCCGGTGAGGGCCGCCTCCAGGGCCAGGGAGATGGTCTCGAGATCCCGCATCTCACCCACCAGGATGATATCCGGGTCCTCGCGCAGGGCCGCCCGAAGGGCGGTGGCGAAGGAGCGGGTGTGCACCCCCACCTCCCTCTGGTTCACCAGGCAGCTCTTGGGTTTATGGACAAATTCGATGGGGTCCTCGATGGTGAGGATATGGTCCTTGCGCATGCGATTGGCGTAATCCACCATGGCCGCAAGGGTGGTGGATTTTCCCGAACCCGTGGGCCCGGTTACCAGCACCAGCCCCTTGGGAAGGAGGGCCAGGCGGTTGAGGATCTGGGGCAGCCCCAGTTCCTCGATGCTGCGGATCTGACTGGGAATGAGGCGGAAGACCGCTCCCACCCCCCGGTGTTGCTGAAAGAAATTCACCCGGAAACGGGCCAGCCCCGGCACCTCAAAGCCGAAGTCCACATCGCCGGTCTCCTCGAACTGTTTGATCTTTTCCTCCGGGGTGATCTCGTAAAGCATGGCCCGTAGCTCTTCATTATCCAGGACCTTGTACTTGACCCGCTGGAGATCGCCGTGGACCCGAAGGATAGGGGGGTTGCCCGCGGAAAGGTGGAGGTCCGAAGCCCCGGTATCCACCATGAGCTTGAGGAAAGCGTCTATCTTGGCCATGCAGAGCCCCTTCTCTTACCGGTTTCCACGAGTATAATAGCAGAGGATCGCGGGGAGGAAAACCGGATAAATGGCCACACTTCTGCGCCTGGAAAGGGTAAGTAAGATTTATCCTCCTTACATTCAGGCCCTGGATCGGGTGGATCTGGAGGTGGAGAAGGGGGAGTTTATCTTCATCTCCGGGCCCAGCGGGGCCGGAAAGACCACCCTCCTCAATCTGATCTTCGGGCTGGAAAGACCCTCTTCCGGAAGGATTTATTACGCGGGCCGGGAATACGGACGCCTCTCCCGCACCGAGTTGATTCGGTTGCGGCGCAAAATGGGTTTTGTGTTTCAGGACTTTAAGCTCCTTCCGAACAAAACGGTCTTTGAAAACATCTATCTGGGGCTGGAGATCCTGGGGGTTTCCCCCTCCGAGGCCTATCAAAGGGTCTATCCCTGGCTCAGGCGCCTGGGGCTTGCCGGAAAGGAAAAGGCCCGGGTGGAGACCCTCTCCGGAGGAGAAAAACAGAGGGTGGCCATCGCCCGGGCGGTGGTGCGTGAGCCGGAACTCATTCTGGCCGATGAGCCCACCGGGAATCTGGATCCCCAGCGGACCCGCGAGATCCTGGAGATCCTGGAGGAACTGAACGCCGAGGGAATAACCGTGCTGGTGGCCACGCACGACGAAAGCCTGTATCGGGGGCGCCATCGTCGGGTTCTGACCCTCAAGGGCGGAAGGCTGGTGGAGGAAGATGTTTAGACGGTTCTGGCGGGAATTCGGGCTCAACCGGGGGGCCTATCTCATGACCCTCTTTATCCTGGCGGTGGCGGTGTCCGTGCTCCTTTTCTTCAGCTTCTTTTATTACAACCTTTATTCCTTTTCCCGGCGGGCCGCGCGGGGGCTGGCCCTTACCGTCTATCTGGAGCCCGGGGTCTCCCCTCAACAGAGGCAGGCCGTGCGCAAGGCCCTGGCCTCTCTGCCGGGGGTGGTGGAGATCCGCCTGGTAAAAAGGTCCCAGGTGCTTGCCGAACTGAGACGCATCTTTCGCACCAACCCCGATGTACTGGAGGAGATAGACCTTTCCCGTCTTCCCAGCTTTTTCGAGGTGGTCTTCCGCGATCCGCTGCGGGATCTGGAGCGGGCCCGGGCCCGGGTGCCGGCGATCCGGAAACTTCCCGGAGTCCTGGAGGTCCAGTACGCCCGGAGCTGGCTCGGGCGCATCTATAACCTGAGTCAGCTGGTAAAGAGGCTAACCTTCCTTAGCGGCATCTTCCTTCTGGTCTCCCTGGCCTTTCTCATGGCCGTAAATATCCACCTGACCCTGGAGAAACAACGCGAGGAGATAGAGGTCCTCTATCTCCTGGGGGCCACGCCGGGTTATATCGCCCGTCCCAAGGTCCTGGCCGGTTTTCTGGTGGGGCTGGGGGCCGGGCTTCTGGCCTGTCTTCTCTTCGGGGCCCTTAAGACCTATCTGGACCGGGCCCTTCTGGGACTTTGGCCCTTTGTGGATTTTCAATGGGAGGGTTTACCCTGGCAATTCCTGATCCTTACCGTAGGAGGGGTGGGATTCTTTTCCGCTTTGGTATCCTGGTTTTCGGTGCGGCGTTACTTCTCCTGAACGGGGGGGCCGGCGTCGCTTCCTCCCTTAAGGAGAAGATTATCCAGAAAAAACATCTCCTGACCCAGGCCACCCTGAAGGAAAAATCCATCCTCCGGGAACTGGAAGACCTGGCCCGGGAGATCTCCAAACTGGGGGAGGAAATCCAGGTTCTGGATCGGAAGATCGCCGCCACCCAGCAGAAGATCGCCCTGTTGAACCGAAGACTGGAGGAACTCGCCTCCCGCGAAAGGACCCTCAGGGAAAACCTGAGCCGGGAGATCGCGGTCTTCAGCACCCTGTATCGAACCCTCTGGCTGAATCTCCTCTTCGAACCCAGTAAGGCCAACGAGTTTCTGCGCCGGGAGAGTTATCTTCGCACCATCATTCAGAACGAAAGCGAAAAACTCAAGGATCTCTATACCCTGCGGGCGGAACTTCTGCGTCTGAAACGGGAAAAGGAGGAGATGCTAAGGGAGCTTATGCGCCAGAAGGAACTGAGGGAGGACAAGCGCCACGAGCTCCTCCTGGCCCGTCAGGAGAAGGAGATCCTGCTTCAGCGGGTGCGCGAGAACAAGCGTCTTTATCGGGAGGCCCTGGAGGTCCTTCTGGCCGCCCGGAGGGAGATCGAGGCCCTGAGCCGACAGGTGGAGGAGGCCCGCCGGGAACTGGAAAGACTCAAAAAGGAACGCTCCTCCCCTCCGCCCACGGTGCAGCACCCCCGGGTTCGCCTGCGCCCTCTTTTTGAGGTCAAGGGGTACCTTCTGCCTCCGGTCTCCGGGCCGGTCCTGAGGTTCTTCGGCCTGGACCGGGACCTTTTTACCGGAAAGATCTCCTTTAGTCCGGGGATCTTTATCGGGGCCCGGGTGGGGACCCGGGTGCGGGCCCCTTTTGCCGCCCGGGTAACCCGTCTCAAGTGGATCCAGGGCCAGGGGCAGATGGTGGTCCTGGATCACGGATACGGTTTCGTGTCCCTTATCGGGGGGCTCTCCGAGGTGAAGGTCCTTCCCGGACAGGAGGTCTCCACCGGGGAGGTCCTGGGGAGGGTGGGGGCCTCCCCTTTTGGCCCCAGTGGGGTATATTACGAACTGCGCTACAGGGGAAAACCCCAAAATCCCCTGGAATGGTTGAATATTCGAGAACTTAAACTGGCGAGGTAGGAGATGAGGAAGCAACTGCTGGTGATCCTTCTCTGGGTGAATCTGGTCTTCTGGGGGGCGAGCCTTCCCGCTTCGGCCAAACAGAAGGGCCCGCAGGACCCTTACGAGGCCCTGAAGCTCTTCTCCCAGGTGCTGGAACTGGTGGAGGACAATTACGTAAAGCCGGTGAGCACCAAGGAGCTGGTCTATGGGGCCATTAAGGGTATGCTCTCCAACCTGGACCCCCATTCCTCCTTCCTTACCCCCGACGATTACAAGGAACTTCAGATCGAAACCAAGGGCAGTTTTACCGGGATAGGGATCGAGATCACCATCAAGGACGGTTTTCTCACCGTGGTGGCCCCCATTGAAGGGACCCCGGCCTGGAAAGCCGGTCTCAAGTCCGGCGACCGGATCATCAAGATCAACGGAAAGTCCACCAAGGGCATGAGCCTGATTCAGGCGGTAAAACTCCTCCGGGGGCCCAAGGGCACCAAGGTCACCATCACTATCTTCCGCGAGGGCTTCAAGGC
The DNA here is from genome assembly GCA_011322625.1 of Thermosulfurimonas dismutans. Taxonomy (GTDB): domain Bacteria; phylum Desulfobacterota; class Thermodesulfobacteria; order Thermodesulfobacteriales; family Thermodesulfobacteriaceae; genus Thermosulfurimonas_A; species Thermosulfurimonas_A dismutans_A. The sequence continues at coordinate 11,147 of DRMH01000037.1, read as the reverse complement.
CCCCAAGGACATCACCCTGGTGCGGGATGTCATCCCCATCAAGAGCGTGCGTTACCGGATGCTTGAGCCCGGATACGGTTACGTGCGCATCTCCAGCTTTCAGGAGAAGACCGTCTCGGAGCTCCGTACGGCTCTCGCGGATCTGGAGAAACACCACCTCAAGGGGCTTATTCTGGATCTGCGCAATAATCCCGGAGGGCTTCTCGATGCCGCGGTGGGGGTGGCGGATGAGTTTCTGGACCGGGGCCTGATCGTCTATACCAAGGGGCGTCGCAAGGATCAGAACTTCAAGTTCGAGGCCCATCCCAACACCCGGAAACACGCCTATCCTCTGGTGGTCCTGGTAAATGCCGGTTCGGCTTCGGCCTCGGAGATCGTGGCCGGGGCCCTGCAGGATAATCATCGTGCGGTCATCGTGGGGACCCGGACCTTCGGTAAGGGTTCCGTTCAGACCATCATTCCCCTCCCGGACGGTTCGGCGGTGCGTCTCACCACCGCGCAGTACTTCACCCCCAGCGGGCGCTCCATTCAGGCCGAGGGTATCGAGCCGGATGTGGAGATACCCGAACTGAAACCCGAGTGTCTGCATAAGACCCATCCCGTGATCCGGGAGAAGGACCTGGCCCATCACCTGGAAAATCCTCAGCAATCCAAAGAGGAAAAGGTCTCTCCCACGGCCAAGGAACTCCTGCGCAAGGACTTCCAGCTGCGGGAGGCCCTGAAGATACTGAAGAGTCTGCCCAATATCTCCAAGATCCGGTATTAAGGTTTGGCCCGAGCCCGGCGCAAAACCCCTTCCCGCAGGCCCCGGAGGGATCTTCCCGGGGCCCTGGCCTGGGCCTTCCTGGGGCTCTTTTTCCTGCTGGCGGCTCTGGTCTTCCTGAGGCTCTTTCGTCCCGGACCCGCCCCGCCTCCTCCCGGAAGGCCCCCGGCGGTGGCCCCTCCCCCCCGGGTTTCGCATCCGGTAAGAAAATCTTCTCCCCCGGCCTCCCCCCGCAAACCCCGGGTGGCCTTTATCCTGGACGATATGGGGCAGCGCCCCTCCCTGGAGAGAAAATTCTTCGATCTGGGGATCATCCGGAACTTTTCCTTTCTTCCTGAGGCCCCTTTCACCCCCCGTCTGGCCCGGGAGGCCCATCGCCGGGGTTTTACGGTGATGGTCCATCTCCCCATGGAGGCCGAGGACCGAAGCCCCCCGGGGGGCCTTACCGTTTCCATGTCCGAAAAGGAGATCCGCCGGCGCACCCGCTATCTCCTCTCCCTGGTCCCTTACGCCGAGGGAGTCAATCAGCACATGGGCTCCCTCTTTTCCCAGGATCCGGTGCGTATGCTCTGGGTTATGGAGGAAATAAAGAAAAAAGGGCTATTTTTTGTGGATAGTCGCACCACTCCTCAGACCATGGCCCCTTTTGTGGCTGCCTCCCTGAAAATCAGGTTTGCACAGAGGGATGTTTTCCTGGATAATAGTCTGGACCGGCGGCGGCTGGAGGCCGTGTTGCGGAGCATCCTCAAAAGGGCTCGTCAAAAAGGCAAACTGGTGGTCATCGTTCACCCTCATCCCCAGACCCTCTGGTTGTTCCGTCGCTATCGGCGGACCATCCTCAGGGAGGTGCAGCCGGTTTCGGTAAAAATACTCCTGGAGGTGCCCTCCTGATGGCCCGACCCAAGGGAGCCAAACAGCTGGCCGAGGAACTCTGGAAGGCCCAGAAGAGGTGGAACGGGGTTCCCCGCTGCGCCATCTGCGGGGAACCCATCCCCGAGGTCCGCGAGGCCTATCTGGGACGCAAGGGTTGATTCAACGTGCTGGCGTGCCGGGAGCACGCCCTCCCCGCCATGCGCAAGTCGAGCTGCTTCTAGTTACTTTTCCACGCGGATCTTGACCTTCTTGCCCCGGGCCTCGGCCTTTTTGGGCAGAGTGATCTTGAGCACACCGTTCTTATAGGTGGCCTCCGCCCGGTCCGCCTCCACCTCGGCCGGAAGATCCACCGTGCGCACAAAGGAGCCGTAAACCCGTTCCACCCGATAGAAGTTCTCCTTCTTCTCTTCCTTTTCCTGCTTTTTCTCGCCCTTGATGGTCAGGGTGCGGCCGGAGAGCCGGATCTCCAGATCCTCCGGATCGAGCCCCGGAATATCCGCCCTTACCACCACCGCGTCATCGGTCTCGGATACGTCTATCGCCGGGCTCCATTCCAGCCCCTCCCAGCGCTCCGGAAAACGCATCCTGCCGAAGAATTCGTCCCAGATACGGTCCATTTCACGCTTTAATTCCTGAAGAGGACGCCACAGCATTAACTCAGCCATATTGATCACCTCCTTTCGTGGATTTTCTGCTCAAAATATAAGTACGGCCCCCGGGGAGGCAAGCGGGAGGGATCAGACGCGTTTCCGGGGATTGGTGATCTCCTGAAGGGTCTCTCCCAGGAGATTGAAGGTGAGCACGGTGATGAGGATGGCCAGGCCGGGAAAGACCGAAAGCCACCAGGCTACTTCCAGACAGCTCTTCCCCTCGGTGAGCATGTTCCCCCAGGAGGGGATGGGGGGCTGGACCCCGAGGCCCAGGAAGGAGAGGGCCGATTCGATGAGGATGGCGTTTCCCACCCCCAGGGTGGCGGCCACCAGAATGGGAGGAAGGGCGTTGGGCAGAAGGTGCCGGAAGATGATCCGCAGGTCCGAGGCCCCGGCCAGCCGGGCCGAGAGAACGAATTCCCTTTCCCTCAGGCTCAGAAATTCCGCCCGCACCAGCCGGGCCACCCCCATCCATCCGGTGAGACCGATTACGATCATGATGTTGAGGATGGAGGGCTGGAGATAGGCGATGACCGCCAGGATGAGGAAGATGGTGGGGAAACAGAGCATGATATCGATGAGCCGGGAGATGAGACCATCCACCCACCCGCCGTAATAACCGGCCAGGGCCCCCAGGAAGGTGCCCACCGCCAGGGAGAGCCCCACCGCCACCACCCCCACCTCCATGGAGATACGGGTTCCGTAAATTATCCGGGAGAGGACGTCGCGTCCCAGGAGATCGGTGCCCAGGGGATGGGCCCGGGAAGGGGGTTCGAGCACGTGCCGGACGTCGATGGCCAGAGGATCGTAGGGGGTGAGATAGGGAGCGGCCAGGGCCACCAGGACCAGGATTCCCACCCCCACCAGGGAGAACCTGCCCCAGGGATGACGCCAGAGCAGGATCAGGGCCTCCCCCATCTAGGCCCGTCCCTCCAGACGTATTCTCGGATCCGCCAGGGCGTAGCCGATATCCGCCAGAAGGTTGCCCAGGAGGGTAAGCACCGAGACCAGCACCAGGTTCCCCATGATCACCGGGTAATCCCGGGCCATCACCGCCTGCCACATGAGCTGCCCCAGACCCGGGATGCCGAAAATGGACTCAAAGATCACGCTTCCCCCTATGAGCCCGGGAACCGAGAGTCCCAGGATGGTGATGAGGGGAAGGAGGGCGTTTCTTAAGGCGTGTTTATAGACCACGGTTCGTTCCGGAAGTCCCTTGGCCCGGGCGGTAAGGATATAGTCCTGGGAGAGGGCCTCGAGCATGCTGTAGCGCATGTAACGGGAGATTCCGGCCAGTCCTCCGAAGGCGGCCACGAATACCGGAAGCAGAAGATGTTTGGCCCAGTCCAGGATCTTTTCGGTAGGGCTAAGACTTTCGTACCCCATGAGACTATGGAGTCCGGAGATGGGAAGCCAGCCCAGCTTGATACCGAAAAGGAGCATGAGCAGCAGGGCCAGCCAGAAACCGGGCATGGCGTACCCTAGAAACACGGTTACCGTGGTCGCCCGATCGAATAGCGAGCCCTCCCTCACCGCCGAGGCCACCCCCAGGGGGATTCCCACCGCCAGGATGAGGAGCATGGCCAGGACGTTGATGAGCACGGTCACCGGGAGACGTTCCCGGATCTTTTCCCATACCGGACGGCGATCCGGAGCAAAGGAGCGCCCCAGATTCAGGGTAAGGAGGCCCCGGAGCCAGCGCCAGTACTGGACGGGTAGGGGTTGGTCCAGCCCGAATTCCCGGCGCAGCCTTTCGCGCATCTCCGGGGTGAATTTGGGATTGAACTCCGCCACCGAGCTTACCGGGGAGCCGGGGGCCAGATGGATGACCGCAAAACTGATGACGGTGATCCCTAGGAAGGTGACGGTGAGGGAAAGGAGCCGGCGCAGGAGGAACCTAAGCACGCCTCCACCCCCGGTTCCTTTCCGCTTCGGTGGCTCTTAGATAGAAGGGGACCAGCCGGGCGGGATCGCAGAATTCACCCCGCAGGGCCTTGCGGGAGGCCAGCCAGGCCACGGCCGAGGCCCGCCCCTCGCGGAGATGCCCCGGAGCCTGTCGGAAGTTTCCCCCCAGTCTTTCCCGGAAAAAGTCTCCATAGACTCGTAGCCCCTCCCCTACGAAGAGGGTGGGGCCGGAGAGATGGGCGCAGAGGGCCTCCGGGGAATAAAGCCCCGGAGGGAGAAGGACCCGGGGTTCGTCCCCTTCGGTGCGGTACAGGGCGGCGAAGATCTCCCCCCGGCGGGCATCCAGGACTGGACACACCGGATAGGGAGAGGCGGGCACCAGGGCCGCCAGAGCCGCCAGGGTATCCACCGCCACCACCGGTTTGCCCAGGGCCAGAGACAGCCCCTTCACGGTGGCGGCACCGATGCGTAACCCGGTAAAACTCCCCGGACCGATGGAAACCGCGAGGATATCCACCTCCTCCAGACGGAGATCCAGATGTCGCAACAGGAATTCCACCGCCGGAAGGAGCCTCCGCGAATAGGTGATGGAACCCGAAAGGAGGATCTCCCCCAGGAGCCTTTCCCGGTAAAGGGCCACCCCCCCGGTTTCGCCGGAGGTCTCCAGGGCCAGGATCAGGGGCGGGAGAGATGGGGTACCCATCGCGGGAAGAGCCGGGCCAGATCGTTGTAAAACACCAGGACCATCAGGGCCAGAAGAAGGGCCAGCCCTACCTTCTGAATCCTTTCCCGGGTGCGCAGGGAAAGGGGACGTCCGCGCAGGGCCTCTATCCCGTAAAAGAAGAGATGCCCTCCGTCGAGCATGGGAATGGGAAGAAGATTGATGACCCCCAGATTGACCGAGAGGATCCCCGCAAAAAGAAGTAAAGCCATAAAACCCTCCCGGGCCTGCTGACCGGCCATCTGAGCGATGAGAAGCGGGCCTCCCAGCGAGGAAAGGGGCAGCACCCTTTCGACCAGTTTGACTATGGCCACCAGGGTGAGCTTGATCAGGGCCAGGGTGCGGATAAGACCCTCGGTGAAGGCCCGATGAGGGGGGATTTTCTGGGTGACGAAACGTCCTGAGGCCACGATGCCGATAACCGGAACCCGGACCTCTTCGCCGAAAAGGTTTTTCACCGTGCGTATCTGGGGCCGAAGGCGGATGGTGAGGGTCTCTTCCTTTCGTTTGATCCGAAGGACCAGGGGACGGGAGCCGTGGCTCCTTACCAGGCGGGTGAGATCGTCCCAGGTGCGCACCGGGACCCCGTTTACCGCGGTCACCAGGTCCCCGGGTTGAATACCGGCCTGCGCGGCCGGGCCGTTGTCCAGCACCTTTCCCACCTCGGGAAGGAGAAGGGGTTTGCCCTTGACCGCAAAGAACAGGGTGAAGATGAACCAGGCCAGAAGGAAATTGAAAAGAGGACCGGCAAAGACGATAAAGGCCCTCTGCCCGAGGGGCCTGGCGGAAAAGGCCCGATCCCTCAGATGGGGCGGGATCTCCTCCTCTCCCTCCCCCAGGAGTTTGACGTACCCTCCCAGCGGGACCGCGGAGAGACAGAATTCGGTTTCCCCTATGGTTTTACCCAGGAGGCGCGGACCGAAACCCACGGAGAAACGCAGTACCTGCACCCCGCACAGCCGGGCGGCCAGAAAATGCCCCCATTCGTGAAAGATGATCAGGAGCGAAAGTACAAATAAAGCCGCCACTACCGTAAGCATAGCCTTTCTACCAGATCGTAAGCCAGTTCTCGCGCCCGGCGGTCGGCCGCCAGGATTTCCTCTAGGTTACCCGGTTTTCCGGAAAAGGAAAGCCGGGACAGGGTTTCCCGAATGAGGGAGGGGATGAGATGGAAACCCAGTCGCCGGGAGAGGAAGGCCTCCACCGCCACCTCGTTGGCGGCGTTAAGGGCCACCGGCCAGAACCCCCCGCTTTTTCCGGCTTCGTAAGCCAGGGCCAGACAGGGAAATTTTTCCAGATCCGGGATCTCAAAGGTCAGGGGACCGGAACGGGTCAGGTCCAGCCGGGGGTAGGGCAGGGGAAGTCTCTCCGGATAGGAGAGGGCATAGGCGATGGGGAGGCGCATGTCCGGAAGGGCCAGCTGGGCCAGAAGGGAGCCGTCCCGGAACTCCACCAGGGAATGCACGATACTTTCCGGATGGATGAGGACCTCGATGCGGGAATAGGGGATCCCGAAAAGATAATGGGCCTCGATGACCTCCAGCCCCTTGTTCATAAGGGTGGCGGAATCCACGGTGATCTTGGCTCCCATACGCCAGCGGGGGTGTTTCAGGGCCTCCTCGGGGGTGATGCGGGCGAAGCTTTCCGCCGGACGTTTCCGGAAGGGCCCTCCGGAAGCGGTAAGGAGGAGCCGCCGCACCTCGCGCCGCCGGTGCCCCTTGAGGAGCTGAAACAGGGCCGAATGTTCGCTGTCCACCGGGAGGATGCGGGCCCTCTTTTCCCTGAGGATCCTCAGGATCAATTCCCCCCCGGTGACCAGGGCCTCCTTGTTGGCCAGAGCCACGGTCTTCCCGGCGGAAAGGGCCTCCAGGGTGGGGGGCAGACCGGCCAGCCCCACAATGGCCGAGACCACCAGATCGGCCTCTGGATGGGCGGCCAGTTCCCGCAGGGCCCGGTCCCCGGCCCGGACCTCGATCTCCCGGGGCAGGGCCTCCCGCAGACGGGGGTAAAGGTCTTCCTGCTGGATGACCACCACCCGGGGGCGGAATCGTAGGGCCTGTTCGGCCAAAAGCTTCCAGTTGCTGGCTGCGCTCAACCCCAGAACACGAAAGCGCTCCGGGAAGGCCTCCACCACCTCCAGGGTCTGGCGCCCTACCGAACCCGTGGAACCCAGCACCACCAGGGTCTTCAACCCCACACCTCCAGAAAGGCATAAAAAAACGGGGCCGCAAAGATCAGGGCATCCACTCGATCCAGAAGCCCTCCGTGCCCGGGGAGGATCCTTCCGGAATCCTTTACCCCGCAGGATCGTTTGACCATGGACTCCAGTAAATCGCCCACCGGGGAAAGCAGGGAAAGGGCCAGGCTCAGGAAAAGGGCCAGGGGCCAGGGAAAGAGCCCCAGCCAGTGGTTCACCGCCAGCCCCCCCAGGGTTCCGCTCATCAATCCGATAAGGAACCCCTCCCGGGTTTTCCTGGGGCTTATACGCGGGAAGAAAGGACTCCGGCCCAGGAGACGCCCTCCGAAATAGGCTCCGGTGTCCTCCAGGATGACCACCGCCAGGAGAAAGAGGAGATCCCCCCGGCTTTTGGAGGCCAGGAGAAAAAGGGCCCAGAAACCCAGGAAGAGATAAAAAAGTCCGCTTAAGGCCCGGGTGAAGTGCCCGAGGAAATCCTCTTTCCGGAAATGTATCAGAAAATAAAGGGTCGGAAGGGCCACCAGCAACCAGAGAGCCCCGGGGAGGGTCTTTAAGGCCAGGAAAAAGGCCCCGAAATAGGCCCCGCAGGAGATGTAAAATAGGCCCCGGGGAAACCGACATATCTCCCACCATTCCCGAAAGGCGTGCCCTCCCAGGAGGAGACTCAACCCGAAAAGCGCCCACAGAGGCCCCCTCCAGATAAGGTAAAGCAGAGGAGGCAACAGGAACAGGGCGGTAAGTACACGCAGGATGAGGTTTTTCATATCCTTCCGAAACGCCTTTCCCGGCGCTGATAATCGGCCAGGGCCTTGAGGAATTCCTCCTCGGTGAAATCCGGCCAGAGGACCGGGGTGAAATAGAATTCGGTGTAGGCACACTGGTAGAGCAGGAAGTTGGAAAGCCGCTTTTCCCCGCTGGTGCGGATGAGGAGATCCGGGTCCGGGAGATCCGCGGTGTAGAGGAAACCGGAGAAGAGGGTCTCGTCGATCTCCTCCGGGGAGATCCGGCCCTCCCGCACCGCCTGGGCCAGGAGCCGGGCGGCGCGAACGATTTCGGCCCGGGAGCCGTAACTTAAGGCCAGAACCAGGGTCATGCGGTGGCCCGAGGCGGTTTCCTCCTCGCAACGGGCGATCATCTCCTGGATGTCCTGAGGGAATCTTTCCCGTTCGCCGATGATGCGGAAACGGATACCCTTTTCCAGCATCACCGGAAGCTCACTCCGGAGATAGTCCCGCAGGAGGTCCATGAGCACAGCAATCTCCTCCCGGGGGCGCTGCCAGTTTTCCCGGGAGAAGGCATAAAGGGTGAGCACCGGTATGGGGATCTCGCAGGCCTTGGTGATGATGCGTTTGGCGGTTTTTACCCCTTCGCGGTGCCCGAAGAACCTGGGAAGCCCCCGCCGCCTGGCCCAGCGGCCGTTGCCGTCCATAATAATGGCCACATGGCGGGGCAGTCTTTCAGGATCAAGTTCCACCGGCCTAGACCGTCAGTATTTCTTTTTCTTTGGTCTCAAGGACCTTTTCGATCTCTTGGATGAATTCATCGGTGAGTTTCTGGACCTGATCCTGATAGCGCCGGAAGTCGTCCTCGGAGATCTCCCCTTCCTTCTTCATCTTCTTGAGGTCGTCCATGAGTTCGCGCCGGATATTGCGAATGGCCACCCGGGCCTCTTCGGCCATCCTGCGCACCAGTTTGACCAGTTCCTTACGGCGTTCCTCCGTAAGGGGGGGCACGGTAATACGGATGATCTTGCCATCGCTGGTGGGAGTGAGGCCCAGATCGGATTCCTGGATGGCCTTTTCGATGGCCTTGATGGCGTTGACATCCCAGGGCTGGATGATGAGATAGCGCCCCTCCTGTACGGTGATGGTGGCCATCTGGGGAAGGGGCAGCCTGGTGCCGTAATAATCCACCTTGATGCCCTCAAGCAGACTCACCGAGGCCCGCCCGGTACGCACCCGGGCCATTTCCTCCCGGAAGGTCTCCAGGCTCTTTTTCATCCGTCGGCGTCCATCATCGAATAGTTCTTTCATGCTTTCTCACCCCCCACCAGCGTGCCGATATTTTCTCCCTGAAGGGCCCTTTTTATCTGCCCGGATTTTAACATATTGAAGACCCTTACGGGAAGTCCGTGTTCCCGGGCCAGGGTAATGGCCGTGGCGTCCATGACCTTAAGCCCCCGGGCCAGGACCTCTTCATAGGAAAGATAATCATATTTTCGGGCCCGGGGATTGCGCAGGGGATCATCGTCATAGACCCCATCCACCTTGGTGGCCTTGAAGAGGATCTGGGCCCCGATTTCCAGGGCCCGGAGGGTGGCTGCGGTGTCGGTGGTGAAAAAGGGGTTTCCGGTGCCGCAGGCCAGGATCAGGATGCGCCCCGCGGACAGATGTTCCAGGGCCCTTTCCCGGTGATAGGGTTCTCCCACCCCCTCCACCCGCAGGGCCGAAAGGACCCGCACCGGGACCCCGACCCGCCGCAGGGCGTCCTCCAGGGCCAGGGCATTGATCAGGGTGGCCAGCATGCCCATGTAATCGGCTCGCACCCGGTCGATCCCCCGGGCCGAGGCCCCGCGCAGGATGTTCCCTCCCCCCACCACCAGGGCCAGCTCCACCCCCAGGGCCCGGGCCTCGGCCAGCTCCCGGGCCAGGGCCTCAAGGCGATCCGGGGCCAGACCGCTTCCTTCCTCCCCGCCCAGGGCCTCCCCGGATAGCTTGAGCAGAACCCGGCGATAGTGCGGTTCCACTATTCCTCACCCACCTGAAACCGGGCAAATCTACGGATGACGATCTTCTCCCCGGTCTTGGCGATAAGTTCGTTCAGGAGATCCTGGATGGTGAGGTCCGGGTTCTTGATATAGGGCTGTTCCAGGAGCACCGATTCCTGGAAGAACTTTTCCAGTTTACCCTGGACGATCTTTTCGATGACGTTCTCGGGTTTTCCGCTCTCCCGGGCCTGTTCCTCGTAGAGCTTTCTTTCCCTTTCCAGGACCTCGGCCGGGATGTCCTCGCGTCTTACCGCCAGGGGACTGGTGGCCGCGATCTGCATGGCGATATTATGAGCGAACTCCTTGAATTCGTCGGTGCGGGCCACGAAATCGGTCTCGCAGTTTACCTCCACCAGCACCCCTATCTTCTGGTTGGCATGGATATAGGCCGCCACCACCCCCTCGCTGGTAGCCTTGGCCGCCCTCTTGGCCGCAATGGCCAGGCCCTTCTTGCGCAGGATGTCCACGGCCTTTTCCATATCCCCACCGGCCTCTTCCAGGGCCTTCTTGCAATCCATAAACCCCGCGGCGGTGCGTGCCCGCAATTCTTTGATCATGTCCATGGTTATTTCCGCCATTTTCGTCCTCCTTTCTATTCCTCTTCCTCAAGTTTTTGGGCTTCTTCCTCCAGAGCCGCCTCTTTTTCCTCCTCCTGAAGGACCTCCTCGATGATGGCCTGCGCCTTTTCCTCCTCGGAGATTTCTTCCTCGGCCTCGGCGGCCTCCTTATCCGTTTCGGCAGCCAGTTTTTCCCTATAGATCTCCAGCCCCTCCATTACCGCATCGGCTATGCGCGAGGTAAGAAGCTTTATGGCCCGGATGGCGTCGTCGTTTCCGGGAATGATGTAGTCAATAAGGTCCGGATCGCAGTTGGTGTCGGTAATGGCCACCACGGGTATGCCCAGCTTGCGGGCCTCGAGCACGGCGATCTCTTCCTTCTTCGGGTCCACCACATAGAGGACCTGGGGCAGGGACTCCATGTCTTTGATGCCTCCCAGGTTGCGTTCCAGTTTCTGCCGCAGACGTTCCAGCTTGAGGCGTTCCTTCTTGGGGAAACGTTCGATGGTACCGTCTTCCATCCATTGTTCTATCCGACGCAGCTTTTCCACACTCTGCCGGATGGTCTTGAAGTTGGTGAGGGTGCCCCCCAGCCAGCGATGATCCACATAATACATACCGCAACGGGTGGCCTCCTCGCGAATGGTCTCCTGCGCCTGACGTTTGGTCCCCACGAAAAGGACCTTCCCTCCCTCGGCTACCGTGTTTTTGACG